>CAXTTS010000045.1:0-18813 GCA_964247265.1 uncultured Sphingomonadaceae bacterium
ATCGTGCAGGCGCTGCGCGGGCCGAGCGTCGGCTGGGGCAAGCTGGAGCGGAGCGGGCGTGTCGCCAATCGCTGAGCGGCGTCCGGCGTTTCCCGCGTGGCCGCTGGCATTGGCGCTGGGGCTGCTGTTCGCCGGTCAGGTGTGGGCGTTCCACTGGGGCGTGATTACCCCTGATACGGAATTTCAGTGGGGGCAGGCGCTGGCCGGTCGCTATGACGACTGGCACCCACCGGCGACGGCATGGCTGTGGCGCCAGCTGATGCCGCTCGGCCCGGGAACGGCGCCGGTGCTGCTGTTCGATGGCCTGCTCTACTGGGGCGGCTTCGCGCTGATCGCCGATGCGCTGCGCCAGCGCGGGCAGACGCTGGCGATGGCAGCGGCCGTGCTGGTCGCGGCGACGCCGATCCCGTTCGGGCAGATGGGCGCGATCCTGAAGGATCCGCTGCTCGCCGCCTGCTGCCTGCTCGCCACCGGCCTGATCCTGGCGGGCGGCCGGGCGTCGCGCATCGCCGCCGTGCTGCTGCTCGTCTTCGCCAGCGCGGTGCGGATGAACGCGGTGTTCGCCACCGCCCCGCTGCTGGTGGCGCTGCTGCCGCCGCGCTGGACGAATCGGCCGCTGCGCCTGCCGCTGGCGCTGCTGGCCGCGCTCGCGCTGCTGGCGTGCGGCAGCGTCCTGATCGACAGCGTGTGGCTGCGGCCGCACCGCGCGCAGCCCATCTTCTCGCTCGTCAATTTCGATCTGGGTGGCATCGTTGCGCAGGGCGATGCCACCGCTTATCCCAATCTCGATCCCGCGACGGCGCGGCGAGTGACCGCCGAATGCTATGATCCGCGCCAATATAACCCCAAGTTCGCCGACGCCTGCAACCGGGTCGAGGATGCGCTGTTCGATCATGTCACGGCGCGGCATCTGTCGCCCACGGGCGTGTGGCTGCACGCCATCGCCGCCGCCCCGGGGGCGTGGCTGCGGCACCGGCTGAGCCATTTCAACCAGAATATCCGCCTCTATGTCGGGCGCGTGCCGGACGATGCGGTCTACGTCATGTCGCAGCCGAACCCCTACGGCCTGCGCTTCGCCATCAATGACGGCACCCGCCTGGTGCTGCGCGGCGCGCGGACGATGGCGTGGTCGCCGCTCGGCCGGCCCGCGACATGGCTGGCGGTGGCGCTCGGCCTGCTGATAGTCGGCTGGCGGCTGCCGTCCCGCCGGTTCGTCCTCGGCCTCGCGGCGTCGGCGCTCGGCTATGGCGGCGCCTATGCGATCGTCAGCGTCGCGCCCGATCTGCGCTACAATCTCTGGACGATGCTCGCCGCAGCACTCGCGCTGGTGATGGCCGCCGCCGACATGCGGCGCGATCCCGCATGTCGCCCCGATCGGCGGACCGTGCTGCTCGCCGCCACGCCGACCGCCGTCGCGATCATCGTCGAACTGGGCGGAATGGCGCTGGCCTGACCGGCGACGGCTTGCGGCTCAGCCGTCCAGGATCGGCTGGAACCCGCCAAAGATCATGCGCTTGCCATCGAACGGGATCGCCATGTCCGCCATGCGCGGATCGTCCATCATCCGCTGCACCCCCGCCTCGCGCGCTGCCTTCGATGGCCATTCCATCCAGGAGAACAGCACCACCTCATCCTCCTTGGCCTGCACCGCGCGACGGAAGTCGGTGACGCTGCCGTCGGGCACGTCGTCGCCCCAGCATTCCACCAGCCGCAGCACGCCGCACTCCTTCAGCAGCGGCAGCATCGCAGTGGCGTGGGCGATATACGCCGCCTTGTTGGCGGCCGGCACCGCCAGGACGAAGCCGTCGACATAGTTCATCGTCTCTCTCCTCGATGATGGGCACTCACGTCGTCATAGCCTGGTATAAGGCGCTCGACGCGCGATGCGACCATGATCCGGCGGCGCGGTCAGCCCCGGTTCAGCGGCGCTGGAGCAGGGATCGTGCATGCTCCTGATAGGACTATCCCCATGCGCCTGATCCCCATCGCCATCGCCATCGCTGCCGCATTACTCGCCACCGGCGCCGCCGCCTCAGCCGCCACCCGGCTCGCCCCCGAGGCTCAGATCGCCAAGGCGGTCGAAGGCCGCGTCGCCGGCCCGCCGGTCGATTGCATCAACCTGCGCGATATCCGCTCCAGCCAGATCGTCGATCGCACCGCGATCCTGTACGAAACCAATGGCGGCCGCCTGTACCTCAACCGGCCACCGGTGGGCGCGTCGTCGCTCGGCTGGGACGATATCCTCGTCACCGATACCCACAGCTCGCAATTGTGCAGCATCGATACGGTGAGGCTGATCGATCGCGGCAGCCGCTTCCAGACCGGCTTTGTCGGGCTCGGCAAGTTCGTGCCCTACGTGAAGCTGTCGAAGGCCGAAGGGAAGAGCTGGTAGATCAACTCGGCTCGATATGGCGCTTGTCCTCGGTGGTGAGCGCCAATGCCCTGAAGTCCAGCTCCTCCTGCAACACGTCATAGGCGTCGGGGCCGATCTCATGCTCCGCGCGCAGCGTCTCCAGCCGCTTGCGCTCCGCATCGATCGCCGCCAGGCCCAGCGCCCGTCGCCGTTGCAGCGCCTCGGGGCGGGGCGGATCAGCCACCGCCGCGCGCTCGATGCCATAGCCGTGGCGCAGATGCTCCGCCTCGGCCCCGTCCTTGCCGTCCAGCGTGCCCAGCGCAACGTCGGCCAGCGCCACGCGCGCGGCGGCAAGCTCGGCATCCTCGTCCTCGCACCGGTCCAGCTTGAGCCAGCGGATCAGCGGCATCAGCGTCATGCCCTGCACCACCAACGTCGCCAGCACGACCGAAAAGGCGGTGAGCACGATCAGGTCGCGCTGCGGGAAGTTGCCGGGCAGGGCGAAGGCGGTGGCCAGCGTCACCAGCCCGCGCATCCCGCACCAGCCGACCACCAGCCCCTGCGCCAGCGTCGCCGGCTCCAGATCGCCGCGCAGGCGATCGACATGCTTGGTCAGCCGGTTGTAGATCAGCACCCACGCGATGCGGACGATCACCACGCCCGCCACCACCAGCGCGGCGATGCCCAGCGCATGTTCCAGCCGCGCCGGCTCCATCCGGCCGACGATCGTGCGCACCTGCATCCCCATCAGCAGGAAGGCGAACACGTTGAGCAGGAACACCACCGTTTCCCACACCGCATAGGAATGCACCCGCACCCGCGGCGCCTGCCGCAGCGCTGCCGATCGCGCGATCGTCATGGCGAACGCCACCACGCACAGCACCGCCGACAGGTGCAGCCGCTCTGCGATGATCCACACCCAGAATGTGTTGACGAACTCCAGCAGGTTGCCGCCCAGCGTGCCGGTGACGAACCGCATCACGCGCCGGTAAAGGACGGCGAGACCGATGCCGAGGGCGATACCGCCCGGCGCCTCCAGCCCCAGCTGCAACGCGATCGTGCCGTCGATTCCGCCATGTCGCTGCACCGCCACGGCGGCGCTGAACAGCAGCAGCGCGCTCGCGTCGTTGAGCAGGCTCTCGCCCTTCAGCACGGCCAGCGTTCGGCGGGGCAAAGAGACGTTGTTCAGCAAAGCGGTGGCCGCCACCGCATCCGGCGGCGCCACGATCGCGCCCATCGCCAGCGCGGCGGCGATCGGCAGGCCGGCAAAGGCCCAGCCGATCCACGCGACGGTCGCCGCGGTCAGCAGCACCGCCAGCACCGCCAGCGAGAACAGGGGCCGCCATAGCCGCCACACCACGCCCGCCGGAAAGTCGAAGGCGGCGTCCAGGAGCGCCGGCGCGATGAACAGCGCCATCACCGTCTCCGGATCCAGCTCGATCTGCGGCGCGCCGGGAACGAAGGCCAGCCCCACCCCCGCCGCAGCCAGCATCGCTGGATATGGCAAGGAAAGCCGGCGGGACACCTGCAGCAGCAGGATCGCCGCGAGCAGCAGGGCGAGCAGGCTTTCGAAGAACGTCACCGCCGGCCAACGCCCGACATGACAATAGGGTTACGGCGCCTTTCCAGAAACTTGGGCGCTACCCTGCCGTCTGCCATCCGCCGCCTAGCGCGCGGAACAGGTCCACCTGCGCCAGCGCCACCCGCGCGTCGCTGGCCGCCAGATCGGCCTCGGCGTCGGCCGAGGTGCGCTCGGCATCCAGCACGTCGAGGAAGTCGATCTGTCCCTCGCGCTGGCGGGCGCGGGTGATGCGGACGGCCTTGCTCGCCTGATCGCGCGCGGCGCCCAGCGCCTGCCGCCGTTCCAGCTCTCGGCCATAGCGGGCAAGCGCCGTCTCGGTCTCCTCCAGCGCGGTCAGCACCGTGCCGTCGAAGCGGGCGAGCGAGGCCTGCGTCTCCGCCTTTGCCCCGGCGATCCGGGCGCGCGCCGCCGCCTGATTGGGGAAGGACCAGCTGATGAGCGGCCCCAGCAGGAAGCGCAGCGGCCCGCCGCCGAACAGGTCGCTCAGCCCCGCGCCGGTCGAACCAATCGATCCGCCCAGCGATATGCGCGGATAGAGTTCGGCGGTGGCCACCCCGATCCGCGCGGTATCCGCCGCCAGCCGCCGCTCGGCGGCGCGCACGTCAGGCCGGCGGGAGAGCAAGGCGGCGCCGTCGCCGATCGGGATCGCCCGGTCGATCGCCGGCGTCGTCGTCCGCATGGTCGCCGCCGGCGGCAGGTCGCGCGGCGCGCGACCGGTCAGCGTGGCCAGCCGGAACAGCGCACTTTCGCGCTGCGCCAGCAGCGGCGGCACCAGCGCCCGGCGCTGCTCGCGCAGGGTGGCGATGCGGGCCACGTCCAGCTGGGTGGCGCGGCCCGCCTCGGCGCGCTTGCCGGTCAGCCGCAGCGACTGGTCGAGCAGCGCCACGATCCGCTCCGCCACCGCCGCCTGCGC
Source organism: uncultured Sphingomonadaceae bacterium (assembly GCA_964247265.1). Classification (GTDB taxonomy): domain Bacteria; phylum Pseudomonadota; class Alphaproteobacteria; order Sphingomonadales; family Sphingomonadaceae; genus Alterirhizorhabdus. Next base: position 4,849 of record CAXTTS010000045.1, read on the forward strand.
GGCGGAGGAGGCGGCATCGACATAGGCCTGCGTCGTCTGCGCCACGATCGCCACGCGCACGGCATCGGCATCGTAGGCGGCGGCACCCACGTCGCCGCGCGCCGCCTCGATCGATCGGCTGACCCGGCCGGCCAGGTCCACCTCGTAGGAAACGGCGATGCCGGCATCCACCACCCAGCCTTCGCGATCGGTGCCGGGGATGGTCTGGCGCTCGGCGACGCGGCCGTAATTGGTGCTCGCCTGTATGTCGGTCTGCGGCAGGCGATCCGATCGCGCGCCGCGCAACGCCGCCTGCGCCCGCGCGAGGTTGGCGGCCGCCACGCGAATGTCGGTGTTCGCCGCCAGCGCATCGGCGATCAGCCCGTCCAGCACCGGATCGCGGTAGAGCCGCCACCACGCATCCTCCGCGTCGGCGGTGGAGACGGAGGCGGCGGCGCTGCCGATGAACGGCGCGTCGGCCGCCTTCGGCGTGACCGGCAGCGCATAATCCGGCCCCGCCGCGCAGGCGGACAGCAGCAAGGCGGGGATGAGCGAGAAAGCGGGCTTCATGGCCTCTGTTCCTATTCGGCGGGCATCAGGGTGGCGGCGGGCGGCGCCGATCGCCGCCGGGCGAGCCGCTGCGACAGCGTGCGGCAGACGACGTAGAAGGTCGGGGTGAACAGCAGGCCGAAGCCCGTCACCCCGATCATCCCGAAGAACACGGCGGTGCCCAGCGCCTGCCTCAACTCGGCGCCCGCGCCGCTGGCGATGACCAGCGGCACCGTGCCCAGGATGAAGGCGAAGCTCGTCATCAGGATCGGCCGCAGCCGGTCCCGCGCGGCGCGCACCGCCGCCTCGATCGGGGAAAGGCCGTCCTGCTCCTCGGCCTGCCGGGCGAACTCCACCACCAGGATGGCGTTCTTCGCGGCCAGCGCGATCAGCACGATCAGGCCGATCTGGGTGAGAATATTATTGTCCTGCCCGCGCAGATTCACCCCGATCATCGCCGCCAGCAGGCACATCGGCACGATCAGCACGATCGCCAGCGGCAGCATCAGGCTTTCATATTGCGCCGCCAGCACCAGAAACACGAACAGCACGGCCATGCCGAACACGATGCCCGCCGTGCTGGCCGCCGCCTTCTGCTGGAAGGCGATGCCGGTCCATTCATGGTCATAGCCCTTGGGCAGCGTCTCGTCGGCGATCTTCTCCATCGCGATCAGCGCTTGGCCGCTCGAATGGCCGGGCGCCGTATCGCCGCGTATCTCCACCGCCGGGAACATGTTGTAGCGGATCACCCGGTACGGTCCGGTCTTGTCGCGGAAGGTGGAGACGGCACCGATCGGCACCATCGCGCCGCTCGCCGATCGCGTCTTCAGGTCGGCGATGTTCGCCACCGAATTGCGATAGGGCGCGTCGGCCTGCGCCGTCACCCGGTAGGTGCGGCCCAGCAGGTTAAAATCGTTGACGAAGGCCGATCCCAGATACACCTGCAACGCCTCGAACACGCGCTCCGGCGGCACGCCCAGCATGTCCGCCTTGCGCCGGTCGATATCGGCGAAGATGCGCGGCGTGGCGGTTTCGAAGAAGGTGAACACGCCGGCCAGCGTCGCGTCGTGGTGCGCCGCGTCGATCGGCTTGGCCGCCGCGTGTCCGAGCGCGGCATAGCTGCGTGCCTCGCGGTCCTCCACCATCATGCGGTAGCCGCCGCCCGTATCCATGCCCTGCACCAGCGGCGGCGGCACGAAGAAGATGTTCGCCTCGTTGATGTCGGCGGTCGCCGCCTTCGCATCGGCCAGGATCTTGGCGAAGTTGGTGCCGATCTTCGCGCGCTCCTCGAACGTCTTGAACGGGAAATAGGCGGCGGCCATGTTCGGGGCGATCGACTGGTTCGGCCCGTCGAAGCCCGCCAGCATCACGGCACCCTTGATCCCCGCCACCGGCAGGATGCGCGCCGCCAGCTTGCGCAGCACCGCATCGCTGCGCGCCACCGACGATCCCGGCGGCAGCTGCGCCACGGCGAGGAAATAGCCCTGATCCTGCGCCGGGATGAAGCCGGTCGGCGTCACCGAGAAGATCGCCACGGTCAGCCCGATCAGCGCGGCATAGGCGATCAGCACCTTCTTCGGCTGCCGCACCAGAAACAGGGTCAGCCGGCCATAGCCCTCGCTCATCCGCGCGAAGCCGTGGTTGAAGCGATCGCCCGCGCGGCGCGCCAGCCGCTGCCAGCGATTGCCCTCATGCGCCTCGCCTTTCGGGCGCAGCAGCATCGCCGCCAGCGCCGGCGACAAAGTGAGCGACAGGATCAGCGAGATGATCGTCGCCGTCGCGATCGTCACGGCGAACTGGCGGTAGAAGGCGCCCGATATGCCGCTGAGGAACACCGTCGGCACGAACACCGCGCACAGCACCAGCACGATCGCGACCAGCGCGGTGGATACCTCGTCCATCGATACCCGCGCCGCCTCCAGCGGCGAGAAGCCATGCTCCAGATTGCGCTCGACATTCTCGACGACGACGATCGCATCGTCCACCACGATGCCGATCGCCAGCACCAGCCCGAACAGCGACAGGTTGTTCAGGCTGAAACCCAGCGCCGCCAGCACCGCGAAGGTGCCGATCAGCGACACCGGGATGGCGATCACCGGGATGATTGCGGCGCGCCAGCTTTGCAGGAACACCAGGATCACGATCACCACCAGCACCACCGCCTCCAGCAGGGTGTGCTTCACCGCGTCGATCGACTGGCTGATGAACTCGGTGGGGTTGTAGATGACGCTATATTCGAGCCCTTTGGGGAAACGCTTCGCAGCATCCTCCATCGCCTGGCGCACGCCGGCGGCGGCGGCCAGCGCGTTCGATCCGGGGCGCTGGAACACGCCCAGCAGCACCGTCGGCCTGCCGCTCAGATAGGTGTTCACGCCATAATCCTGCGCGCCCAGCTCCACCCGCGCCACGTCGGACACGCGCACCTGCCGCCCGCCGGCGTCGGACCGGATCACCACGTCGGCGAACTGCGCCGGATCGGTCAGCCGCCCCTGCGTCTCCACGTTCAGCTGGAAGGCCTGGCCCGTATCGTAGGGCGGCTGGCCGATCGTGCCGGCGGCCACCTGCACGTTCTGCGCGCGCAAAGCGGCCACGATCTCGCCCGCCGTCAGGTTCAGGGCGGCGGCGCGGCCCGGATCGATCCAGATCCGCATTCCGTAATCCCGCGCGCCGAACAGCCGCACGTCGCCCACGCCCTCGATCCGGCTCAGCCGGTCGCGCACCTGCGTCAGCGCATAGTTGGAGACATAGCCGCGATCGAGCGAGCCGTCGGGCGATTGCAGGTTCACCACCATCAGGAAATCGGGCGACGTCTTGCGCGTCACCACGCCCAGCTGCCGCACCGTCTCCGGCAGGCGCGGCTCGGCGATCGCCACGCGGTTCTGCACCAGCACCTGCGCCGCATCCAGGTTCGTGCCGATCGCAAAGGTCACGGTGATCGTCAGATTGCCGTCGCCGGTCGACTGCGAATGCATGTAGAGCATGTTGTCGACGCCGTTGATCTCCTGCTCGATCGGCGCGGATACGGTTTCCGCCACCGTCTCGGCCGAGGCGCCGGGGTAGGTGGCCGATACGGTCACGGTCGGCGGCACGATCTCGGGATATTGCGATACCGGCAGCGCGAAATAGGCGATCGCGCCGATGATCGTGATGACGACCGCGATCACGCCTGCGAAGATCGGGCGATCGATGAAGAAGCGGGAAAGGCGCATGATATGTCCTGAAATGTCCCGGGCGGCAAAGCGGCCTGCCGCTGCCACCCGGGCGTGGGGTCAGCGCGCGGTGGCGAACGTCGCCTGGGTGGCGATGGGGGCGGAGATCGGCGTGGCCTCCGCCGCGACCGGCGCGAGCGTCCCCTCGTGCGGCAGCACCTTGGCGCCGGGTGCCGCATTCTGGATGCCGGCGATGACGATGCGATCCTGCGGCCGCAGCCCCGATCGGATCACGCGCAGCCCGTCCACCACCGGGCCAAGCTCCACCGGCCGCGCGACCACCACGTCGTCGCGCCCCACCGCCAGCACCGTCTTGCGCGCCTGATCGGTCTGGATCGCCTCGTCCGGCACCAGCATCGCGCGCACCGTGCCGCTGCCCGCCAGCCGCATGTTGCCGAACAGACCGGGCGTCAGAAAATAATCGGGGTTGGCCAGCACCGCGCGGGCGCGGATCGTGCCCGATCCGCTGTCCAGCCCGTTGTCGGTGAAGTCGATCCTGCCGCGCCAGCGATAGGCCGCTTCGTCCTGCAGGCGGATCTCCACCGTCGCGGGCGGGGCGCCGGCCTGATGGCGCCGCTGTGCCTTCAGGTAGAGCGCCTCCGATCCGCTGAAGCTGAAATAGATCGGATCGAGCGCGTTGATCGTCGTCAGCAGGGTCGCGCCCGCGCCATCGCCGCCCGCCACCAGATTGCCGATGTCGATCCGCCGGTCGGAAACGCGGCCGGTGATCGGCGCGCGCACCTTGGTGAACTCCATGTCCAGCGCGCGGGCACGCTCGCGCGCCTCGGCCGCCGCCAGCGCCGGCTGCGCTGCCTGCCCCCGCGCCCGCAGCGCACCCACCTCGCCGGCCGAGACCGCCTCGTCGGCGATCAGGCGGGTGGCGCGGCCCAGATCGGTGCGCGCCAGCGCCAGCGCGCTGCGGGCGCTCGCCACGCCAGCCCGCGCCTCGGCCAAAGCGGCGGCGAACGGGCGCGGATCGATCACGAACAGCAGGTCGCCCTTGCGCACGATGTCGCCGTCGCGGAAGCGGATCGCCGTCACCGCGCCGGATACGCGCGGGCGCACCTCCACCGTCTGGCTGGGGGTGAAGCGGCCGACATAATCGTCCCACTCCACCACCTCGCGCAGCAGCGGGTGCGTCACCGTGACCGGGGGCGGCCCCGGCGTGGCCGCCGCCGGCGTTCCGCCCGATTGCAGCTTCAGCCCAATGCCGGCAGCCAGCGCCAGCGGGATCAGCCACAGCGCCCTGGCGCGGCGGCGGCGGGGGCGGGGCGTCGTGTCGTCCACCGGCGGTGGCGGCAGCAGGTCGTTCTGGATCATGTTCACCGCACCGCTCCCGCGACGGCGGCGATGTTCGCGCGCAACAGCGCCAGATGCGCCGAGGTGAAGCCGTGGCGGCGGAAACCAGCAATCGCGGCACCGCGCGGCGTGCGGCGATGCCACAACGACACGGCGACCTTGCGCAGCGCCTCCAGCTTCGGATCGGCAAGCGGCCGGGTCTGCTCGGTGCCGAACAGCACCGTCAGCAGGCGGCTGGCACGGCCGGGCGCGGTGACGCCCGAAAGCGACTCATGGCGGGCGAGCGAAATCACCGTCCATTCCAGCGGCGCGAAGTCCGCCACCGTTGCAGCCGGATCGACTCCCGCCCCGAGTCGTGCGGCGGGCCCGGTGGCCAAGGCCGGCTCGATCCCCCGAAAATCCATATAGGCCATGTTCATACCCCTTCACGTACATGGCCGGTCAGATGTGACTGACCGGTACGTGTTTGACATGCGTACCGATCGGTTACATTGTCAAGCGATCGAGAGGAGCCAGCCATCGTGGCCGCCAAAGAAAAGATTGCTCGCTGCGAAGCGGCGCCGCGCCGATCGGCGGCCGATCGGCTGCGCGATGTCGCCGGTGATCTGTTCTACCGGCGCGGCATCCGCGCGGTCGGCGTGGATGAGATCGTCAGCGAGACCGGGCTGACCAAGCCGACGCTCTACCGCAACTATGCCTCCAAGGACGATCTCGTCTCCACCTGCCTGCTGAAGCGGATGGAGCAGACCAAGGTCGCGCTGGATGCGCTCGCGCTCCGCCATGCCGGCGATCCGAAGGCCGAGATCCGCGCGATCGTCGCCTTCTTCGCCGCCGATATCGCCACCCCCGATTATCGCGGCTGCGCGGTGATGAACGCGGCAGTGGAGTTCCCTGAGCCGGATCATCCGCTTCGCGCCGTGTCCGAAGGGTGCAAGGCCGAGCTGCACGCCCGCATCGCCGACCTCACCCGGCGGCTGTCCAGCTGCGATCCCGATACGCTGGCCGATGGCCTCACCTTGCTGATCGAGGGTGCCTCCACCAGCCGCCACATCTCCGGCTCGCAAGGCCCGTCGGCGGCGCTCGCCAGGGCGGCCGACGCGCTGATCGCCGCCTATTGCAGGGATGCGGGATAGCGGCGAAAGCCGCCCGCCGGATATGTCGACGCCTGATCCCTCTCTGCCCGTGCGCGTCGCCGCGCTCTACCGCTTCACCTCGTTCGCCGATGCCGCCGCGCTGCGCGCGCCGCTGGCCTCCGTCTGCTGCGCGCGCGGCGTATGCGGCACGCTGCTGCTTGCCGCCGAGGGGATCAACGGCACGATCGCCGGCACGGACGATGCGATCGCAGCGGTGCTCGCGCATATCCGCGCGCTGCCCGGCTGCGCCGATCTTGAGGTCAAGGACTCGCGGGCCGCGACCATGCCGTTCCACCGCATGAAGGTGCGTCTCAAGCGGGAGATCGTCACGATGGGCGAGCCCGCGATCGATCCGTTGCAGGGCGTCGGCCATTATGTCGCGCCGCAGGACTGGAACGCGCTGATCGCCGATCCGGCGACGATCCTGATCGATACGCGCAACGATTATGAGGTCGCCATCGGCACCTTCGCCGGCGCGATCGATCCCGCCACACCCACCTTCCGCGATTTCCCCGCCTGGTTCCGCGCGCACCGGGCGGAGCTGACGGCGGGCGCGGCGCAGCCCAAGTTCGCCATGTTCTGCACGGGCGGCATACGCTGCGAGAAAGCCACCGCATTCCTGAAGGCGGAAGGAGTGGACGAGGTGTACCATCTGAAGGGCGGCATCCTCAAATATCTGGAAACGGTGCCCGCCGAAGAGAGCCGCTGGCAGGGCGAATGCTTCGTGTTCGATCAGCGCGTCGCGGTGGGGCAGGGGCTCGCCCCCGGCAGTCACGCGCTGTGCCACGGCTGCCGCCGCCCGGTCGGCCCGGCGGATCGCGCGTCGCCGCTCTACGTCGTCGGGATCAGCTGCCCCGCCTGCCACGGCGAGCGTGACGAGCAGGCCCGCGCCGGCTTCGCCGAACGCGAGCGGCAGGTGCGCCTCGCCGAGACGCGCGGCACTCGCCACATCGGCCCGGTGGCGCCACCGCGCGACGGCGGCTAGAGCACGCCATGCTCCGCATCTCCGAACTCAAGCTGCCGCTGGATCACCCGGCCGACGCGCTGCCTGCCGCGATCATCGCGCGACTCGGCATCGCTCCGGCCGATCTGCTCTCGTGGCAGGTCGCCCGCCGCGCCAACGATGCACGGCGCAAGTCCGCGATCCTGATGGTCTATTCGGTGGATGTCGCCCTGCGCGACGAGGCTGCCATACTGGCCGCTTTCGCCGGCGATCCGCACGTCCGCCAGACGCCCGACACCGCCTACCGCTTCCCCGTCACCGCGCCGCCGGCCTTTGCCGGCCCGCGTCCGGTGGTGATCGGCGCCGGGCCGTGCGGCCTGTTCGCCGGGCTGATCCTGGCGCAAATGGGTTTTCGCCCGATCATCCTCGATCGCGGCAAGGTGGTGCGCGAACGGACCAAGGACACCTGGGGCCTGTGGCGGCGCGGCGTGCTGGACCCGGAGTCGAACGTCCAGTTCGGCGAGGGCGGCGCCGGCACCTTTTCAGATGGCAAATTGTGGAGCCAGATCAAGGATCCGCGCTTCCTCGGCCGCAAGGTGCTGACCGAGTTCGTCAAGGCCGGCGCCCCGCCCGAGATACTGGTCGAGGCGCACCCCCATATCGGCACCTTCCGCCTCGTCACGATGGTGGAAAGCATGCGCGCCACGATCGAGGCGCTCGGCGGCGAATATCGCTTCGGCTGCCGGGTCGAGGATCTCGACATCGCCACCGACGCGGCAGGCACGCGTCGGATTCGAGGCTTGCACCTGCATGATGGCGGCCATCTCGCCGCCGATCATGTCGTGCTGGCGGTGGGGCACAGCGCCCGCGATACCTTCCACATGCTGCACGATCGCGGCGTGCATATGGAGGCCAAGCCCTTCTCGATCGGCGTCCGTATCGAACATCCGCAAGGCTGGATCGATCGCGCCCGCTTCGGCCCATGCGCCGGCCACCCCGATCTCGGCGCCGCCGCCTACAGCCTGTCGCATCACTGTGGCAATGGCCGCACCGTCTACAGCTTCTGCATGTGCCCCGGCGGCCGGGTGGTCGCCGCCACGTCGGAGGAGGGGCGCGTCGCCACCAACGGCATGAGCCAATATTCCCGGCAGGAGTTCAACGCCAATTCCGGCCTCGTCGTCGGCATCGATCCGGCGCGCGACTATCCCGGCCACCCGCTCGCCGGTATCGCCCTGCAACGCCATTGGGAATCGCGCGCCTATGTGGCCGGCGGGGAAAGCTATGCCGCCCCCGGCCAGCGCGTCGCCGATTTCCTCGCCCGGCGCCCGTCCACCGCGCTCGGGCAGGTCGTGCCCTCCTACAAGCCCGGCGTCCACCCCGCCGATCTCGCCGATTGCCTGCCCGATTATGCGGTGGCGGCATTGCGGGAGGCGCTGCCCGTGTTCGGCCGCCAGATCCGCGGTTACGATCATCCCGATGCGGTAATGACCGGGGTGGAGACGCGCACCTCCTCCCCCGTCCGCATCACCCGCGGCCGCGATTATCGGAGCCTCAACACCGCCAACCTGTTCCCCGCGGGGGAGGGCGCGGGCTATGCCGGCGGCATCCTCTCGGCGGCGGTGGACGGCATCAAGGTGGCGGAGGCGGTGGCGCTCAGCCTCGCCGGCTAGGCTCCAGCCGGCGCATTCTCCTGAAAAGCGAGCAGCTGCGCATCCATCGCGCGCGCAAAGGCGGGGCGCGCCATGCACCGCGCGATATAGGCGTCCAGCGTCGGAAAGCGCGCGAGGAACCCCGATTCCACCAGTTCGCGCAGCACCGTCGTCATCATCAGGTCACCGGCGGTGAAGCGGTCCTCCAGATAGTCCCGGTCGCCCAGCCATGCCGCCAGCGCCTCCAGCCGGCGCGTCAGCATCGCCTCCACCTGCGGCCGCCGCTCCACCGTCCACGCTTCGCCGGCATGGAACGCATCGAGGTGGACGAGGCCCTGCACATGCGGCTCGACCGAGTTGAGCGCCGCGATCACCCATGTCGTCATCCGCGCGTGGCCGGCCTCGTCGGTCGGCGCCAGCATCGGAGATTTGGCCGCCAGATGCAGCACGATCGCACCCGATTCGAATATCTCCACCACCCCGTCGCGATAGGCCGGCACCTGCCCGAACGGCTGCCAGGCACGATAGTCGGCCGATGCCTGTTCCCGCCCGCCGATCAGCACCGCCTCGTAAGGCAGGCCCGCTTCCTCCAGCGCCCAGCGCACCCGCAGATCGCGGACGAAGCCCTGCGCGAACGGCGGCACCCAGCGGAAGGCGGACACGCACAACGTCATGCGACTCTCCTTGATGGCGGGCCTTGATGGCGGGCCGATGCTACCCGGCCGACGGCGCCGCCGCCATCCGCTTCCCTCCTTATTATGCCAGATGCGCCGCGCGATCGATCCATCCACTCCGGTCGACATCGGATCGAGGATGGATGGCGGGCGCGCAGAACGTCCGCATCGCTGAACGAAAGGCCCAGTATGACGCCCGCGCCCGCGCATGTTCCGCCCGATCGCATCGTCGATTTCGATATCTTCCAGCCGCCGGGGGTGGAGCAGGATTATTTCGCCGCCTGGCGCGCGTTGCAACGCCCCGGCGCACCCGATCTGGTGTGGACCCCGCGCAACGGCGGCCACTGGATCGCCACCGGCGGCGCGGTCGTCCGCAGCCTGTGGGGCGATGCCGCCGCCTTGTCGAGCGAGGTGCTGGCCGTCACCCCCGGTCTCGGCGACGTGATGCGCTTCATTCCGCTTCAGCTCGATGCGCCGGATCATGCGCCGTTTCGCAACGCCGTGATGCGCGGCTTCGGCAACGTCCACATCGTCGCGATGGAGCCGCAGGTGGTCGCCCTCGCCAACGATCTGATCGATGGCCTGATCGCGCGCGGCCGTTGCGAGTTCGTCGAGGAATTTGCCGAGGTGTTGCCGGTCAACATCTTCCTCACCCTCATCGACGTGCCGGTCGAGGATCGCCCGCGCCTGCGCGTGTTCGGCAAGCAGCTCACCCGGCCGGACGGATCGATGACGGTCGAGCAGCTGGCGCAGGCGGTGGACGATTATCTCTGGCCGTTCCTCAAGGCGCGGCTGGAGACGCCGGGCAGCGATCTGTTCAGCCGCATCCTCTCCGTGCCGATCAAGGGCCGCGCGTGGACGGTGGACGAGGCGAAGCGGGCCTGCCGCAACCTGCTGTTCGGCGGTCTCGATACGGTGGCGGCGATGCTCGGCATGGTCGCCCTCCACCTCGCGCGCAACCCGCAGGATCAGGCCGCGCTGCGCGCCGATCCGTCGCTGATCCCGGCCGCCGCCGACGAACTGATGCGGCGCTATCCCACGGTCTCGGTCAGCCGCAATCTCGTGGCCGATGTCGCCGTCGGCGATGTCGTGATGAAGGCGGGCGATATCGTCTATCTGCCCAGCGTCCTCCACAATCTCGACCCGGCGAGCTTCGATGCGCCGGAGGAGGTGCGCTTCGATCGCGGGCTGAACGGGGTGAAGCACACCACGATGGGCGTCGGCCCGCATCGCTGCGTCGGCGCCGGCCTGGCGCGGATGGAGGTGATCGTCTTCCTCCGCGAATGGCTGCGGCGGATGCCGAACATCCGGCTCGATCCCGATCGCCCGGTCACGATGAAGGGCGGCAATGTCGGCGCCTGCACCGCTCTGCCGCTCGTCTGGGACGTGGCCTGAGCGGCGTCACTCCAGCCGCAGGCTGCGCCCCGCCACGACGAACCGCACCTCCGCCGCCGCCGCGGCGACCGCCTGGTTGATCGTGCCGGCGGCATCGCGAAAGCGGCGGGCCAGCGCGTTGTCGGGTACGATCCCCAGCCCCACCTCGTTGGCGACGAGGATCACGGGGCAGGGCGCCGCCACGATCGCGGCGCAGAGTTCGTCGCCGGCGCGCGCGATGTCATGTTCCGCCAGCATCAGGTTGGATGTCCACAGCGTCAGGCAATCCACCAGCACCACCCGGCCCGCCCGCGCCTCGGCGGTGATCGCTCGGGCCAGGTCGATCGGCGCCTCCAATGTCGTCCAGCGCGCATCACGGTCGGCGCGGTGGCGCGCGATCCGTTCCGCCATCTCCGCATCATAGGCCTGCGCCGTCGCGACGAACAGCAGCTCGCCCGCCAGCGCCTCCGCCCGGCCCTGCGCGTAGCGGCTCTTGCCCGATCGCGCGCCGCCGAGCACGAACAGCGGAAAGGTCGCGATCATGCCGCCGTTCCCGCCAGCGCGATCAGCCCGTCCACGTCCACATGCGTCTCCAGCGCCGCCGCGATCTCGTCGAGCGCGGCGTCGACCGCGGCGCGATGATCCCGCCCGCCACCGGCCACCCCGATGCGCCCGAGCAGGGCCGCGCGCATCGCCGGCTGGCTCAGCATACCATGCACATAGCCGCCCAGCACCAGCCCGTCCGGGCTGATCGCCCCATCCGCCCGCCCGTCGTCGAACCGCGCCAGCGGCCGCACGGTGTCGCCGCCGTCCGTCTCCCCCATATGCATCTCATAGCCGTCGAACGCCGCGCCCAGCGCGGTGCCGCGCACCGGCCGCAGCGCCTTCTCGGCGGTCAGCACCGTTTCGACATCCAGCAGGCCCAGCCCCTCCGCCGCGCCCGCCGGCCCCTCGATCCCGCCCGGATCGGCGATCCGCCGGCCGAGCATCTGGTAGCCGCCGCATATCCCCAGGATCACGCCGCCCCGGCGATGATGCGCGCGGATGTCGATGTCCCAGCCCTCGGCGCGCAGCGCGGCCAGATCGGCGATCGTCGCCTTCGATCCCGGCAGCACGATCAGCGCCGCCTCCGCCGGGATCGGCCGGCCCGGCGGCACCATCAGCAACTCCACCCCCGGCTCCAGCTTCAGCGGATCGAGATCGTCGAAATTGGCGATGCGCGGCAGGATCGGGCAGGCGATCAGCACCCGGCCGGCATCGCTGTGCACGCGGCGCTCCAGCACCACCGCATCCTCGCTCGGCAGCCGCGCGGTGGCGGGCAGCCACGGCACCACGCCATAGCCCGGCCATCCGGCCAGTGCCGCGATCCGGCGATAGCCATCGTCGAACAGCGCCGGATCGCCGCGAAACTTGTTGATGAGGAAGCCGTGGATCATCGCCGCGTCGGCCGGATCGATCACCGCCTTCGTGCCGACGATCGCCGCGATCACGCCGCCGCGATCGATATCGCCGACCAGCAGCACCGGCACGCCAGCCGCGCGGGCGAAGCCCATATTGGCGATGTCGCCTTCGCGCAGGTTGATCTCCGCCGGCGATCCCGCGCCCTCCACCACCACCATGTCGCATTCCCGTCGGAGCCGGCCATAGCTTTCCAGCACCTCGCCGAGCAGCGCGCCGCGCGCCGCGCGGAAATTGCCGGCGCCGATCGTACCCCGCACCCGGCCGTTCACGATCAGCTGCGATGTGCGGTCGGCCTGCGGCTTCAGCAGCACCGGGTTCATGTCGGTGCGCGGCGGCACGCGGCAGGCGATCGCCTGCAGCGCCTGCGCCCGGCCGATCTCGCCGCCGTCCACCGTCACCGCTGCGTTGTTGGACATGTTCTGCGGCTTGAACGGCAACACCCGCAGCCCGCGATGGGTCAGCGCGCGGCACAACCCGGCCACCAGCACCGATTTGCCCACGTCCGATCCGGTGCCCTGCAACATCACCGCAGCCATGCGATCCCCCCGGCCACCAGCCACAGCGCCACGCACGCCCGGCGATACACCACCAGCGCCCGGCGGATATCCGCTGCATCCGCCCGCGCACGTCCCTCGCCGATCCACGGCTTGTCCGCCACCGTGCCGTCATAGGCGATCGGCCCGCCCAGCCGCAGCCCCAGCGCGCCCGCCATCGCCGCCTCTGGCCAGCCGGCATTGGGCGAGGCGTGGCGCCGCGCATCGCGCCACATCACCCGCCAGCCCCCCCCGCCGGCAAGGCACAGCAGCAGCCCCGCGATCCGCGCCGGCAACAGGTTCGCCAGATCGTCGGTACGCGCGGCGGCCCAGCCGAAGGCGCGCCAGCGCGGCTCGCGGTGGCCGATCAGGCTGTCGGCGGTGTTGATCGCCTTATACGCCCACAGCCCCGGCAGACCGAGCAGCACCAGCCAGAACAGGGGGGCCGCCACCCCGTCGCAAAAGCTTTCCGCCAGGCTCTCGATCGCCGCCCGCGCCACGCCCGCCTCGTCGAGCGCGGCGGTATCGCGCCCCACGATCATCGCCACGTTCGAGCGCGCCGCCGGCAGATCGCCCGCCGCCAGCGTCGTCGCCACCGGCCGCACATGATCGTGCAGGCTTCGCTGCGCCAGCCCGGGCGCCGCCATCAGCGCGACGATCGGCCAGCCCCACTCGCCCGCCACGGCAGTCGCCAGCCGCACCAGCAACAGGCTCCCGCCCGCAGCCAGCGCCAGCAAGACCAGCACCGTCGCGACACCCGCCAGCCGCCGCTGCGTTTCCGGCCAAGCCGCGCGGTTCCACTGCGCCTCGCACCCGTCGATCACGGCGGCGAACAGCCCGACCGGATGCCCCACCACGGCGTAGAGCCGGCGCGGCCAGCCGAACGCCGCGTCCACCACCAGCGCGATCAGCGCGACGGGTTCAGCCATCCGCCAGCGCCCGGTCAAGCCGCGCCAGCGCCGCAGCGGTGCCCGGCAGGCCGATCCGCAGCCAGCCCGGCGCGTGATCGAACGGCCGGGTCAGGATCGCGCGCCGCGCCAGCCGCTCGAACAGGGCCCCCGCATCGTCCGTCTCGATCAGCCGGAACAGCGGACAGGCGCCGCGCGCCGTCAGCCCGTGCCGCGCCAGCACCGCATCCAGCGCCGCCGCCTCGGCCGGCAAG
>CAXTTS010000046.1:0-18748 GCA_964247265.1 uncultured Sphingomonadaceae bacterium
GTGGTCCATCGCGGCCAGGTCGCCCGAGTGCAGCCATCCGTCGGCGTCGATCGCCGCGGCCGTCGCCTCGGGCAGGTGGTAGTAGCCCAGCATCGTCGAGTAACCGCGGGTACAGATCTCGCCCGCCGCGTCCAGCGGGCAGGTGGCGCGCGTGGCCGGGTCGACGATCTTCATCTCGATGTGCGGCAGGGGCGGGCCGATCGCGATCCGTTGCCCGGCGGACGGCGGCGGCTTGACCGACCCGTCGCCTGGTTCGCTCGCATCGGCGCGTGGCGAGGTCGCGATGGCGACGCGGGCGCGCTCCGCCGGGGCGGGCGATGCGTCGAGCGACCCATCGGGCGAGCGGACGAGCATCGTAGAGAACAAGGCGGCGCCAAGCCCCCCCACGATGGCCATGCCGGCGACGGGCAGGGCCCAGCGTGGCACCCTGCCCCGCTTGTCCCCGCTGGTCCGCTCCACGGCGGCATCGAGGCCCAGGATCGCGGCGACATCCCGCTCCAGCTGGCGCCGGTCAGTCACCTGCGCGCTCATGTTGCGCCGCCATCGGTTCGCACGCCATCTGCGGTGGTGGAGATCGTCCAGCGTCGGTCCTCCTCCAGCGCCAGCGCGGTCAGCACGCCGGTGCGATAGGCGCCGGTATCGATGCCAATGCGGTTCGGCTGGATCACCACGCCCTTATCGGTGATCGAATGGCCGTGGACCACGACGACGTCGTGATCCGCATCGCTGTCGAGAAACTCGCGGCGTATCCACAGCATATCCTGCGCGGACTGGCTGGCGAACGGCACGCCGGGGCGGATCCCGGCATGGACGAACAGATAGTCACCCGCGAGGTGGCTGAGCGGCAGCGCATCGAGCCACGCCAGCAGATCGGCGGGAACCAGCCGCCGGCTTGCCTCGAACAAGGCGGGCGACGCCCCGTTCCGCAACAGCCCCGGCGCGACGCCCCAGCTGCGCAGGGCCGCATCGCCGCCGCTGCGCAGCCATAAAGCCAGCGCGTTGAGGTTGCCCCGCAGGGCATCCACCATCATCGCCTCATGGTTGCCCTTCAGCACGAGGAAAGCGGCCGATCGCGATGCCAGAGCGCGGCAGCGGGCGACCAGCTCCGCCGAATCCGGGCCGCGATCAATCAGGTCGCCCAGCAGGATCAGGCGCACGCGGGCAGGGCCGCGCGCCTCATTGTCGCGCCGGATTTGCGCGACGAGCGCCTCGAACAGATCGAGCCGGCCGTGAATATCGCCGATGGCATAGATACGCTCGCCTTCGGCGATGCGCGCCGGAGGGCAGGAGGTAGGCGCGTCTACCTGCTGTAAGCGACCTGGCATCCGCCGCACCTTATACGCTTGCGAGCGCGCTGGAAACGGTACGCCGGGCGCAGGCCGCTTAGAATTCGACCGCGAGGCTGAGGCCGCCCGATGCGGCGGCCGCCCCGCTCGACAAGCCGGCCGTGGCGTACGCGGTGGCACGCAGGGCGCTGCCCGGGAAACGGGTGGAAGCGCCCGCGAACACCTCATGCGAATCGCGCACCAGCCGGGTGGCGGCACGCGCATAATGGTACGACACCAAGGCGACCGAACGGCTGCCGAGGCTGAGCGAGGTGCCAGCCGAAGCGGCGAACCCGTCGCGCAGGTCCACCAGCGCGGTATCGCCGAAGATGCGGTAAGTGCCGGAGACAAACGGGGCAAAGCGGCCCAGCGGCTTCGTGATCTGCACGCCGGCGGAATAGTCCGTCTTGCCGGTGGAAAGCTGGCTGGCGTCGGTGGCGGTCGGGATTTTCACCCGGCCGGACAGCTCGATCTCCGGCTGGCCGTCGCTCACCGGTAGCGTGTAGGCCGCGCCCAGCGTGAGATCGCCGATGCCGTCGTTCGTCACCTTGCGACCGGGCGTACCGCCGCTGACGATCAGCGGCGTGCCATCGATGCCGCTGAAGATCAGGCCGCGACCGCGTATCCGCAGATAGGGCATGGAGGCGCTCAGCCGCAGCGTGCCGACGGCATAATGAATGCCGAGCGCGGTGGACCAGAGCGTCGAATTCTGCGCCGTGCCGAAGTTGCCGGCCGCATAGGACGTGCCGAGCGATACACCCAGACTGGAGATGCCGGTGCCGGCCGACAGCCGATCGTCGGTCCGCACCGCGGCGGCGGCGACCGTCGCCGCCGACACGGTGGCGTTGGCGGCGGATGGCGAGCCTGTGGCCTCCGGCGCGTCCGTTCCGCTTGAACTGGGATCGGATGCCGCCTGCGCCGTCAAGGGGACGGCAACGAGCGCAAGAGCGAGCAGCGAAGCGGCCGAACGTGCGATCATCATCATCCCCGCGGGCTTATCCGATCGTCCGCCGTTACGCAGGGCAAACGATCCTTCGCTGCGTGCAACCCGCAGACGGCTTCGCCAGTTCCTCTCAAATTAACCTTTATGGCCGCTGGCGTGCCATAACGAGACGGCGTGTCAGGGATCGATCATCGTCAGGGTCGCGGCGACGACCTTCGCACCGGCGCGCTCAAGCTGTTCCTGCGCCATGCGGGTCGCCTCCACCGGGGTCTTGCGGGCACGGGCGACCAGCAGCACGCCATCGGCCATCGCGGCCAGCTCGCGCGCTTCGGACAGAGCGAGGGCCGGGGCGGTGTCGAGCAGCACCAGATCATATTCACGCTCGAGCTGGCGGATCAGGGCGGCCATGCCGGGCGATGCCACCGAACCGTTGACGACCAGCCGGTTGCTGCCCTGCGCCAGGAACCACGCGCCCGATGGCGTATCGCACTGGACGACCTGGTGGAAATCGACGCCATCCTCCAGCACATGCGCCAGCCCGGTCTTCACATAGGGGCTGAGCGCGCGGCTGGCGGCGGGGCGGCGCGCGTCGCAATCGACCAGCACCACGCGCAGGCCGGCCAGCGCCGCCGAGCGTGCGAGGCAGAGCGCGACGGTCGTCTTTCCTTCCTCCGGCAAGGCGGAGCTGACGACGATCGAGCGCAGGCTGTTGCCGCTGACGCCCAGCCGCAGGCCGGTATGGATCGCGCGGAACGCCGCGCTGAACGCGGAATGGCGGTGATTGTAGAGATAATCGGGCGGCCCCATCGGATCGTCCTCCGCGAAGTCCGCATCGCGCACCTCGTCGAGGTCGGGAACCATGCCGATGACCGGGACGCCGAGCGTGCGCTCGAAATGCTGGCGCGATCGGAAGCCCTTCGTCAGCGCCTCGAGCAGCGCGAAGGCGGCGATCACGGCGACCAGCGCGGCGGCAAGGGCGCCGAGCGCGAAGACCATCGGATCGGGCACGCCGCGCGCCGTCGACACGGCCCCGCGCGAGATGACATAGGCCGTGCCGCGCTGGTTGCGCTGGGCGACGACCAGCGCCTGATAGCGCCGGGCGAAATCGGCATAGCGCGCCTGCGCCGTCGCCGCGCGTACACCGATCTGGCTCAGCTCGGCGGCGGCGATTTCGGCCTGCCGGAGGGTATCGTCGGCGCGGGTGCGTGCCGCCTGAAGAAGCTGGGTGCGGACGCGAGCAGCCTTGGCGCTCTCGGCAAGCCGCTGGGTCTCTCCGGCGAGATCGCGCTCGATCGCGGCTCGGGCGGGGCTGCCCGGGTCATCCGTCGACAAAGCGAGCCGCGCCCGCAGATCATGGATGCGCGGGGAGAACATCCCACCGGCCGCCCCGCCGCGCGCATCGCGCAACCACGCTTCGGCGGTGCGCTGTTCCAGTGTCGCGGTTCGCGCCGCCGCATCGAGCGCGACGATCTCGGCCGTCAGGGACGTGCGATCGGTCTGCCGGCGGAGCAGGTTCAGCGCGTCGCGGTAGCCGTTCATCGCGGCCAGATTGCGGATCGCCTCGTCCCGCGCGCCGGCGACCTGCGCCTGCATCGCGGCGCGCTGGCGGCCGCGCGCGCCGCCGCTGCGGCGATCGGCGACATAGCTTTCGATCAGATGATTGAGGATGCCCGCTGCCAGCACCGGATCGGCCGCCGTGTAGCGGACCGCCACGGCATAGGACGTGCCGTTCGTCTCCACCTGCAGATTGTCGAGCACGTGCTCGATCGCGAGCCGGCGGGCGGTTTCGCGCGGCAGCAGCGGACCATCCTTCGGCTGGCCGAGACCGCGCAGATTGGCCAGGCCGAGCCGATCGACGACGCCGCCCGCCAGCTCGCTGGAGGTCAGCAGCCGAACCTCCGTGTTGCGGGCGAGCGGGCTTGCTGACGAGCCGGCCGCCGCGGGCACGCCGGGGTCCAGCCGCTCGAACCCGTGATCCAGCCACAGATCGGCCGCCACGGTGAAGCGGCGCGGCATCAGCGTATAGACGATCAGAGCGCCGAAAAGCACGATCAGGGCGACCGATATCAGCCAGCGGCGGTGGTGACGGATGGCGCCCGGCAGGCCCGAGAAGCGCCGGACATGCTTGAACAGATCATTGTCAGCGGGCGGCGCATCCTCCTGCACCGCGAACGGCAGCGGGCTGAGCACGCGCTCCTGCTCGTCGGATGGGCGGGGCTGGTCAATGACGATCACCCTGCATCCTCTAATAGTCTTGTTCCCCCCACCGCAATACTTGTTCAGCCGCGATTTACCAAATGCTTCCCGGTCGGCGTGGAAGTGCAGCCGGTTCGAGTCGCTGCGGCACCCGAGAGGGAGTCCGGGGGTCGCCAAATGGTTGACCGCACCACGGTTGCAGTGCGACCGCCCTTCCATAAAGAGGGGTCGCGATCGGCGCGGCGGATCGCGCCAGTGGGGACAGGTTCGTGAACGACGTGCGCGAGACGGAAACGACGCCTTCCAGCCGCCCCAGCGCGCGCGCGCCGCACGAGATCCAGGCGGACCTGCTGCCACGGCCGTTCGGGCCGACCATGATCGTCAACGCCCTGCGCCGGCGGGTCCGCGTGTTCGGCGCGGTGCTGGGCTGCGTGCTCGCGCTGCTGGCGCTGGCGCTGCTGTTGCAGGCGCCGCGCTATACCGCGACGGCGGAGGTGGTGCTGGACACCAGCGGCGGTGTGATCGCCCCCTCGGGGGCCGGGCATGTCGATCGCAGCGGGGCCGAGGTTCAGATCCTGCGGTCCCGCGAGATGGCGCTGGCCGTGGCCACCGCGTTGCGGCTGGACGATCGGTTTCTCGCAGCCGAGGCGGCCGTGCCGCTGGCGTTCGCCGGGCGGCTGATCGGCGCCGGGTCGGCCGTGCCCCGCGACGGAGCAGAGCTTCAGCGGCGGATCGTCGATCGGCTGACGCGTGGGCTGATGGTCGAACGGCTGGCGGACGCCTATTCGCTCACCATCGGCTACACGGCGGCCGATGCGGCGGTGGCGGCGCGCATCGCCAATCAATATGCTGATGAATATGCCACCGGCCGACTGGCCGGCAGCGGCGTCGCCGCCTCCCCGCTCGATCGGCCCTACGCGCGGATCATCTCCCGCGCGGAGCCGCCGATGACGCTCTCCTCGCCGCGCTGGTGGCGGACGATGGGCTATGGCCTGCTGGCGGGCACGCTGGCCGGCCTGATCGCCGCGGTGCTGGCGGAGCGCCGCTTTTCCGGCATCACCAGCGGGCATGAGATCGAAAAACGGCTCGGCCTGCCGCATCTCGGCAGCGTGCCGACGCTGCAAAGCGTGCTGCCCCACGCGCGATCGCCGCTGGACGCGATGGTTGAGGAGCCGATGTCCGGCTTTGCCGAGGCGTTTCGGGGCGTAATGATGGCGATCCGCCAGGCGGGCGGGCGCGGCACGCAGGTGATCGCGATCAGCTCCGCCTTGCCGAACGAGGGCAAGACGACGGTGGCCGCCTGCCTCGCCCGGTCGGTCGCGCTGGGCGGCGAGCGCGTGGTGCTGATCGACTGCGACGTGCGCCGGCGGGACAGCAGCGCCATGTTCGGCTTCGGCGAGCGCCGCCCCGGCCTGATCGAGGTATTGCGCTACGAGGCGACGCTGGACGAGGCGCTGGTGCGCGACGAGGCGAGCGGCGCGTGGATCCTGCCCGTGACCGGGCTGACGGCGGAGGTTTCCGACCTGCTGACCGGCCCCCGGATGGTCGGGCTGATCGAGGACCTGAAGCAACGCTTCAAGCGCGTGCTGATCGATACGGCGCCGATCCTCGCCATATCGAGCACGCGGGCGATCGCGACGATGGTCGACCTGATGGTGCTGGTGGTGCGCTGGCGGGCGACGGCGGATCATGCGGTGCTGACCGCGCTGAGGCTGCTGCCGAACGACCATGTGCGGATCGGCGGGATCGTGCTGAGCCAGGTGGACATCAACCGGCAGGTGAAGTTCGGCCACGGCGACCCGACCTTCTACTATCAGCAATATTCGCAATATTACAGCTGAGGACCGGTCGGCTCAGCGCGGCAGGTGGGCGCGGACCCAGTCGAGCAAGGCGCGGCAGGCCGGATCGGGATCGACATCGGACGCCTTCACCGTGGCGCTGCGATCGCCATGATCGATCGTGATCGTGTAGCTCTGCGCCTCGGGCGCGCGGGCCGACCGGGCGGCGGTGTCGGCGGCGGGGCCGGCCTGCGACGCCGCCTCCGCCGCCAAGGCGAGTTGGTTGCCCTCCGCCGCGGCCTCCGGCTGCAGGTCGGCGGTGTCGATCGTCTGCGGCGCGGCGAAGCGGCCCGTCCAACCGCCATGCGTGGCGAGGCTGAGCTTCATCGCCTACCCATCGGTCTTGATCCGGCCGACGCTTTCCGCGAGCGATCCGACGGCGGCGGTGAGGGCGGCGATCTGGCGGGAGAGTTCGGCGAAGCTGGCGCTGCCGTCGTCGCCCGGCGGCCGGCTACCGCCCGGCCCGGTGACGACAGAGCTGCTGATGCGGATGCCGACCTGCGCCCAGGCATCGGCGATCGCCTTCTGCTGGTCGCTGTCCGCCCCGTGCAGCTGGGTCGCCTTGGTGTAGGTGATGTCGGCGAAGCCCTGGAATTCGGTCGTCGGCGTCGCGGCGGCGAGCGATTCGTACCAGATGTGGCCGGCCGTCTCCCACGCATTGCCGCCGATGCCGATCGCCGCGAGGTAGAAGGCACGGTTGGTGATGCCGGAGTTGATGTGGACGCCGCCATTGTCGCCATCGTCGGTATTCGGCAGCTGGACATAATGCGCCATGTCGGCCGGCTGAGGATCCTTGCCGAGGCGGGGATCGTCATACGCCGTGCCCGGCGCCTTCATCGATCGCAGCGCATCGCCGGCCACGTCGGGGGTGAAGATGTCCGGCCCGATCAGCCAGTCCGCCTGATCCGCCGTCTGGCCGAGATGCCATTGCTTGACCAGCGAACCGAACACGTCCGAGATCGATTCATTCAATGCGCCGGGTTGGTCGTGATATTCGAGCCCGGCCATGAACTGGGTGACGCCGTGGGTGAGTTCGTGGCCGATCACGTCCACGGAGCCCGTGAAATCGGTGAAGATCCCGCCGTCGCCGTCGCCGAACACCATCTCCTCCCCATCCCAGAAGGCGTTGTTATATTTGACGCCGCGGTGGACGTAGCCGTTCAGCGCCATGCCCTTGTCGTCGATCGAATCGCGCTGGAAGATGCTGCGGTAGAAATCGCGTGTCGCGCCCAGCCCGTCATAGGCGTTGTTCACCGCCAGATCGGTGCTGGCGGGCTGATCCTCGCTCCGCACGATCGTGGCCAGCGACAGATCGGTGCCGTTGCGGCAATCGTAGATCGTCCGGCGCCCGGCGGTCGGCGCGCTCGCCATGCTGAAGGCGCGCTCCCGCACGGCCCGCGCGCCACGCAGCCGCTCGGTGGCGAGCAGGGTGGAGAGGGCGGCGGCGCGCACCGCCCGGTCCGGACTTTCCACCAGCCGGCGCAGCATATGCGGCGGAACGATGCAGTTGAGGCATTGGCAGGCTTTGGTCATGTCCCACTCCTTCCGGAATCGCGACGAGGGTGAGGGTCTGCCGGTGAGGGGGCGGAGTCAATCCGGCGGGACATTACATTCGCGCAGGGTTCCGCCTGCTGCGATCGGCGGACGGGCCGCTTCGTGCGGGATTGATGCAGGTGAGGACGACATCTTAACGGATCCGTCAGGTTAACCGCGCTATCCTCGGTCATCGCATCAAGGAGACGATCTTGGCCGTCGTTGCGCCGCTCTTCCAGAACGAGGCCCGCTCCAACCGGCGCAAGCGCGACCGGCGCGACGTCCGCCTCGGCGCGACGATCCGCGACAGCGACGCCCGGCCGCTCGATGCGGTCGTCCATGATCTCTCGGCGACCGGCTTCCTCGTCCAGTCGAGTGACGCGTTGCGCATCGGTTCGGTGGTGCGGATCGGGCTTTCCGGCATCGGCAGCAGCGCGGCGCGCGTGCTGTGGAAGCGCGACGGCCTGTGCGGCTGCGCCTTTATCGAGCCGATCAGCGAGGCCGACATCGAGACCGCGCTGCATGCCCGCACCGTGACCGAGGTGGACTTTTCGGCGGGATCGATGCCGGCGGCGGCGCCCGCGCCCGCGCCCTCGCGCAAGATCGCGATGCTGGCCGTGCTCGGCCTCAGCGTGCTGCTCTGGGCGGCTACGGCCGGCGGGATCGTCCTGTTCGGCTGACCGGCTTCATCCGGCCGGCGTGCGCACCCAGGTGACGACCAGCGCGATCGCGGCGGCGAAGGTGACGAGGGTGGTGATGCCGCCGAGCAGATTGGTGAGCCAGCCGTTGGTGCGATCCCCCATCACGCGCCGGTCGTTGGTCATCAGCATCATCATCAGCAGCAAGGGCGGCACCGAAAAGCCCTGGACGATGCCCGACAGCACCAGCGCCTTCATCGGATTGAAGCCGAGGAAGTTGAGCGCGACGGCCACGACCGTGACCACCGCGATCGTGGCGTAGAACAGCCGCGCCTCGGCCGGGCGCGCATTCAGGCTGGCCCGCGCGCCGAGGCCCTGCGCCAGATCATAGGCCGCCCCCGTCGTCATAACCGGCACCGCGAGGAAGCCGACGCCGACCACGCCCAGCGCGAACAGATATTTGGCGGCGGCGCCCGCCAGCGGCTCCAGCGCGGCGGCGGCCTGCGCCGCGCTGTCGACGTTCGTCTGGCCGGATGCGTGGAGCGTCGCGCCGGTGGAGAGGATGATGAAGTAGAGGATCAGGTTGGAGAAGATCATGCCGACGATCACGTCGCGCCGGGTCTTGCGCAGTTCCGCGTCGGTCGCGCCCTTGCGTTGGGCGAGCGTCGTACGGCCCGCCTCGATCTGGTCCTCCACCTCCTGATTGGATTGCCAGGTGTAGATATAGGCGGACAGCGAGGTGCCGATGCAGGCGACCACCATCGCCAGGAAATCGGCATCGAAGCGGATCGCCGGCGTGAAGGTGGCGCGCAACACCGCCCCCGGATCGGGCTTCGCCAATATGGCGGCCGCGACATAGGCGAAGAGCGCCAGCGTCAGCCACTGAAAGACGGTGCGCAGCAGCGCGTAGGAGCCGATCAGCTGGAAGGCGAGGATCACAGCCGCCGCGGCGACCACGATCAGCGGGATCGGCAGCGGCACCAGCAGGTTGAGCGCGGCACCGATCCCGCCGAGATTGGCCGCCGCCTCGATCACGTTGCCGATGAAGGCGCCCAGCATCAGCGGATAGAGCAGGTGGCGCGGATAGCGATCGCGGATGATCGCGAACAGCCCCTTGCCATAGACCTGCCCGAGCTTGGCGGAGAGATACACCACCGCATACATCATCGGCAGCAGGACCGGCGCGATCCACAGGAAGCCGAGCCCGTATTTCGCCCCAGCGCTGGCATAGGTGCCGATCGCCGAAGGATCGTCGTCCGCCGCGCCGGTGATGATGCCGGTGCCGACGACGCGCAGCAGGCCAGACTTGGGCGCCTCGGCCGGGGTGTCGCCCTGTTGCGGAGCCTTCACCGCCATTTCAGGCGGCCGCGTAGATCCGGTCGAGGATCTCCGATACGCGCACGAGGCGTTCGGCGGCGGCATCGAAGCGTTCGCCATCGGCCAGCCGGCGCGCCCAGTCGGCGCCCGCGCGGCCGCCCCAATCGTCGGGCGGCACCGCGAGGGTTTCGGTGGACGTGCCGCGATATCGCTCGGCGGTAAAGTCGTAGAAGGAGCCGTTGACGTTGCGCAGCGCCGCGCCGCCTTCCGTGCCGTAGAAAGCGGCGGCGATCTCCGCCTCGCGACCGGCGTGCAGCCGCCAAGAGCAGGCGAGGCGGACGACCGGGCCATCCTCAAGCGCAAAGCTGGCGACGGCGTAATCCTCGACGGCGGCGTCGCCGGCCTTCAGCGGCAGGCCGCCGGCGGAAAGCGCGGCGTGCACCGGGCCGCGCAGAGCCGGGAAATCCATCGTCCAGAGCGCGAGATCGACGAGGTGGACGCCGAGGTCCATCACGCAGCCGCCGCCCGACAGCGCGCGATCGTAGAACCACGGCTTGTCCGGGCCATAGGCGTTGTGGAACGTCAGGTCGATCGCGTGGACCCGCCCGAGTGTGCCGCCACGCACCAGATCGGCGATGCGCGCCATGCCGGCGGTGAAGCGGTAGGAGAGATCCACGGCGAGCAGGCGATCCGCCGCGCGGGCGGCCCGCACCACGGCGCGCGCCTCGTCGGCGTTGCGGCCGAGCGGCTTCTGGCAGAATACCGCGACGCCTGCCTCCAGCGCGCGGATCGCCTGTTCGGCGTGCAGCGCGCTCGGCGTGGCGATGACGATGCCGTCCAGCCCGAGTGCGAGCATCTCGTCAAGCGAGCCGGCGACGATGGCCCCGGGCGCGATGGCGGCGGCCTCGGCGATCATCTCCGCCGAGGGATCGCTGATCGCCGCCACGGCGATCCGGCCGGTCGCGGCCATCGCCGCCATGCGGTGCCGCCCGATCCAGCCGACGCCGAGAAAGCCGATACGCGGCTTCGCGGTGACGGCGGAGAGCGATTGATCGTCGGGTGTTGCCTCAGCCACAGGTCAGCAGCGCCTTGACGAAGCCGTCCGGCTTGTCGCGCGTGGCATCGAGCGCCTCGCCGACACGCTCCAGCGGGTAGTGATGGGTGTAGAGCGGCGTCGGATCGATCCGGCCGGATGCGACCGCCGCCACCGCCTCGCGCAGGCCGCGCAGGCACACCGCCGGATCGCGTTCGTGCGCGTTGACGACGTCGATGCCCTTCCAGTTCCACGCCTGCATGTTCACCTGGCGCGGGCCATCCTGATGATAGCCGGCGACGATCAGCTTGCCGCCTTCCGCCACCAGCTCGCCGGCCAGGTCGAGCGGCCACTGCTTGCCGACCGCCTCGATCACGCGCGCACACAGGCGCCCTTCGGTGAGGTGCTTCACCCGCTCGATGATAGCCCAGTGGTCGTCCATCACGATCGTCTCGGCAGCACCGAAGGCGGCGGCGAGATCGAGCGAGGACTGGCGTCGCGAGATGGCGATCACCCGTGCGCCGGCGTCGCTGGCCAGCTTCGTCAGGATCGCGCCGAGAAAGCCGATGCCGATGATCGCCACCGTCTGCCCGGGCGTGATGTCGCTGCGGCGGAAGATGTTGAACGCGCAGCCGAGCGGCTCGCCGGGAAAGGGCTTGCCGTCCAGTTCGGGCGGCAGCTTCACCACCGCGCCGGCGCTGGCCACGTCATATTCGGCGAAGCTGCGGCCGGACAGCGTGGCCACGCGATCGCCCGATGCGATGCCCTCCACGCCCGGCCCGATTGCATCGACGATGCCCCAGCCCTCATGGCCGAGCCCGCCGACGTCGCCCGGATAGGTCAGCCATTCGAGGCCGGCCCACGGCTCGAGGTTGGAGGCGCAGACGCCGCAGCCCTCCAGCCGGATGCGGACCTCGCCCGGGCCGGGCTCCGGCAAAGCGGCGGGGACGATCCGCATCTCGCCCGGCGCAGCGAGCAACGCCGCCCGCATCGTCTTCACCATCGTCGTCACCCCCTCATTCCGCCGCCATGACGTGTCGCAGCGGAGCGGTGGCGCCGATCTCGGCAGCGAACCATTCGGCAGTGCGGGCGAGGCCGTAATCGACCGGCACCGCCGGCTGCCAGCCGAGCCGTTCGGCCGCGCGGCTGATATCGGGCCGGCGGCGGCGGGGATCGTCCTGCGGCAGCGGCTTGTGGACGACGCGCCCGTCCGTGCCGACGATCGCGAGGATGCGACCCAGCAGTTCGTTGACGGTCAGCTCGACCGGATTGCCGAGGTTGACCGGCTCCAGCCCGTCCATGTCGCTTTCCATGAGGCGGATCAGGCCCTCCACCATGTCGCTGACGTAGCAGAAGCTCCGCGTCTGGCTGCCGTCGCCATAGATGGTGATGTCGCTGCCCGAGAGCGCCTGGCAGATCAGGTTGCTGACCACGCGCCCGTCATCGGGGTGCATGTTGGGGCCGTAGGTGTTGAAGATGCGGGCGACGCGCACCTCCGCCCGCTCCAGCCGCGCATAATCGAAGGCGAGCGCCTCGGCCGCGCGCTTGCCCTCATCATAGCAGGCGCGCGGGCCGGTGCAGCTGACGGAGCCGCGATAGCCCTCATGCTGCGGGTGGATCTCCGGATCGCCATAGACCTCGCTGGTGGAGGTGAGGAGGAAACGCGCGCCGGCCTGCTCCGCCAGCCGCAGCAGATGATGCGTGCCCATCACGTTGGTGAGCATCGTATGCTCGGGATCGGCCTGATATTGCGGCGGCGAAGCGGCGCAGGCGAGATTGTAGACGCGGGCGATGCGATGCGCCTGCGCCATCACCTCGGCGGGCAGCGGGTTCACCACGTCCGCCTCGACGAAGGTGAAGCCGGGCAGCTGCTCCAGCCCGCGCAGGTTGGAAAGGCGTGCCGTCTGGAGGTTGTCGAGGCAGATCACCTCATGCCCGCGATCCACCAGCGCGCGACACAGATGCGAGCCGATGAACCCGGCGCCACCCGCGACCAGTGCGACATTGCGCCGTGAATCGCTCATCCTCTTCTCCTTCTTCATATCGTTCATGCCGCGCCGGCCAGGCGGGCGCGTGCCGCCGCCGCCTCGGCAAGATGCGCGTCCAGTTCGGCGGCGCGGTGGGACGCCGTGTGCGCCGCCAGCACGCGGGCGCGCGCCGCCGCGCCGATCGCCGTGGCGTCCGCGCCGGTCAGCGCGGCGATCACCGTTTCACCGTGCGGCGCCAGCAGGATCTCGCCGTCCGGCGCGAACAGGCTGTCGATACCCTCCCAAATGTCCGAGACGATCGGCGTGCCGCAGGCCCCCGCCTCGAACAGCCGCACCGAGGGCGACCAGCCCGCCGCGATCATGTCGGCACGGGTGACGTTCAGGGTGAAGCGCGAGGCGGAATAGAAAGCGGCGTGGTCGGCGGGCGGCAGATGCTCGATCCGCTCGACATTGGCCGGCCATATGATGTCCGCCGGATATTGCGGCCCGGCGACGACGAACCGCCGTTCCGGCAAGGCGCGCGCGGGGGCGAGCAACAGCCGCTCCAGCGTGGGCTGGCGATCGGGGCTGTAGGTGCCGAGATAGGAGAGATCCCAGCGTTTCGTCTCGCCGGTCGGCGCATACAACGCCGGATCGACCGAGCAGTAGAGCGCGCGCGCGGCGGGCGAGCCGTAGGTCCGCTCCAGCAGATCCAGCGTCGGACCGCCGGTGAAGGAGAGGTAGACATCGTAGCCGGGGATGATGTCCGGCGAGAGATATTCGAAATCGCCGCGCGCCAGCTTGGCCAGGGTGACGGGCGTGTCGATGTCGTAGAAGGCGGTGACGCCTTCCGCAATTTCCTGCACGAAGCGGCCCACGGCGACGCCCTCCGGCACATAGGAGCCGACGATCACGGCATCGGCGCGGGCGATCTCGGACGTCCAGCGGCGCAGGTCCGTCAGGTCGGAATAGAAGGCCAGCTCGCAATAATCGGGATCGGCATGGTCGCGGGCGTTGGCGTACCACGGCACGTCCCGCTCCAGGAACAGGATGTCGTGGCCACGCGCGGCATAGGCCCTCAGCAGCGCGCGGAAGGTCGTCGCGTGGCCGTTGCCCCAGGCGGATGACAGGCTGAGACCGAGGACGACGAGCCTCATGCCGCCTCCCTCTGCCGTTCGGCATGGGCCTTGAACAGCGCGTCCACCTGCGCGCCGCGCAGCGTATAGGTATGGTCCGCCAGCACGCGGGCGAGCGCCGCCTGCCCGATCGCCGCCGCACGCTCGGGCGTGAGGGCGGCCATGTGATCGGCGACATCCTGCCCGTCGCGCGCGACCAGCACCTCGACATCGGGGGTGAGGAACTGCTCGATCCCCTCCCACGCATCGGTGATGAGGCAGGCGGCGGCGCCGGCCGCCTCGAACACGCGGGTGGCGGGGGAGAAGCCGACATGGGCCATGCTGTCCCGCGCGACGTTCAGCACCGCCTTGGGCGTGCAGTTGAACGCGTTGTGCTCGGCGGTGTAGACATGGCCGCGATGGCGCACGTTGCCGGGTATCGCCTTCGTCTCCCAGCCATTGCCGCCGATCAGGAACTGCCGTTCGGGCAGCACGGCGGCGGGGCGCAGGAAGAATTCCTCCACCCGCGCCTCGCGATCCGGCAGGCGGTTGCCGAGAAAGGCGAGATCGCAGGAGAAACGCTCGTCCGGCGAGACCGGGAAATGCGTGGTGGGGTCGAGCGCATTGTAGACGGGGATGCATTCCGCGGCGCCAAAGCCGCGATAGGCGTTCACCACCGGCGGGCCGCCGCCATAGGTGAGCACCATGTCGATGCCGGGCAGCGCGGCGCGCACCGGATGGGCGGGATCGGCGCGCATCTCGTCCAGCGTGGCGGCGGCATCGACATCCCAGAAGATGCGCAGCGCGCCGGGCCGCGCCTGCGCGACGACGCCCTCCAGCAGCTCGCGATCGAACACGCCGACGCCGTTGGCCTTCACCACGATGTCGGCATCGCCCGCCTCCGCCAGCACGCCGCGCATTGCCGCCTCGGTCGCCGGATAGACCACCGAACGCGCCCATTCCGGCGGATCGATGTCGCGATGCTGCTGCCGGTCGAACGCGTCGGGCTCGTAGAAGGTGATGTCGTAGCCGCGCGCGGCGAGATCGCGCAGGATGCCGCGATAATAGGTCGCGGCCCCGTTCCAGTAGGACGATAAAAGGCTGGAGCCGTAGAAGGCGATCTTCACGCGTCGATCCTCATGTCGGAAGCAGCGGAAACGCCAAGCGTCGCGACGATGGCGAGCAGTTCGTTGACGCGGTGGGCGCAGGTGTGGCGGGCGCGGATCGTCTCCAGCCCGCTGTCGACCAGCGCGGCGCGCAACGCCGGATCGGTGGCGAGATCGCGCAGGTGCCGGGTCATCGCCGCGCTGTCCGGCGCGATCAGATAGTCGATGCCGGGGCGGAACAGATGCTCGGCATCCTCCCACGGCGCGGAGACGAGCGGGATGCCGCAGGCCAGCGCCTCGAACATGCGGATGGTGGGAATGCCGGGCAGGATCGTGGAATAATATCGGCGCGGCACATGCACCGTGGCGAGATGGCGGGCGAACAGCGCCGGCGCGCGGGCGTTCGGCGCCCAGCCGCGATAGTGCGCGCCGTGGCGGGCGAGCAGCGCCTTCGCCTCGTCCGGGTAGCGCACGCCATAGATGTCGAGCGGCAGGCGGGCGGCCTCCGCCGGGCGCAGCAGATAATCCTCTATCTCCTGCGTGCGTTCGCCATCGCCCCAATTGCCGATCCAGACGAGGCCCTCGCGATCGCCGTCGCTGGCGGGCGGGTGGAACAGGCGGGTGTCGGCCGCCTCGTGCCAGGTCCACACGCGATCGGCCCAGCCCCAGCGACGATAGACTTCGGACAGGGTTTCGCCAAAGGCCAGCACGCCATCATAGCCGGACAGATCGAAGGCGCGGATCGCCTCCGGATCGCTGACCGCGCGGTGATGCGTATCGTGGAACAGCAGGGTGAAGCGCCCCCCGGCCCGCCGCAAGTCGCCGATCGCGGCGACGAGCGCGGGTTTGTTCCATTCGTGGACGATCACCAGCTCGGCATCGTCGACCAGAGCGGCCGGATCGGCCGCCGGATCGAAGCTTTGCGACGAGAGCTCCGGATAGGCGGCGCGCCACGGGTCGAGGCCGGCATCGCCCGCATCGGCCAACAGGTTGGCGAGGCTCCAATTGCCGGCCGGCTCCAGTGCGCGCACGTCATGGCCGCGTGAGATCAATTCACGCAGCACGCCGCGCAGGAAGTGGGCGTTGCCGTGGTTCCAGCAACTTGCCAGCGAATGGGTGAAATAGGCGATCCTCATGCCGCCGCCTTCCGGCCCGACGGGGCGAGCAGGCCGGTGAACAGCGCATCCATGCCCGCCGCCATGCGCGCCGGCGTGTAGCGCGCCGCATGACGCCGGGCGAGATCGCCGCGCGCAAGGCGCATCGGCATGTCGCCCACCAGGGTTTCGATGGCGGTGGCGAAACCGGCATCGTCGCCGGGATCGACGAACAGCGCCACCCCGTCCCACAGCTCGCGAAAGGTGGGAATATCGGCGAGAATGAGGGGACATCCGGCGAGCGCCGCCTCCAGCACGGCGAGGCCGAACGGTTCGTAGCGCGCGGCGGAAACGAACACCGGACGGGCGGAGAGGCAACCGGCGATCACCCGCTCGTCGACCGAACCGAGCGCGTGGAGATGTTCGAGCGTCACCCGCTGCCCGTTCGGGCCGGCGGTCGCCCCGGCGGCCTTGAACGGGACGCCGAGCCTGGCGGCGGCGCGATCGAGCGTGGCGATATTCTTGCCCTCGTCCCACAGGCGGCCGGCGGTGAAGGCGAAATCGTGCAGCGCGCCCGAAGGCGTGGCCAGCGGGGTGCGGCCATTGTGGACGACATGCGGCAGCCGCGCGAGCGCGTAGCGGGCGTGGAGCGCGGCGGCGAAGGCGTGGCTCGGCGCGACCGTGGCGTAGGCGGCGGCGAGGCCGCGCTGCATCAGGGCCGTCTGCCATGCGAAATTGGCCGGCTCAGATTCGCCGCCGCGCACCGCCTGCCACCATGTGCCGACGCAGCTGTGGGCGACCGCTACCACCGGCATGGCGAAAGCCCCGCCAGCGGCGAAAGCGGGCTGGTTCAGCTGGACGAGATCGGCGCCGTGCGCCTCGGCCAGCCGCGCCAGCGTAGCGGCCGTCGCCAACACGGCGGCATCGTCCCGCGCCAGCCAGTCGAGCGGCAGGCCGGTCTCGATCAGGGTCACGCCGCCTAATCCGCTCAGCGAGGCGCGCTGGGCGGAGGAGGGCGGCGGCCCGAGCAGGGCGACGGTGATATCATATCCGCGCGGCGCGAGGGCGCGCGCGAGTTCGCCCGCATATTGCCAGACGCCACCCACGCTGTCGGCGGTCAGGAACAGGCGGCGGGTCACGCGGCGGCGACCGCCTGCTGGAGGATCGGCATGTTGATGCCGCGTTCCGCCGCCAGCCAGCGCGCGAGCGTTGCAACGCCGCTTTGCCAATCGACCTTCGGCGGCAGGCCGAGCGCTGTCTCCGCCGCGCGCGTATCGGCGACGAAATAGCGCTGGTCGCCCGCCCGCCAGTCGGAGAAGGAGAGGTCCACGTCGCGGCCGATCAGCGTGGCGATATAGCCGAGCAGCAGCCGCAGGCTCACCGCATTGTCCGCCCCGCCACCGAGATTGAACGCCTGCCCGGCGATCGCATCGATGTTGCGCCAGGCGGCGAGATAGGCGCCGACCGCATCGGACACGTCGAGAATGTCGCGCACCTGATGGCCGTCGCCGTAGAGCGTGATCGGCCGGCCTTCCAGCGCGCGGATCAGGAAATGGGCGACCCAGCCCTGATCCTCCGTACCCATCTGACGCTGGCCGTAGATGCAGCTCATCCGCAGCACGGCGGTGCGCAGGCCGAAGCTGCGCGCGTAATCGAGGACATATTGATCGGCCGCTCCCTTGGAGCAGCCATACGGCGTGTGAAAATCGAGCGGCCGCGCCTCGCCGATGCCATGCGCGCGGATCGCGGGGTCGGCGGGGCGATAGGCCTCGTCCTCCAGCACGAAATCCACGTCCGCCAGATCGCCATACACCTTGTTGGTCGAGGCGAAGACCAGCGGGGTTTCGGGCGCGCGGGTGCGCAGCGCCTCCAGCAAACCGAGCGTGCTGGCGATGTTGACCGCGAAATCCTCGCGCGGATCGACCAGGCTGGTGGTGACGGCCACCTGAGCCGCCATGTGGAACACGACCTTCGCGCGCGCGGCGGCATCGGCCAGCCGTGGCTCGTCGCGTATGTCGGCGACGATCGGCTCGATCAGGTCGCCATACCGGCCGATCAGCCAGTCGAGATTGGCGCGCACCCCGGCGCGGGTGAGCGCATCGTAGACGATGACGCGGTGCCCCTCGCCCGCCAAGCGATCCGCCAGGTTCGAGCCGATGAAGCCGGCGCCGCCAGTGACGAGGACGGGGCGCGGATCGTCCGCACCCGTCATGCGACGAGGCCCCTCGTCTCCAGCTCGGCGCGCATCTGCTCGACGCGGTCCTTGGCGGTCTGCCGCGCCACCCATTCGGCGAGTTCGGCAAGGCCGGACTGGAAATCCTGCCGCGCGGAGAAGCCGAGCTTGTCGGCCGCGAACGACGTGTCGCAGAAGCAGTGGCGGATATCGCCGATGCGCGCCTTGCCGACGATCTGTGGCGCGATGTCGTTCTTGCCCATCGCGCGGGCCAATTCGGTCGCCACCTCGGTGACGGAGCGGTCCTTGCCGGAGCCGATGTTGAACGTGCCGCCCGCTGCCTGCGGCAGCACCAGCGCATCGGCGAAGGCACGCGCCACGTCCGTCACATGGACGAAATCGCGGCGCTGCTCGCCATCCTCGAAGATCATCGGCTGCTGGCCGTTGAGCAGCCGCGAGGCGAAGATCGC
>CAXTTS010000047.1:0-18217 GCA_964247265.1 uncultured Sphingomonadaceae bacterium
TCAGCCAGGCCGCGACCGCGATGCTCGCGCAGGCCAATCAGAGCTCGCAGGGCGTACTGAGCTTGCTCCGCTGATAAAGGGACTGGTCCTCCCTGGCGGGCATGAGAGCCCTCGGCGCATACCCCCGCGCCGAGGGCTCGCCTCGTTCGGTCGCGCCGGCCGGAACGATTATCGGGAGCGACGCAGGTCCGCGCGAACGTGGCGCAGCAGCCTTTCCTGCCCGCGCCAATAGGCCAGGCAGGTCCAGAACATCAGCCCGCCCGCCGCCAGCACGAGCAGGGACGGCGGCAGGAAGAAGAACAGGCGCAGCCATTCCGCGCGCGGCGTCCAGTCGGTCAGCCACGCCAGCGTCAGCCAGCGCCGCCACAGCAGCCACGCGACAACCTCGACCGCGAAGATGATGATCGACGAAAGCGCGATGAAGCCGGTGACGATCGTCGCCCAGTTGGCGACCCTGCACCGCGCCTCGATCCGCCCCGTATCCATGCCTTGCACGCTCCGCCTGCTCAGGCGCACCGGCGCCGTCGATCGGAACGGCCCTTAACCGGCCTGTCGCGTCCCGGCGAGCGGGAACGCAGCCGAACCTACTGCCAGTCCTTCAGCGACTGGCGCAGCCGGTCGAGCGCGGCCTTCTTGATCTGGCATACCCGCGCCGCGCCCACGCCGAGCGTCAGGCCGATCTCCTCCAGGTTCATCTCCTCGACGAAATAGAGTTGCAGCACCATCTTCTCGCGCTCGGGCAGATCGCCGATGCGGGTCGCCAGCGCCGCGCTCAGCTCGCCGCGCTCGATCGATACGTCGACGCGATCCTCCACGTCGGCGAACCACATCGACTGGTCGGAATAGACCTCGTCCAGCGAATCGTGGTGCACGCTCTCGGTCGCGTCCGACATCTCGCGATAGGCGGCGGGCGCCATGCCCATCCCCTGTGCCATTTCCGCCTCGCTCGCCGCGCGGCCCAGGCTGTTCTCCAGCTTCGCGCGGGTGGCGTTCATCGCCTTGCGCTTGCCCATCGCCGATCGGCAGATGGTGGCGTGGCGGCGCAGATGATCGATCATCGCGCCCCTGATCCGCATCGAGGCATAGGTGGCGAAGGCGTGGCCGCGATCCTCATAGCCGCCGGCCGCCTCGACCAGCGCCACCATGCCGATCTGCACCAGATCCTCGATGTCGAGCGCGGTGGAGACGCGGCCGTGGACATGCCAGGCGATGCGCCGCACCAGCGGCATGTGGGCACGGGCGAGATCCGCCGGCGCCGTCTTGTCCGGGCGCCGTTTGTAGACGACGGGCGCCTCCGAAGCCTCAGATAACATTGCCGTGATGCTCCAGACCGAAGAAACGGGAACCGCCCGTGCAAGGCGGTATGTCGATGGCGTCCAGCGCACCCGCCAGCCGCAGCAGCGCGGTGGATGCGCGGGATTCGGGGAACGCCTCCAGGCAGGGCCGCTTGCGCATGATCGCCATCCGCATATGCTCGTCGCGCGGCAGCGAGCCGAGATAGTCGAGTTCGGACGGCAGGAAGCGCGACGCGACATCGTGGAAGCGATTGAACAGGTCGCGCCCGGATACCTCGCTGTCCACCATGTTCGAGATCACCGATACGGTGGTGCAGCCATGATCCAGCGCCAGCAGCTTCACCGTGGCATAGGCGTCCATGAACGAGGTTGGCTCACCGGTCAGCACCAGCAGGATGCGATCGGACATGGCGAGCAGCCGCATCGTCTGCGGCTGGATGCCGGCGGGCGGATCGATCACCAGATAGTCGAGCGCCTCGGCATGCGGGCGAAAGCTGTCGGACAAACGGCGGCGATCCGCCTTGGACATCTCGCTGGCCGAGGCGACGCCGCTCGCGCCCGGCACCAGCAGCAGCCCGGCGGAAGCCGGCGTGATCGCGGCATCCAGCGGCGCGCGGCCCGCCATCACGTCCTCGATCGTCGTCTCGCCGCGCACGCCCAGCATGATGCCGGTATTGGCCAACCCGAAATCGCAATCCACCAGCATCGTCCGGCGGTCCATCCGCGCCAGCGCCACCGAGAGATTGGCCGCGATCGCCGTCTTGCCCACGCCGCCCTTCCCGCTGGCGACCACCAGCACGCGCGCCTTGCGGCTGGTGCCCGGCTCCATCCCGCTCACGACGCCATCTCCGAACGTTGCGTCACCTGCACCGCGCCGGCGCCACCGACCACCGCGACGACCTCCACCGGCTTGCCGTCGGGGATTTCGAGGAACGACAGCACCGGCGCCTCCGGCAGATGCGGTCGCAGCAAGCGGGCGAGCGCGCGGCGGGCGAGCGGGGAGGTGACGATCGCGAAGGATTGCGCCGCGCCGACCATCGGCTCGGCCGCGCTGGAGACGGCGGCGACGATCCGGTTGGCGAGCGCCGGCTCGAACGGGTGTGTCGCCTGCGGCCCGGCGCGCACCGCCTGCGCCAGCATCGCCTCCAGCCCGGCATCCAGCGTGATGACCGGCAGCGGCATCCGCACCGGCACCAGGCTCTGCACGATGATCGCGCCAATCCTCAGCCGCACCGCCTCCACCAGCTGCGTCGGGTCGGCGCTTTCGCGCGCGGCCTCCACCATCGCCTCGGCGATGCGGCGGAAGTCCTTCAGCGGCACCCGCTCGGCCAGCAACGCGCGGCACAGGCCGGCGATGTGGGCGAGCGACAGCGGCGCGGGGGTGAGCCCGGCGACCAGCTGCGGCGCGCTTTCCTTCAGCGCGTCGAGCAGCTTCTGCGCCTCGTCCATGCCGAACAGGTCGGATGCGCCGGCGGCGATGATCTGGTTCAGCTGGGTGGCGATCACCGTCGGCGGATCGACGACGGTATAGCCCGCGATCACCGCCTCGGTGCGCTGCGACGGTTCGATCCACACCGCCTCCAGCCCGAAGCTCGGATCGCGCACATGGCGCCCTTCCACCGTGCCCTCCAGCGCGCCGCTGTCCAGCGCCAGCAGGCTGTCGGGCCATGCTTCGTCCTCGGCCATCACCACACCCGATACGGTGATCCGGTAGCTGTTGGCGCCGAGCGCGAGATTGTCGCGCACCCGCACCATCGGCACCACGAAGCCGAGTTCGCGGGAAAGCTGGCGGCGGATGCCGGTGATCCGCGCCATCAGCGGCGCGCCCTTGCGCTCGTCCACCATGCCGATCAGGCCATAGCCCAGCTCCAGCCCGATCGCCGCGCCGTCCGACACCTCGTCCCAGCCGATCGCGGAGGAGGGCGCCGCCGTCTTGTCCTCCACCGCCGCCGGCTCCGCCGCAACGACGGCGCCGGCGCGCAGCTTCCACGCCAGCAGCCCGGCCACGCCGGCGGCGGGCAGGATGATGAGGTGCGGCATCCCCGGCAGCAGGCCCAGAAAGCCCAGGATCGCCGCCACCGGCGTCCACGCCCGCGCCGATGCGAACTGGCTGGTGATCTGGCCGGACAGGTCGAGCGGCGACGACACCCGCGTCACGATCGCGGCGGCGGCGATCGACAGCACCAGCGCCGGCACCTGCGCCACCAGCGCATCGCCGATCGCCAGCTGGATATAGGTGGATGCGGCATCCGCCATCGACAGCCCGTGGCTCACCACGCCCAGGATCAGCCCGCCCAGCACGTTGATGACGAGGATCAGCACGCCGGCGACGGCATCGCCCTTCACGAACTTGGAGGCGCCGTCCATCGATCCGTAGAAATCGGCCTCGGTAGCGACCTCCTGGCGGCGGTGCTTGGCGTCTTCCGGGGTCATCAGGCCGGCATTGAGATCGGCGTCGATCGCCATCTGCTTGCCGGGCATCGCATCCAGCGTGAAGCGCGCCGACACTTCCGACACGCGCCCCGCGCCCTTGGTGATGACGACCAGGTTGATGACCATGATGATGGCGAACACGAAAATGCCCACCGCATAGTCGCCGCCGATCAGGAAATGACCGAACGCCTCGATCACATGGCCCGCCGCCTCCGGCCCCTCATGCCCGTCGACCAGCACCACGCGGGTGGAGGCGACGTTGAGCGACAGGCGCAGCAGCGTGGCGAACAGCAAGACGGTGGGAAAGGCGGAGAAATCGAGCGGCTTGGTGGCGTTCAGCGCGACCATCAGCACGGCGAGCGAGATCATGATGTTCAGGATGAAGCCGATGTCGAGCACCAGCGAGGGAACCGGCACCACCATCAGGCCGACGAGCATCAGGGTGGCGAGCGGCAGGATCGCGCCCCGCCCGGCGTCCATCCACAATTTCTTGTTGATCGCGGGAGTCGCCACGGCTCAGGCCTTAGCCTGGATGACAGCGTGATCGGCAACCGTCGGAAACATGACACCTCCCAGAGACTCGGGAGGCGTTAAGCAATCACCGTGCCATTCAGGCGCAGCTTCTTCTCAGACCTTCATCGCTCAGGCGACCATCCGGCCGTTGCGGCCATAAGCCATGCTCATGCCGCGCCGTGTATCGATAGACGAAAGCCGCTCGATCTGCCGTCGTGTGCGATCCGCCAGATAGGCGGTGCGGATGCGTGCGGCCTCGGCGAGTTGCAGCGCGTGCGTCACCCGGATCACCACGTCTGGCGTGTCACGCCAGCCGGCGACGCCCTTCAGTCCCTCCACCGCATCGGCGAAACCGATCAGCGACTGCTCGATCGCCAGCGCCTCGTCGCCGTCCAGCGCCGAGATCAGCGCCTGCTCGCTCGCGATCAGCTGTTCGAGGACCATCACGCTCATCCGCGCGGCAGGATATCGATGTCGACCATCCGGTTGGCGATCGCCTGGATGTCGAGATTATAGCTGCCATTGGCGATCGCCGCGCGCACCCGCGCCACCTTGTCGGTGTCCACGGGTGGGCCGGCCGCGGCCAGTTCCGCCGCCGGGTTGGGCGCGGTCTGCGCCACCTCCGGCCTCAGGCCCGTTTTCTCCACCGCCGCGCTCTTCTGCACAGCCGGGGTGCGGATGGCGTCCGTCGCTCCCGTCCCCGCTGGTCCGATGCTGTTGATCATCTTTCCGTCCCTCCGCGCCAACCGCGTCCTGTTCACTCATAGCCTTTAACGGCCGGCGCTGAGATCATTTAAATCCGGAAAGGCGGACGGTCGAAGAATCTACCACCTCGGCGACGATCGCAGGCTTCGAACGGTCGCCGCGCACGCGGATGCGGTCGCCCGGCGCGCCGTCCTGCTCGGCCACCACCTGGCTGCTGACGGTGAAGCCGGGATCGCCGGCGATCAGGTCCACCGAATCGCCGCGCCGGATCACCGGGGCGCTGCGCATCGCGGCCGGCCCCGGCACCGTATTGCCGCTCGCCGGCACGGCATTGCCGCCGCGCACCAGCGGCACGCGGATACGCCAGCCAATCTCGGCGCAGCGCAGCACGGCGGCGCCCAGCTGCGGCGGATCGATGATGACGGGGGAGGGGCAGGCGGCCAGCTTCAGCCGCCGGTCCAGCCGCACGGTCGGCCCGCCGGGCTCGCCGACGTCGGCGCGCAACTGGATCACCAGCCGCCGCTCCAACGCATCGAGATCCTGCAACCCGGCTGCGGCGAATGCCGGCAGTGGCAGCAGGATCAGAACAAACGGCAGATGTCGGAAAAACGTCGTCACGTCGGAAAAACCCCTGGCCAGCTTCCGCCCTACAGCAAGAAGCAGGCCAGCGCGCTGTTTGATCCACGTCGGCGATCTGCGGCCGATCTAGGCCGGCACCTGGGTAATGCGAAGGGTCTGCGCAGAGCGGTGCCCTGCCCCACCCATCGCCGGGATCGAGATCGTCACGGCCTGCTCGTCCAGCCCGCCGGCGCGCACCGCCCGGCCCGTCGCCGCCACCCGCGCGGCCGCCAGTTCCCAGCCGTCGAGCCGCGCCGTCGCCGGATCGATGCCGTCGCTGACGATCAGCACGCCGGCCTTCGCCAGCGCCGCCTGCCGTCCCATTCGGGCGAGCCAGCCCGCCGCCGCCGGGGTCAGCACCGCCTCTCCCGGCTCGAATATCCTGGTGGCGGCATATTCGGTCACGGGTGCGGCGGGCGCCGCATCGCCGAACGCCGCCCGCATCCCGGCGGCGACCTGTTTCGGGTCGGCCTGCCGGGCATGCAGGATCACGAAGAAGCCGAGCAACAGCAGGCATAGATCGGCAAAGCTCAGCGCCCAGCGCGGCGTGCGGAGGCTGCTCATGCGACTTCCCGCAGGATCGGCTTCACCCGCGCGACCGGCGCCAGTTCGGCCCGCGCCAGCCGCTCCAGCCGCTCCAGCGCGCGGGTCTGCCAGGCGCGTTCGGCTTCGGACAGGCGCTCCAGCCGCGCGGCGATCGGCCCGGCGATCGCACCCGACAGGATCACGCCGTACAGCGTCGTCAGCATCGCCAGCGCCATCGCCGGGCCGATCCGCGCGGCATCGTCCATCGCCTGGAACATGCCGATCAGGCCCACGATGGTGCCGATCATCCCCATAGCCGGCCCCGCATCGGCCATCGCCCGCCAGAAGCCGGCGGCGGCATCGTGGCGGCGGCGGCGGCCGTCCATCTCGTCCTGCGCCCAATCGGCGAAGGCGTCGGCGCTGGCCGCGTCCGACAGCTTGAACGCGGCGAGCTTCAGGAAGCGGCCGGCCGTATCCACCCGATCGGCGCAGGCGATGCCGCGCACCTGCGCCAGCGCCTCGATCGCGTTCACCGCGCGCACGGCCGCCGTCGCATCGGCATCGGGGCAGGCGCGGAACATCGGGCCAAGGGCGGCAAAGGCGCGGCCGACGTCGGCCCGGGTGGATCGGGCGACCGCCACCAGCAACGATCCGCCGCCGACGATCGCGAGCGATAGCGGATCGATGAAATGGGCGATCTGGCCGATGGCGTTCATGCGTTCCCCCGCTGTTGCCGCACCCCGGCAAAATCTTGCCGGCACCGGCAAATCCCTGCCGGCTGGCCCCGGCGACATCCGCACTTCCGACCGAAAACCGGGGCTTCCGGCATTTGGCACGACCTTTGCTCAACTTGGCTGCGGGTGCTGTCGACCGAGGTAACGGCGGCGGCACCGGAAACTTAAGAGGAAGCGGAACATGGCCGGCGTGGAGGATCAGCTCTTTGGCATGCACGGGAACGCGCTTGCGCTCCGCAGCCAGCGGCTGGCGCTCCTCGCCTCCAACATCGCGAACGCCGCGACGCCGGGCTACAAGGCGCGCGACATCGATTTCAACAAGGCGCTGACCGCCGCCAGCGACGGCGCCTCGGTCGACAAGGCCGCCGGCGACGCGATGGGCTATCGCGTACCGCTGCAACCCTCGATC
The DNA here is from genome assembly GCA_964247265.1 of uncultured Sphingomonadaceae bacterium. GTDB lineage: Bacteria > Pseudomonadota > Alphaproteobacteria > Sphingomonadales > Sphingomonadaceae > Alterirhizorhabdus. Next base: position 7,233 of record CAXTTS010000047.1, read on the forward strand.
GACGGCAACACGGTGGAGCTTTCCACCGAGCAGACGATCTTCGCCGAAAACGCGGTCCAGTACCGCACCACCCTCTCGTTCCTCGAAGGCCGCATCAACACGGTCATGCAAGCACTCAAGGGAGAATAAGGAGCATGGCCGGTCCACTCTCCGTGTTCGATATCGCCGGGCGCGCCATGTCGGCGCAGCTCGTGCGGCTGAACACCACCGCCTCCAACCTCGCCAACGCCGGATCGGTCTCCTCCACCGAACAGGGCGCCTTCCGCGCGATGAAGCCGGTCTTCTCCACCGTCACCGACGCCCCGGGCATCGCCACGGTGAAGGTGGATCGGATCGATACCAGCCAGGTCGCCCCGACCAAGCGCCACGATCCCGCGCATCCGATGGCCGACAAGGACGGCAATGTCTGGGAAGCCAGCGTCGATAGCGCGGCCGAGATGGTCGAGATGATGGAAACCGCCCGCCAGTATCAGAACAACGTCCAGGTTCTGCAAACGGCGAAAACCCTGACCCTGGACACGCTGAGGCTCGGCAAATGACCGTCACCAACAACACATCCACGCTGGCGCTGCCCGGCACGACGACGGCCGGCACCACCACGGTCAAGACCGCGAAAAGCAGCACGCTCGATCAGAACGCCTTCCTCAAGCTGATGACCACCCAGCTGAAGACGCAGGATCCGTTCGATCCGGTCGACAACACCCAGATGGTCGCGCAGATGGCGCAATTCTCGTCCGTCACCGGCATCTCGGAGATGAACAAGAGCCTCACCGCGATCGCCGCCGACATCGCCGGCTCGCGCGTCGGCGATGCCGCCAGCTGGATCGGCCGCTCCGCCCTCGTCACCTCCGATGTCGCCACGCCGCTGTCCGGCGGCGGCTATGCGGGGGAGATCACGCTGCCGTCGAACGCCACCAACGTTGGCATCAGCCTGGTCGATGCCAATGGCGCCACGGTGAAGCAATTGTCGCTCGGCGCGCAGGCCGCTGGCAGCGTTCCCTTCTCCTGGGATGGCAAGGCGGCGGACGGCACCACCGCCACCGGCCCGGTCAAGGTCGTCGTCACCGCGGCGAACGCCGATGGCCGGGTCGCCGCCACCACCTCCACCTGGACGGACATCTCGGCCGTCCAGTCGCCCGCCGGCGGCACCACCAAGCTCGTCACCTCCCTCGGCCTCATCGATCCCACCGACGCCCAGCGCCTCGGCTGACTTTCAGGAGAGTAACCCATGTCCTTCTACACCTCGCTTTCCGGCCTGAAGGCCGCGCAGACCGACCTGTCGGTCATCTCGAACAACGTCGCCAACGTCAGCTCGACCGGCTTCAAGAAGAGCCGCGCGGATTTCGGCGATCTCGTCTCGAACTCGGCCCTCCAGTCCGGCAGCATCGCCGGCCAGGGCGTCCGCACGAAGTCGATCACGCAGGAATTCGGCCAGGGCGGCTTCACCTCGTCGGAGCGCGCGCTCGATCTCGCGATCAGCGGCCAGGGCTTCTTTGTGACGAGCGGCGCACAGACCGGCGGCGAGGTCAGCTACACCCGCAACGGCGCGTTCGGCGTCGACGCCAACCGCTTCGTGACGGACTCGCGCGGCAATTACCTCCAAGTGCTGCCGGTCGACAGCTCCGGCGGCGTCACCGCCACCGGCCTTGCCGCCACGCAGAGCCTGCAGGTGCCGCTCACCTCGGGCGATGCCAAGGCCACCACCACGCTCGACCTGAAAGTGAACCTGCCGACCGCGGCGGACAAGCCGGCGGACCGCGCCGTCTACCAGAGCCCGAACACCTACAAGTTCGATCGCTACGATGCGAACAGCTACAATTATTCGCAGCAGACCACCGTCTACGATGCCAGCGGCAGCGCCCAGCCGGCCACCATCTATTATACGCGCACCGGCAGCCCGGGCGGCGCCTCCACCGACAGCACGTGGGAAGCGCGCCTGTACGTCGGCAACACCGAGGCCAGCGCCAGCCAGACCGACGGAGTCGGCACCACCCCGCCGGAGCCGCTCAAGCTCACCTTCGATACCAGCGGCAAGCTCAGCAGCCCCACCGGCCCGGTCACCTTCGGCGGCGCCCTGCCCTCCGGCGCCAGCGCGCCGATCTCGCTCACCCTCGATTACGGCTCGGAGACGACCCAGGCCAGCGGCACCTTCAACGTCGCCTCGCTGACGCAGGACGGGCAGGAGGCCGGCCAGCTCAGCAACGTCTCGGTCGGGCTCGATGGCCTCGTCTCCGCCACCTATTCGAACGGCACCTCGCAGAAACTCGGCAAGGTCGTCATCGCCAACTTCGCCAATCCCTCGGGCCTGCGCCAGATGGGCGATGCCAGCTGGGGCGCCAGCGGCGACAGCGGCCAGCCGATCATCAGCGAGGCATCGAGCGGCGGCGCCGGCGTGATCCAGTCGGGCGCGCTGGAGCAGGCGAACGTGGACATTACCGAGGAACTCGTCGCGCTCATCTCGGCGCAGCGCAACTTCCAGGCGAACGCCAAGGCGATCTCCACCGCCAACACCCTCACGCAGACGATCATCCAGACGAACTGATCCGCTGATCGGGAGTAAGCTATGGACCGGTTGATCCACACGGCGTTGTCGGCGATGCGCGGCGCGATGGCGCGGCAGACGACGACGGCGAACAACCTCGCCAACGCCAACACCGCCGGCTTCCAAGCGGAAATGGCGAGCGTCAGGCCGTTGTGGATCACCGGCGAGGGCTTCGGCAGCCGCGCCCCCGCGTCGGAGGAAGTCACCTCCGCCGACATGAAGGCGGGCGCCGTCACCGCGACCGGCCGCGATCTCGATGTCGCACTCGATGGCGACGGTATGCTCGGCGTGCAGACCGACGATGGCGAGGAGGCCTATACGCGACGCGGCGATCTCGCCGTCTCCGATACCGGCCTGCTCACCACCGGCGATGGCCACCCCGTGCTCGGCGACAGCGGCCCGATCACGCTGCCGCCCTATGACAAGGTAACGATCGCCACCGACGGTTCGATCGCCATCGTGCCGCAGGGCTCGGATGCGAATACCCAGCCGCAGGTGATCGACCGGCTGAAGGTCGCCTCCCCCACCGGCTCGAAGATCGTCAAGGGTCTGGATGGCCTGTTCCGCGTGCAGGGCGGCGGCACGCTGCCGTCCGATCCGCAGGCGAAGGTCACGTCGGGCAGCGTCGAGGGGTCGAACGTCAACACCAGCCAGTCGCTCGTCGACATGATCGATGCCAGCCGCTCGTGGGATACGCAGGTGCGCCTGCTCACCACCGCGAAGGAACTGGACACGTCCTCCACCGATCTGATGCGCCTGCCGGATTAAGGCGGCGGCGCGCGGCGCGAACTGGCACGCATATTGCTGCATCAGACGCAAATGTCGGTTCGCCGACACCCTCTTGCGAAGGCCTGATCCATGACGAACGCCGCCCTTCACGTCGCCCGCACCGGCCTCGACGCGCAGAACGAACGCATGCGCGTGATCGCGAACAATCTCGCGAACGTGAACACCACCGGCTTCAAGCGCGATCGCGCCAGCTTCGAGACGCTCGCCTACCAGTCGATCCAGTCGCCCGGCGCGCCCTCCTCCGGCGACAACAAATATGCCACCGGCCTGTCCCTCGGCTCGGGCGTCCACATCGCCGCGACCGAGCGGATCGATACGCAGGGCACGTTGCAGACCACCGACAATGCGCTGGACGTGGCGATCGAGGGCAACGGCTTCTTCCAGGTGCAGATGCCCGATGGCTCCACCGGCTACACCCGCGCCGGCAATTTCACCCTCACCGCCGAGGGCACCGTCGTCACCAGCGACGGCAAGGCGCTGATCCCGCAGATCCAGGTGCCGGAGGGCGCCACTAAAATCACGATCGGCAGCGACGGCACCGTGTCCGCCACCCTCTCCGGCGCGACCGAATCGACCACGCTCGGCAAGATCGAGACCGCGCGTTTCGCCAACCCCACCGGGCTGGAAGCGCTCGGCAGCAACATCCTGAAGGAGACCACCGCCAGCGGCGCGCCGCAGGTGGGCGAGGCCGGCACCGATGGCCGCGGCGCGATCCGCCAGGGTTCGCTCGAAGGATCGAACGTCAATGTCGTCGAGGAACTGGTCGACATGATCGAGACGCAGCGCGCCTACGAGGTCAACTCCAAGATGATCAAGGCGACCGACGAGATGCTGCAATATGTCAACCAGCAGATGTGATCCGAAGGTGAGCAGCGATATCCTGCGCGTCACCGTCGCGATCGCCATGGCCGGCGTCGTCGCCTTCGCGCTACAGCCCCACTCCGCCGAGGCCCGCAAGCGCGAGCCCAAGGTGGACTATACGCCGGCCTACGCCCCGCCGCCGCAGGTGGTGATCGCCGACGGCGCGATCTTCCACGCGGTGAACGGCTATGCCCCGCTCACCTCCGGCCAGCGTGCCGCGTCGGTCGGCGACGTGCTGACGATCCTGCTGGTGGAGCGCACCCAGGCGACCAAAAGCTCCACTTCGTCCACCGATCGCTCGGGCGATATCGGCATCAAGCCGCCGACCACCGGGCCGCTGTCCTTCTTCAACGCCAGCGATACGGCGGTGGGCGCCACCAGCAAGTTCGACGGCAAGGGCGCGGCCGCCCAGTCGAACCAGCTGTCGGGCGAGATCAGCGTCACCGTGCAGGCGGTGTACCCCAACGGCACGATGCTGGTGCGCGGGCAGAAGATGCTCACGCTCAATCGCGGCGACGAGAATATCCAGCTGTCCGGCCTGGTCCGCGCGGCCGACATCAGCCCGGACAATCGCGTGCTCTCCACCCGCGTCGCCGATGCCCGCATCGCTTATGCCGGCAAGGGCGATGTCGCCCGCGCCAGCAAGCCGGGCTGGCTGAGCCACTTCTTCTCGATCGTCTCGCCTTTCTAGGATCACGGATGTTCCGCACCGCCTTTCTCGCCGCCGCCGCGCTGGCCGTCACGCTCGCCGCCGGCCCGGCCTGTGCCGAGCGGATCAAGGATCTCGGCACCTTCCAGGGCGTGCGGTCGAACCAGCTGACCGGCTATGGCCTCGTCATCGGCCTCGCCGGCACCGGCGACGACAGCCTCGACTACGCAACGCTCGGCATGAAGGGCGCGGTTTCGCGCTTCGGGCTCAACCTGCCGGCCGGGGTCAATCCCGCGCTGAAGAACGCCGCCGCCGTGATGGTCACCGCCGATCTGCCCGCCTTCGCCAAGCCGGGGCAGAAGCTGGACATCACCGTGTCCGCGATCGGCAAGGCCAAGTCGCTGCGCGGCGGCACGCTCATCATGATGCCGCTGAACGGCGCGGACGGGCAGGTCTATGCGATGGCCCAGGGCAATCTGGCGGTCGGCGGGCTCGGCATCGATGCGGCGGATGGCTCCAAGCTCACCGTCAATATCCCGACATCGGGTCGGATTCCCGGCGGCGCCACGGTGGAACGCGCGGTGGATGCGGGCTTCGCCTCCACCCCCACTTTGCTGTTCAACCTGGCCGAGGCCGATCTCACCACCGTCGGCCGCGTCGCCAATGCGATCAACGCCTCGGTCGGGCCTGGCCGCGCGCATGTCGTCGATGCCGTCAGCGTCGCGATCAGCGCGCCGGCCGGTGCGGAGGGCCGCACCCTGCTGATGGCGCAGATCGAGAACCTGCCGGTCGATCCGGCCGATGCGCCCGCCCGCGTGATCGTCAACGCCCGCACCGGCACCGTCGTCATCAACGGCGCGGTCCGCATCGCGCCGGCCGCCGTCACCCACGGCAAGCTCACCGTGCGCGTCGATGAGAAACCCACAGTTGTCCAGCCCGCCCCATTCTCCAACGGCAGGACGGCGATCGAGCCCAACAGCAACATCGCCGTCGAGGAGGAGCGCCACCCGATGTTCAATTTCCGTCCCGGCGCCAGCCTGGCCGATATCGTCAAGGCGGTGAACGCCATCGGCGCCTCGCCGGCCGATCTCGTCGCGATCCTCGAAGCCCTGAAGCAGGCCGGCGCGATGAAGGCCGATCTGGTGATCCTGTGACCGGGCCGGTCTCCGCCACCGGCGCGGCGTCGCCTGCCGCCACCGCGCAATCGGGCGAGCGGGCGAAGATGCAGAAGGTCGCCAAGCAGTTCGAGGCGGTGTTCATGCGCCAGATGATCGGCTCGATGCGCTCCGCCGATCTCGCCGACGGAGCATTCGATTCCAGCGCCACCGATCAGTTCCGCGACATGGCGGACTCGAAGACGGCGGACAATATGGCCGAGACCGGCGGCTTCGGCATCGCCCAGCTGATGATGCGCCAGTTCGATCAGAAAGCGGGCCACGCCCAGAATTCGCCTGCGAACACACCGAATCCGCCTGCGAACACAATCGTAACCCTGCCTGAGATAGACTCGGGCAAATGAGCGATCTTCTCAGCATCGGTGCCTCTGGCATTTCGGCCTATCGGTCGGCGCTGTCGGTGATCGGCGACAATGTCGCCAATGCCGAGACGGATGGCTATTCGCGCCGTAGCGTCACCCTCACCCAGGCGATCGCTTCGTCGGGTGCCGATCCGCTGTCGATCAACCGCGCCAGCGCTGGCGGCGTCACCCAAACGAGCGTGGTGCGCGCGTGGGACGATTTCCGCGCCAGCGAGTCGCGCGTGTCGCAGGCCGATGCCGGCCGCGCCGACGCCAAATCGCGCTGGCTCAGCAATATCGAGACCTCGCTCGACGACAGCGATACCGGCGCCGGATCGGCGCTCACCGCTTTCTACACCAGTGCCCAAAATCTCTCCGCCGACCCCACCGGCACCAGCCCGCGCGGCGCCTTCATGAACGCGCTGGACAACGCCACCTCGGCCATCCGCAGCAGCGCCGATGCGCTCGCGCGGACCACGCAGGGCATCGGTGCCGAAGCGTCGGCCGCCACCGGCGAACTGAACACCAATCTCGATGCGCTCGCCCGCGTCAACGATGCGATGAAGCGCGCCGCACCCGGATCGGCCGCCGCCACCAACCTGGCCGACACGCGCGACCAACTGCTCGATACGATCTCGCAAAAGGTCGGCATCGACGTCACCCTTGCCGCCAACGGCGTCGCGACGGTGAAGCTCGCGGGATCGAGCAACGTCGCCCTGGTTCAGGGCAATGCCGCCGCCAGCCTGACGGTGAAAGCGGCGGACGACGGACGCCTCTCGCTCACCTCGGTCATGCGCGGCGAGCTGAAGGTGGCGCAGCCCACCGGCGGCACGCTGGCCGGTCTGATCGATGTCGCGTCCACCGCCGCCGGGCGACGCGCCGATCTCAGCGCGATCGCCGGCGACTTCGCGAAGTCGGTCAACGATTTCCAGGCCAATGGCCGCACCGCCGGCGGCGCCGCCGGCCAGCCTTTGCTCACGATCGGCAGCGCTGGCGCCGCCACGCTGGCGATGGCGACGGAGGATAGCGCCGCGATCGCCGCCGCCTCCACCGATGGCGTCGCCAACGGTAATCTCGCGTCCTTGCAGGCCACGCGCGAAACCGGCGCGGAAGGTCGCCTCGCCGCCGTCGTCACGGCACAGGCGCTGGCCGTATCGTCGGCCAAGGCGGAATCCTCCGCCGCGGCCACCCGCCGCGACAATGCCTTTGCCGCGCGCGACGAGGTCGGCGGCGTCGATCTCGACAAGGAGGCGGCCGAGCTGTTGCGCTACCAGCAGGCCTATTCGGGATCGGCCAAGCTGATCCAGGTCGCGCGCGACACGCTGCAATCCGTGCTCAACCTGTTCTGAGGAGGCCCAGATGATCGGCGCCACCCGTTACCGCCTGACCGCGGAGATCAACCGGCAGAGCAAGCTCGCCAGCGAGGTCGCGCGCGCGCAGAGCGACATCTCCAGCGGCAAGCGCCTGCAAACCGCTTCCGACGATCCCACCGCATCCGCGCGCGTGGCCGATATCCGCCGCAAGCAGGCTAATGAAAGCGCCTGGTCGGCCAATGTCGCCACCGCCTCCACCGTCGCCAGCAATGCCGATTCCACGCTCACTTTGGTTTCCACAAGCCTGGATCGCGCGCGGGAACTGGTGATCGCGGGCAGCTCGGCCGGCGCCAGCGCCAACGATCGCGCCTCCTACGCGCTGGAGTTGCGCGGCATCGTCAGCGATCTCGCCGGCTATTCCACCCAGACCGATTCGCGCGGCCTGCCGGTGTTCCCCGACGATGCGCCGCTCCAGATCCCAATCGGCAGTGGCGTGTCGATCGCCGCTTCCGTTTCCAAGCAGGACGCGTTCGGCAACGTCCCGACGGGCTCCGGCACGCAGGATCTCGCCTCCATCCTGAAGGCCGCCGCGAACGCGATCGAGGCGCCGGACGGCGACGCTCGCAGCGCCGCGCTTGCCACCTCGCTCAAGGATGTCGCCGCCGCCACGTCGCATGTCGCCGATGTCCGCGCCGATCAGGGCCGCCGCGCCGCGCAGCTGGATACCGCGCGCGATCGCTTCGCCGATTCCGCTGTCAGCCTGCAGGACGAGCGCGGCAGTCTGGAGGGCACAGACATCACCGCCACCGTTGCCAGGCTGCAGGCCAAGCTCACCACGCTGGAGGCCGCACAGGCGGCCTTCGCCCGCATCAGCAAGCAGACCCTGTTCGACGTCCTCGGCTGATCCCCGCCCAGCGGATCGATGCGCCCGGCGGAAGATCGCTTCCGCCGGGCGTTTTCGTGTCCGCCGGTTAGACCAAAGGCTGCCGGCTTAATCTCCCGGCAAGCATAAACCCCGGTAAACCGTGTCGTTACCCTTATCGGGGCGCCACCACGGACCTGTAACGGTGCCGCCCCGGATGACCACAGAGGGGTATCTTCATGTTTGCTGCGATCGGTCTCGTCGTGTTGCTCGGCATGGTGTTCGGCGGCTTCGCCATCACCGGAGGCGATCTCGGCCCCGTCATGGAATCGATCCCGCACGAGATGCTCATCATCGGCGGCGCCGCGATCGGCGCCGTGATTGCCGGCAACTCGATGAAAGAAATCAAGCAGTTCGCCGGCGGCTTCGCCAAGGTGTTCAAGGGCCCGGCCTACAAGAAGTCCGATTTCCTCGACGTGATCTTCCTCGTCAGCTCGCTGATGAAGATGCTGCGGACCGACGGCCCCGTCGCGCTGGAGCCGCATATCGAGGATCCGAAATCCTCCAGCGTGTTCGCCGAATATCCGCGGCTGCTGAAGGATAGCAGCCTGATCCACCTCATCACCGATACGCTGCGCCTCGTCGTCGTGTCCTCCGGCACGCTCGATCCGATGGCGGTGGAGGACGTGATGGACAATGCGATCAAGACGCACCACCACGATGCCATCCGCCCGGCGGACATGCTGCAGAACATGGCGGATTCGCTTCCCGCGCTGGGCATCGTCGCCGCCGTGCTGGGCGTGGTGAAGACGATGGGCTCGATCGACAAGCCGCCCGCCATCCTGGGCGGCATGATCGGCTCGGCGCTGGTCGGCACCTTCCTGGGCATCCTGCTCGCCTACGGCATCTTCGGGCCATTCGCCGGCCGCTGCAAGCAGGTGGTGGAAAGCGACGCCGCGATCTACCACGTCGTCAAGCAGATCATCATCGCCAGCCTCAACGGCCACCCGCTGCCGCTGGTGATCGAGGCCGCCCGCTCCGGCATCGCCCATTCGCACCAGCCGGCCTTCGCCGACGTGTTCGACGGCATGCGCGGGCGCTGATCCGATGGCGACCAAAGCCGCCCCGGCCAAGCGGGGCAAGAACGAGCCGGAACCCCGGCCGATCATCGTCAAGAAGATCATCGCGGAGGCGCATGGCGGCCATCATGGCGGCGCGTGGAAGGTCGCCTACGCCGATTTCGTCACGGCGATGATGGACTTCTTCCTGCTGATGTGGATCCTTGGCGCCACCGACGAGAAGCAGCGCAAGGGCATCGCCGATTATTTCGCGCCCACCCTGGTGGAGATGAAGCAGAAAAGCGCTGGCTCCAATGGCCCGTTCGGCGGCGATTCGATCATGGCGAAGGACAATTATCCCCACAAGGCAGCGCAGACCGGCACCAAGAGCCTCACCATCCCCAAGGATGCGACCGGCGGCGCCAAGGAGGCGGAAGGCGCCAAGCAGAAGGACCGCGCCCGCTTCGTCGCGGTGAAGGCCAAGATCGCCGAGGCGATCAAGCAGGACAAGGGCCTCGCTCGCCTGCTGAAGAATGTGCGCTTCACCGATACACGCGAAGGGCTGCGCATCGATCTGGTCGACCAGTCCGATTTCGCGATGTTCGGCGTCGGCACCAGCGCCCTGCTGCCCGATGCGCGCCGCCTGATGGGCGCGGTGGCCAAGGTGATCGCGGCGGTGCCGAACGAGGTGATCGTGCGTGGCCACACCGATGCGCTGCCCTATTCGGGGGGGCAGTCGACGAACAACTGGTCGCTCTCCAGCGCCCGCGCCGAATCGACCCGGGCTGGTCTCGCCGATGCCGGCGTGCCGCCCGCGCGCTTCGCCCGCATCGAGGGCGTAGCCGATCGCGAGCCCTATGTGCCGGGCGACAAATACGACCCGCGCAACCGCCGCATGTCGATCACGCTCAAATGGACCGGCCCCGACGGCGGCGAAAGCGAGGGCATGGCCGGGAGCGGCGCGGGCCAGGACCAGCCCGCTTTTGCGCGGGGGGCAACGAAGGAGGTCATGCCGGCGCATTGAGGATGGGCTTCTGCCTATATCAGGATCGGTCGGTTGACGAAGGATTGTGCTGCTCTCCACCATCCCGCCCCTCCCTCAGCCGGAGTCGCCGCGTTCCCGCAAGCGGGAAGGTCGAGGCGAAGATCGAGCAAGTGAGGCTGGGATGTCTGCCGGCACGTTCGGCGCAGCTCTGTCCTACATGGCCGCCCGACCATATTATTTACCGCCGCCCGATGCACACCCATCTGGCCTGCACGCGCGGGCGCAGGCTGTTTCTCACCCCCGTATAATGTGGCTTTCGTGGCTTTGTGTCTGAAGCCTGCCCGCTACTCCCGCGTCGCGCGCAGCGCCGCGCCCGCCGCGAACGGCGCGCCGGCGACCAGCAGCAGCGA
>CAXTTS010000048.1:0-517 GCA_964247265.1 uncultured Sphingomonadaceae bacterium
GTGCCGGGCGTGCTGCGCGGCGCGGCCTGGCCGCCCTCCCCGCCGGAACGCCCGGCGCGGTTGCCGTCGCTGGTCTGGCCTGCGGCGAGCTGGCCGGTGATGATCTCCATGCCGGGTTCGAGGCCGGCACCCGTCACCTCCGTATCGTTGCCGTTGGTATCGCCGACGGTGACCTGGATCGGCCTCGGCTGGCCGCCATCCAGCACATAGATCGTCTGGCGGCTCCCTCGCCCGATCGTCGCCCCCTTGGCGGCGGCGCCGCCGCGCCGCGGCCGGGGCGGCGCGAGGACGGAGGTGATGCCGCCGCCGCCTCCACCCTTGCCGGCGCTGTCGGGCGAGAAGCGCAGCGCCGCGTTCGGCACGAGCAGCACGTCGCTCTTGTCGGCGGTGACGATATCGGCGGTGGCGGTCATGCCCGGGCGGAGCGCCAGATCGCGATTATCCACCGTCAGCCGCGCGGTATAGGCCACGACGCTGCTGCTGCTCGCCGTGCTCGTACTGGTCGTCGAAGATGTGC
>CAXTTS010000048.1:527-8254 GCA_964247265.1 uncultured Sphingomonadaceae bacterium
GTATAGGCGACGACCGAGCCGGACGTGCTGCTGGTGGCGGTGCTCGATGAGGAGGTGGTGGAGGACGAGGCGTTGGCGCCGACATCCACCCGCTCGATCAGTGCCGGAAAGGTGCGGCCGGGGAAGGCATCGACCTGGAAGGTGGCGCGCTGGCCCTTGTTGACCGTGCCGACATCGGCCTCGTCCACCTTCACCTCCAGCCGCATCTGGCTGAGATCCTCGGCGATCTTGAACAGCACCGGCGCGTTCAGCGAAGCGGCGACGGTGGCGCCCGGCTCGATCGAGCGCGACAGCACCACGCCGGTGACGGGCGACAGGATCGATGCCTTGGAAAGCTGCGTCAGGGCCGACGACAGCACCGCCCGCGCCTGCGCGACGGCGGCCTGCGCGGTGGCGATGCCGGCGATCGCGCGCGCATTGTCGGCGCGGCCGGTATCGAGTTCGGTGGCGGACGGCACCTTGCCGCCGGACAGGCGGTACACCTCCAGCAGGCGCGACAAGGTGGCGCGGGTCTGCGCGGCGGTGGCCTCCGCCGTCTGCACCTGCGCCACGGCCGATTCCAGCTGCGCGCGGCTCTGGTTCACCGTGTCCTGGAAGCGGGAGGTGTCGAGGCGGGCGAGCACCTGCCCCTTGCGCACCGGATCGTTGTTGTCGACGAACACCTCGGTGATGAGGCCGGACAGTTCGGAGCCGACCTCCACCTCGTTGGTCGGCGCGAGGTTGCCGGTGGCGGACACGCTGACGGTGAGATCGCCGCGGCGGAGCGGCTGGGTGGCGTAGCTGACCGGCGCGGCGCTGCCGAACAGCAGCTTCCAGCCGAGCCACAGGACCAGCAACACGACCAGCACGACCGCACCCCATTTCAGGTAGCGCGCGCGTTTGGAGGGCGGCTTGGCGCCGAGAAAATCGTCCAGCGCGGCCTTGTCGCGCGGATCGGCGACGGGATCGGCGGGGATGCCGGTGGGGGTGGTCGGCTGGTCCATCAGGGTCTCGTCGTCGATGCGGTGAGGGTCGCGGGTGCGGGGGCCGCCTGCCACCCGCCGCCCAGCGCCTTGAACAATTGCACGGTGCCGGTCGCGCGATCGGCGCGGGCGGTGGCGCGGCCATCCTGGCTGGACAGCAAAGTGCGCTCGCTATCCAGCAGCGTCTGGAAATCGATCAGCCCGGCGCGATACTGGCTGCGCGCGTAGATCACCGCGTTGCGCGCGGCATCCTCGGCGATCAGTATCTCGCGCTCGCGCCGTTCGGCGGCGTCGAGCTGGGTGAGCGCATTCTCCACCTCCTCCAGCGCGACCAGCACGGTCTGCCGGTAGGTGGCGAGCGCCGCGTCGGTGGCGGCGCGCTGGCCGGCGATGCGCGCGCGGATCTGCCCGCCCTGGAAGATCGGCGCGGTGATGCCGGCGACGAGATTGCCGAGCGCGGCCCCCGGCAGCCCGCCCAGCGACGTATCGGAGCCAGCGAAGCTGCCGGAGAGTTGCAGCGCGGGGTACAGCTCGGCCGTGGCGACGCCGATACGCGCGGTCTCGGCTGCCAGGCTGCGTTCGGCGGCGGCGATGTCGGGCCGGCGCTGCACCACTTCGGCGGGGATCGCGCTGGCCGCCGGCGCGAGCGGCACCGGCGCGCCGGGATCGAGGATCGCCGTCACCGCGCCGGGCGCCTCGCCCAGCAGCACCGCGATGCGATTGGCGGCGGCGACATAGTTCGTCTCCAGCGGCGGGATCGAGGCGGCGGTGTTGGCGCGCAGCTGCCGCGCCTGCTCGAGATCGAGCGCGCTGACGAGCCCCGCCTGCACCCGCCAGCCGACGATCTGCAACGTCTCGTCCTGCGAGGCGAGGTTGGCGCGGGCGATGCCGAGGCGGGACTGGGCGAGCCGCGCCTGCACGTAATTGAGCGCCACCTCCGCCGCGACACTGAGCTGGATATTGTGCAGGTTCGCCTCGGTGGAGGCGGCGTCGGCCCGCGCCGCCTCCACCGATCGACGGATGCCGCCGAAGATATCCGCCTCCCACGAGGCATCGAAGCCGGCGCGGAAGATGGTGGTGTCGCCACCGGAGGAAAAACTGGTGCCGGTGGTCGGATCGACGAAGCTCTGCCCGTCGCGCCCGATGCTGCGATTGGCCGAGCCGCTGAGGCCCGCCTGCGGCAGGCCCGCACCGATCGCCTGCCGCACCGCCGCCCGCGCCTGCCGGAGCCGCGCGCCGGCCACCGCGACATCCAGATTGGCGGCGAACGACTGCTCGACGAACTGGCTGAGCACCGGATCGTCGAACCCGTTCCACCAGCGGATCGGGTCCACCTGCGGCATCGCCGGCCGCTCCGGCGCGGCGGCGAACCGCTCGGGCACCTGCAGCGCGGCAGCGTCGGGCGGCCGATAGTTCGGCCCGACAGTGCAGCCGGACAGGGCCGCCGCCAGCAGCGCGGGCGCTGCCGCTCGCCGCCACGCGGTGGGCTGGTCGATCGTCATCGCCGGCGCACTCGGCCAGGGACGTTTCCGCCTGATTTCAGCATGGAAACATCGCGCGCTCGGGCCGGCCGACAGGTGCCGGAGCGATGATCGGAAATCGCGGCGGCACGGGCTGATCGCAAAATGTCGAAGAATGCATTGCGCCTGCATAGAGGGGTTTGCGCGCGGTTGGAACCGCGCTGGCCGATGCGGCGCCATGCCCGGACGGACAGACGCACTCTCCGCTCGCGGCGGGCGGAAGCGCTGGCTATGCTCGCCCGAACAGAGCCACGCGAGAGGAGAGCGACATGAAGCTGGGATCGTTGAAGGGCGGCCGCGACGGGCGGCTGGTGGTGGTGAGCCGCGATCTCGCCTGGTGCGCCGATGCCACGCATATCGCGCCGACCCTGCAGGCCGCGCTGGACGACTGGGCCGATGCCGCGCCCCGGCTGGAGGCGCTGGCGACCGATCTCGCCCATGAGGTGATCCCGATGATGCGGTTTCACGAGCGGCTGGCCGAAGCGCCACTGCCCCGGGCCTATCAGTGGGCGGATGGATCGGCTTATGTGAACCATGTCGAACTCGTGCGGAAAGCGCGCGGGGCGGCGCTGCCCGAGAGCTTCTGGCACGATCCGCTGATGTATCAGGGTGCGTCCGACCGTTTCCTCGCGCCGCGCGCGCCGATCCCGCTGGCGGACGAGGCGTGGGGTTGCGACTTCGAGGCGGAGATCGTCGTCGTCACCGGCGACGTGGCGCAGGGCGCCGATCACGCCACCGCGCTGGCGGCGATCCGGCTGGTCGGCCTCGTCAACGACGTGTCGCTGCGCAACCTGATCCCCGACGAACTGGCCAAGGGCTTCGGCTTCGTTCAGTCCAAGCCCGCCTCCGCTCTGTCGCCGGTGCTGGTGACGCCGGACGAACTGGGCGAGGACTGGCGCGATGGGCGGCTGCACGGCGTGCTGGCGGTGGATCTGAACGACCAACCCTTCGGCCGGGCGGACGCCGGCACGGACATGACCTTCGACTTCGGTACACTGGTGGCGCATCTGGCGAAAACGCGGGCGGTGGGCGCCGGCAGCATCGTCGGCTCCGGCACGGTATCCAATCGCGATGCGGATGGCGGCCCAGGGCGGCCGGCGGCGGCTGGCGGCCTCGGCTATAGCTGCATCGCCGAGCAGCGCACGGTGGAGACGATCCTGGCGGGGAGCGCCACCACGCCGTTCCTGAAAGCGGGCGACAGCGTGCGGATCCGGATGGACGACAGACAGGGGCACGCAATTTTCGGCACGATCGAGCAGGTGGTGGAATCCGCCTGATCGCAGAAGGTTAAGCCTTCCTTGCCAGTTCAGAGGCCGTTCAACCGGGCCGTGCAACATGACGCCATGATCGATTGGAGACGAACATGGCGTTCCTGAATGGCAAGAAGGCGGCGATCGGCCTCGCGCTCGCATCGGCGATCGCGCTCGGCGGCTGCTATGACGACGGTTATGGGTATGGCGGCGTGTCGGCCGGCTATGGCGGGCTGTATGGCGACGGCTATGGTGGCGACGGCTACGGCCCGGGCGGCTATTATGCCGGCGGCTACGGCTATCCGGGCTATGGTTGGTACGATGGCTTCTATTATCCGGGCACCGGCTTCTACATCTACGATCGGGGCGGCGGGCGTTACCGCTGGAACGACAATCAGCGCCGTTATTGGGAAGGCCGCCGCAACGAGGCGGGCAACTGGCGTGGCCGTCCTGGCGCGGGCAGGCCGGGCGTGGGCAGGCCCGGCGACGGAAGGCCGGGCGAAGGGCGCCCCGGTAACGGGCAATGGGCGGGACGACCCGGCGGCCAGTGGCAGGGTCGACCGGGCGAAGGCCAGATCGCTCCTCGCCCCGATGGCGCGGGTCGCGGCTGGCGCGGCCGGGGAGCGGGCGAGCGGGGCAACGGCCAGGCGGCGGCCGGCATCCAGCCCGGTGGAACCGCATCGCAGGCGAGCCCGCCACGGGCGGAACGATCCTTCGGCAACGCGCCGCGCGGCTGGGGCGGCGGTGGCGGAACGCGCGGCGGGCGCGGCAATCGCCCGCATTGACGGGAGGGTGCGGCCCGCTTGCGAAGCACGGCCGTACCCGCTAGGGGCACCCTCCGGTATGCGGAGCGGTGGCCGAGTGGTCGATGGCGCACGCCTGGAAAGTGTGTAGGGGTTAATAGCTCCTCGAGGGTTCGAATCCCTCCCGCTCCGCCAATACGGCAGTGAAAGCGTTGATCTTTTGGAGAATGAAGCGGCAGGCACGGAGGCGACACGCGCCCCTACGCCAGCCGCCTCCGGATCAGAACTGGTAGCCGACGCCCGCCGCGCCGCCGACGCGGTTCTGCGTATCGTAGGTTCCGCTCAGCTTCACCACGGTGTGGCCGTCGTCCATCGCTTTGGAAAGACCCAGGGCAAAGGCCGATTGGCCGCGGTAGGTGCCGCCGGCGAAGGCGATCATCCCCCGCCCTGCCTCATAGGCTTGCGGCAGTCCGGCCGCGGCCAGCGCTCCGGCGGTGCCGGCCGCACTGTCACGCCGTACCCGGCGCAGATCGAAACTCACCGCTGCCAGACGCTGGTCCGTATAGGCATTGGCTTGGCCAACCGCGTTGCTCAGCCCGCTGCCAAGCTGGGCGACGTTGACCGCATCGGTGGCCGACGTGCCGGCCGCGACATTGTGCAAGGCCACCGGCGCGCTTGCCGCCGTTCCACCGCCGGACCCCAGCGTTATGTCGCTGCGGCGTGGATTGTCATATTGCACCGAGTTCTGGCCGAGCGTGAGCGCGGTGCCCGCGGTCGTCTGTACCGCCGCAACCGCCTGGTTGGTCGCCTGGAGCTGCCCGCCATTGACCGCGTCGGTCGATCCGGCCGCGACCGCCCCGGCCGCGACGTTAGTCACCCTGACCGCCGCCGCAGGGTCACCGCCCTGCAAGGTGACGGTGTTGGTGCGCGTCCCCGTCGCATCGGTGTCATAGGCGACCGCGTTCACGGCGGTGAGCGCCAGCCCGTAGATCTGGCCGCCGTTCACCGCATCGGTCGATCCGGACACGATCGCGCCGTTCGCCACATTGTGCAGCGCGACCGGAGCCGCCGCCGCACCGACCAGGGTGAGATCGTTGGTCGGCGTGCCGCCATTGGGGGTCGTCGGGCTGATCGGGTCGGAATATCGCACCGGCCCGGTGCCGCCATTCGCCACGCTGTTGGCCAGGTTGGTGATCGCCGTGCTGTTGGTCGTGATGGCGGCGTTGGTGGCGAACAGCTGCGCGCCGTTCACCGCATCGGTGGACGTGGCGCTGACAGCACCGGAGCGGACGTTGCTGATAGTGGTGCCGCCGGTGCCGGCCAGCGTCACCCTGGTGCGATCGGCGCCGTCATATTGCACCGCGCTCGTGCCGAGCGCGGTGACCTGGCCTGCCACGCCGGCCAGTTGCGCGACGTTCACCGCATCGGTGTCGGCCGAGCCGGCGGCGACGTTGGTAAGCTGCCGCGCGGAACCGGCGGCCCCGATCGAGACCTCGCCCGCCGATGCCTGCGGTGCGGCCAGGCCGATCGCGGCATAGCCGGCGTTCGCACCGCGCGCGGCGGTGGCGCCCCGGCCAAGCGCCACGCTGTTGGCGGCCGAGACGGTCGCATCCGGGCCGATCGCCACGGCGTCGTCGGCCGCGACGGCGGCGTCGCCGCCCACCGACTGGACGCGGAAGAAGCGGTTGCCCGCGCCACCGTTGACCGAGCCGTTCACCGCATCGAACGCCGCCTGCACGCTGCCATAGGTGACGCCGCCGAGGCTCAGCCCGGTCGTGACCGCGTTGGTCGCGGGGTCATAGGCGCTGCTGCCGCCGATCGCGGCCGCTACGCTACCGCCAAGCCCGGCCATCTGCCCCCCGTTGACCGCGTCGGTGGAGCCGGCGCCGAGCGCACCATCGCGTATGTTGTGCAGCCCGACAGCACCCGCGCCGGCGCCGACCAGCGTGACATCGTTGGTCGGAACGCCGCCATTGGGGACGGTTGGCGTGGCAGGATCGGCGTAGCGCACCGGCCCGATCGCGCCGTTCGCGACATTGTTGGTGAGGTTGGTGATCGCGGTGCTGTTGTTGGTGACCGCGCCGTTCGTCGCGAACAACTGGTCGCCGTTGACCGCCTCGGTCGAGCCGGCGGCCACCGTGCCCGAGGCGACGTTGCCCAGCACGACCGGAGGGACACCGGTGCCTGCTCCACCCAGCGACACGCGGGTGCGCGCGGGATCGTCGTAGAACACGGCGTTTCCGGCGACCGTGCCCACCTGCGCCGCGACTCCGGCAAGCTGCGCCACGTTCACCGCGTCGGTGGGCGCAGAGCCCGCCGCGACGTTGGTGATCTGGCGTTCGGCGCCGGCCGCGCCGACCGAGACCTCACCGGCGGATGCCTGCGGCCCGACGAGGCCGAGCGCGCCATAGCCGGCGAGCGCGCCGCGTGCGGCCACGCTCCCCGCGCCAAGCGCAACGCCGTTCGCGGCCGTGACCTGCGCGCCGGTGCCGAGTGCGGTGCCGCTGATCGCACCGGCCCCGACGCCAGCCCCCGCACCGAAGGCGATCGCGCCCGGAGCCGTCGCATCGGTGACGGCCGAATTGCCGAAGGCGATCGAGTTTGCCTCTCCCGCGGCGGCATCCAGCCCGTTCGTGCCGAGCCCGGTGATGCGATTGCCGCCGATCGCGACGCCGCCCTGCGTGTTGAGGCCGAACGAGTCGGCGCGCACGTCGCAGCGATCGGCCGGGCCGACGACGGTGCCGGCCTGGTTGAGGACCTGAAGCGTGATCGGGGCGCCTGCCGCCGCGTTGCCGAGCAATGTCGTCGTATCGATGTTCAGCGGCGTGACGATGCCGAGCAGTCCGTTCACCGTCGTCTCGGTCGGCGCCACGATGCCGTCCACGACCGGGGCGATGATGCCGGTGACCACCGAAGGCGGCAAACTGACCCCGGCACAGGCGCTGACGAGATTTGGCGTCACGGCCTGCGCCTGCGCTCCGGTGGCACAGACGGTAGATGCGAGAAGTAGAGCCAGCGCGGAAATGTGTCGATGAGCGTAGAGGCGCGGAACGCCCCCCCGCACGGTTCCGAGATCCGTTTTGTCCGATACGGCCGCAGTCACGTCATCACGTTCCATCATCGCCCTCCTTTGAGCGCGGAAAACCGTTGCCGCCGAACGCGACCCAAGTTGCTGATTTTCCGCCGTCTTTGGCTTGCTTGCCTGCGATGAAGCTGCGCGTCGGGCTTTGATGCTTTCGTAAGGTCTATGGC
>CAXTTS010000048.1:8264-18027 GCA_964247265.1 uncultured Sphingomonadaceae bacterium
CCGATAACGTCCGAAATGGCAGGCGTATTTTCCGCCACGCTTCAGTTCGGCCGCTGAACGCCAGGCGGGAATTATCCCGCAGCCACTTCCGGCAGCGGCTGGGATGCGGGAAGGTGGCAACGAGCCGGGGAGCATGTGAGGCCGAGCATATACTTGGCTCGGCGATACTATCGCTGTCCGCGCCTATGCTTTCGCTTGTTCAGCCGGGCGCCACATTTTCAATAAGCCATCGACACCGAGAAGGTGACGAGCGGCACGACGGAGCCGGTCTCGCCTTGCGGACCGCTCAGTGCGGCGAGACGATCGTCACGGATCAATGCGACCGCTTCCGCTCGTGCATTCCACCGGGTGCCGCCGAGCGTGAACGGCTGTTCGAGCGCCAGGCCGGCGCTCACGAACGCCCGAGTGCCGGTCTGCGGGCCGTAGAAGCCGCCCCACCCGACGCCCACCGCAACCGGCAGACTCAGCTTCGCGCTTGCGTCACGGGAGGACAGGGCGATCGCCGGTTCGATCCCTGCCTGTGTGTACACTCCGCCCGCTCCTTTCGGCCGAGTTGTGGCGACGATGGTAGGTGACAGCGAGCCGAGCGCGTCCTTGCCGTCATAGGCGAGCGACAGGCTGGCTTCGTGGGTCGTCTCCGAAACGCCGTTCGGGCTGGTCTTGATCGTGTACACGGCCGCGGCGCGCAGTCCCTCGGCGGGTGCGAACACGAGCGCGGCGAGATTGTTGCTCTCGTACCAGGCGCGCGGGCTGGTCGTCTCGGCGGAACCGGGCGCGTGGAAGCCATTGGACGATCGCAGCACCAGCCAGCTCGTCGCCGCGCCGTCCCCACTATGCGTCAGCTCGGCTGCCAGCCCTATCTGCGCATGAACGGGCAGACGGTCGAGATCGGCACGATCATCATCATAGGCGCCGCGCGCGAAATCGCCGTTGCGCAGGTCCAGGGCAAACAGCGGATGAACGCGCGCATCGGTCGAGACGGGCGAGGACCCCAGAGTTGCGTCCTCGGTATCAATCGTCGGCACCGTTCGTGCTGAAGCCGGCGATCCGATCGACATGGCAAGCGCGCACGCCACGGCAACAGCATATCCGCGATCAGACGCTGACGGAGACATCCATATTCAACCTTTCACGACACGACGTTAATCGACTTGAGATCCTGCTAAACAGAACAACCCACAGCCGGACAAGCCAGATCTCCCGCAGTCAACCGATGGCTCCTGCACCGAATACATGCGTAAATCGCCGCAACGCGCATCGATCCAAATCACGACGGGACTATTTATCTGGGTAAGCTGACGAAGGGGAACAGACGGTCAGCCAACTCGCTTTACCGAGATGGACATCGAGACATATTCGCCGAACGATGCTGAGGCGTCGGATAATCCGCGATCGACCGCCAAGCTGTTCGGTCATCCGCTTCATCCCATGCTGGTACCCTTCCCGATCGTCTGCTTCATCGGCGCCTTGCTGACCGACCTCGCCTATGTCGCCTCCGCGAACATCATGTGGAGCAACTTCTCGATCTGGCTCATCACCGTCGGGCTCGTCATGGGCGGTCTCGCGGCCCTCACCGGCATCATTGATTATGCGGGCGACCGCCGGGTCCGCGCCGCGCGCCCCGCCACGCCGCACATGATCCTTAACATTGCGGTGTTCGTGATCGAGCTGTTCAATGCCTTCGTCCATAGCCGCGACGGCTGGACCAGCGTCGTGCCGACCGGGCTCACCCTGTCGATCGTCTCGGTCGTGCTCCTCGGTGCCAGCGCCTGGCTCGGCGGTTCGCTTGTCTACAAGCACCGCGTGGGGGTCCGCTCGTGAAGCGCGCGCGCGCGATGTCCCATGTCGCCGCGCCGGCGCTCATGCTGGCGCTGGCTGGGTGCGGCGATGGCGGGGCGCATTTCGACCGGCAGAGCCAGATCGGCCCCAATCCCGTCCTGCCGGCGCCGCAGCAATATCTCGTTCCCCCGATCCACGTCGCCGAGGTGATCGGCTGGGCGCCCAACGAAGCGCCTACCGCGCCCCCCGGCTTGCGGGTGCAGGCGTTCGCGCGCGATCTCAACCATCCGCGCAACGTGGCCGTGCTGCCGAACGGCGATGTGCTGGTGGTGGAATCGCAAGGCCCGAACCTCGATCCGATCACGCGGCCCAAGAATCCGATCGTCTCCTGGGTGCAGAAACGCGCGACCGGCCAGAGCGGCGCGAAGCCGAAGGGCGCGACCAACCAGATCACCCTGTTGCGCGACACGAACGGCGACGGCGTGCCGGAGACGCGCAGCGTGCTGGTCGGCGGGCTCAACTCGCCCTTTGGCGTCGTCTATGCCGACAACTTCCTGTATGTCGCGGCGACCGACGCCATATTGCGCTATCCGTTCACGCCCGGCCAGACCCGGATCACGGCACCTCCGGTGCGACTGACCGAACTGCCCGGCGGGCCGATCGACCATCACTGGACCAAGAGCCTGACGCTCAGCCCTGACGGAACCTTGCTTTATGCGACCGTCGGCTCGAACAGCAACATCACCGAAAATGGCATGGAAGCCGAGAAGAACCGCGCGGCCGTGTGGGAGGTCGAACGATCCACCGGCCGGTCGCGCGTATTCGCCTCGGGCCTGCGCAATCCCAACAGCCCGAACTTCTATCCGGGCACCAACACGCTCTGGGTCGTGGCGAACGAACGTGACGAACTCGGACCGAACCTCGTGCCCGACTATCTCACCTCGGTGCGGGACGGTGGCTTTTACGGCTGGCCCTACAGCTATTACGGCCAGCATGTGGACCCGCGCGTCATGCCGCAGCGGCCGGATCTGGTCGCCCGCGCGATCCCACCCGACTATGCGCTCAGCAGCCACGTCGCGGCGCTGGGGCTCACCTTCTACACGGGGAACAGCCTGCCACCCCGCTATCGCGGCGGTGCCTTCATCGGCGAGCATGGGAGCTGGGATCGCGACGAACTCAACGGCTACAAGATTGCGTTCGTGCCCTTCGCCAACGCCCGCCCCAACGGAAAGGCGCAGGACTTTCTCACCGGATTCCTGACAGCGGACAACAAGGTGCGGGGTCGCCCGGTGGGCGTGACTGTCGATCGGACCGGTGCGCTGCTGGTCGCCGACGATACGGGCAACATCGTCTGGCGGGTGTCGGCCGGCGGCTGACACAGCCTCAGACCTGATGGCGTGACAGACGGCGGATGGGTTTGCGGGGGTAAGGCCAGCCGCGCCGCATGTCGCTTATGTTGCTTTAGTGTTACACCCGTTCGCAATTGCAGCAGAGCCGCCGCCCTTTGCGATTGCCACGGCTCCCGTTCCGATGAAGCCTGTGCCGCATCGAAACATCCGGGGGGCTGGTATGACGATAAAGACGGTTTTGCGTGGCGGAGCGATGCTTCCGGCGATGGTCCTGTTCGGTGCGGGCGTCGCATCGGCCCAATCGGTCGATGTCGGTCCGGCGGCGGCGGCGGACGCGCCGGCCAATGCCGAAGCTGACGGTGGCCTCATCATCGTCACCGGGTCGCGCATCCGCCGCGATCCGCTGACGCAGGATTCGCCGGTCGTCGTCGTCGATCAGTCCTCCATCGCCCGCACCGGCCTCTCGGCCATCGCCGACGTGCTCCAGCGCCTGCCGAGCGCCAGCGGCGGCCTGAACAGCAAGGTGAACAACAGCGGCAATATCGGCAATCCGCCGGATGGCGGCGGTGTCGGCGCGGGATCGGCGGAGATCGATCTGCGCTATCTCGGCGCGAAGCGCACGCTCGTGCTGGTGGATGGCCTGCGTTACGTCAACGGCACGTCGGGAAGCGGTATCCCGGCGACGGTCGATCTGAACACGATCCCCAAGAACCAGATCGAGCGAATCGAGGTGCTGCAATCCGGCCAGTCGCCCTTGTACGGGTCGGATGCGCTGGCCGGTGTCGTCAACATCATCACCAAGGCATCGCAGGACGGGCTGCAGGCCAGCGCGCAGTTCGGCACGTTCCGCGCGGGCGACGGGCATACGCAGGATTATGACCTGAGCTACGGCTTCAAGGGGCCGACCACCAGCGTCGTCATCGGCGGCAGCTATGTAAAGCAGGAGGCGGTGCGGACGCGCGACCGCGCCATTTCGCAATTTCCCAATCCCGGCCAGACGAGTTGCACCGATCCGATCGGCGGATGCAGCAGCGCGACCGTCAACGGCTACGTTCAGGTGGATGGCCCCGCGCTAACGGTGAAGGCCCCGGTGCTCACCGGCCGCCCGCGCTACGATCCGCTGAACCCGACCGGCCCGAACAGCGATTTCCGCCTGCTGACCACTGACGATCGGTTCAACTTCGCGCCGTTCAACTACTTCCTCACCCCTTCAGAACGCTATGGCGGGTTCGCCAGCGTGAAGCAGGAACTGGGCGCCGACATCAACCTGCGGGTCAAGGCCGTCTACAACCATCGCAATTCGCAGAACCAGGCGGCGTATCTGCCGCTGTTCGTCGGGCCGGACGCGGGCAACGGCAATCTGCTCGATACCATCTCGATCGATGCGACCAACCCGTACAACCCGTTCGGCTACACCCTGTCCGCCGGCGGCGCGGGCAACCCGCCGGCCAATTATTCGACCGTGCGCCGGCGCCTGGTCGAGGCCGGGCAGCGGACCTACAGCCAGAGCGTCGACACGATGTCGCTGACCGGCGGGTTGGACGGTTCGTTCATGCTCGGCTCGCACAAGTGGTTCTGGGATGCGAGCGCGGTGATAGGCTATAACGACGCGCACCAATTGTTCACCGGCAACGTCAACGCCGCGAAGTTGCAGCTGGCGCTCGGCCCGCTTTCCGCCTGCACCGGATCGTGCGTGCCGTTCAACATCTTCGGCGGGCTCGGGTCCGTGACGCCGGCGATGCTGGCCTTCGTCGGTTTCGACGAACGCGCCAGGAGTTCGCAGGAGCTGCGCGACTATACCGCCAACCTGAGCGGCGACCTGTTCGAACTCCCCGCCGGGCCGGTGGGTGTCGCAATCGGCTACGAGCATCGCTACCAGCGCGGCACCTATACGCCGGATCCGGTCATCACGGCGGGCCTCGGTTCGGACATTCCGTCGCAGCCGGCCGCCGGCAGCTACAATTCGGACGAGGTCTATGCCGAGCTGCGGGTGCCCTTGCTGAAGGAGGTGCCGTTCTTCAACTCGCTGGAGCTGGACGGCGCGGTGCGCCATTCGGACTATAATACCAGCGGCAGCAACACGATCTTCACCGGCAGCGGGCTGTGGAAGCCGGTAGCGGATCTGCTGCTGCGCGGTTCCTATGCGGAAGGCTTTCGTGCGCCGAGCATCGGCGAGCTGTTCGGCGCGGCGTCCCGCTCGGATGCGCCGATCGACGATCCATGCACCAACGTGGCGGGATCGCCGTTCCAGACAAACGCCACCGTCAGGACCAACTGCATCGCCAACGGCGTACCGGCCAATGGCAGCTACAACGAGCCCAATGGCGGCCAGCTGCCGGTCACGACCGGCGGCAACAACCAGCTGAAGCCGGAAACCTCGCGCACCCTGCTGTTCGGCGGCGTCTACAGCCCCAGCTGGGCGCGCGACAACGGCTTTGCCAGCCAGTTCAGCATCGAGGCGAATTACTACGACATCAAGGTGAAGGGCGCGATCGCGCCGATCGATGCGGCGATCACGCTGGCGCGTTGCGCCAACACCGCCGACGCGCTGAGCTGCGCCTCGATCACTCGCGTGGCGAGCGGCCGGATCGGCCGGATCAACAGCGTGCTGCAGAATATCGGCGGCATCCGCACCAAGGGCATCGATCTGACGATCGTCTACCGTACGCAGGAGACGCGGTATGGCGGGTTCGGCCTGTCTTTGAACGGCAATTACCTGATGAAGTATGAGGAGACCGTGCCGGCGGCGGTTGGTCTGACGACGACCAGCTACAAGGGCACGACGCGCGGCTTCCCCGATCAATCCTATCCGAAGTTCAAGGGCAATGGCGTGCTCGACTGGCAACTGGGCGACTTCGGCGCTTCGTTCACCGGCCGCTACATCAATGCCGTCAGCGAGATCTTCAACGGTGCCGAGCGGAAGCTGAAGGGCACCTTCTATGGCGATGTGCAGGTGCAGTTCGCGCCATCCGCCTTCGATCGCAAGATCGTGTTCACGGTGGGCGTCAACAACGTGTTCAACCAGGATCCGCCAGCCTGCGGCACCTGCACCGGGCCGAACTACGATCCGACGACCTACGACGTGCCCGGCCAGTTCGGCTATGCGCGGATCGCCTACAAGATGTAACGTTCCGCCTCCCGTGCCGATGGCCGCGATCCTCGTCGCCACCGGGCGGCGAGGATTTCCTGATGTTCTGCAATGGGGGCAACATGCGACGGTATCTCCGGACGGCGGCGCTCGCGGCGCTTGTGGCGATCACGAGCCCGGCGGTTGCGAGCGCACAGGCCATAGCTGCCGTCGCGCCGTCTGCGAGCCATGCCGATCTCGTCGCGCTCTTCAGGGATTGGCGCGTCTTCGTCCGGCCGATCGTCCGCGCGGGGGTGCCCGATTACAGCCCGGCGGCGATGGCGCGGAAGGCCGCCGATCTTCCGCTCTATCGCAGCCGTCTCGCCGCCATCGCCACCACCGGCTGGTCCGCCGCCGACAGGAACGACTGGCGGCTGATCCAGGCCGAGATGAACGGCTTCGATTTCTCGCTGCGAGTGCTGAAACCCTGGGCGCGCGATCCCGCCTTTTACCAGAACGTGTTCGGCGAGGAGAGCGACGTGCCCGCGCACGAAGGCCCCTCCGCCACCCCAACGATCGATCTTTTCGCATATACCTATCCGCTATCGCCAGCGGACGACCGCACGCTGACCGAAGCGATCGGCGGTGTTCCCGCGATGCTGGCGGCGGCGCGCACCAATCTGGCCGGGAGCGAGGCCGCCGATCTCTGGCGCTACGGCGACCGCACCTTCCGCGAACAAAGCACGGTACTGGCGGCGCTCGATCGCGGCGACCTCAGGATGCGGACCTTCTCGGGCCAGCAGGCCGCCTCGCTCACCGGCGCCAGCCCGGCGCTGCGCGACGCCGTGCGCGCGGCGAAGGCGGCGACCGACAGCTTCGCCGACTGGATCGCCGCCGAGGCGCCCCGAAAGGCCGGCCCGTCCGGTGTCGGCAAGGCCAATTACGACTGGTACGCCGCGAACGTCGATCTCTCGCCCTACAGCTGGGACCAGCAGGTGGTACTGCTCCAGCGCGAACTCGATCGCGCCCTCGCCTCGCTGAGGCTGGAGGAGGTGCGCAACCGCGATCTGCCGCCGATCGCGCCGATCGACGACGCGGCCGCCTACCGCCGGATGGCGCTCGCCAGGACGAGGAAGTTCAACGACTTCCTTGTCGCGACCGGCCTGGTTCCGGACCGACCCTATTTCCGCAAGGCGATGGAGGCGCAGACCAGCAGCTATCCCGCGCCGGGTGCCGGGCGTGGCTTCTTCGACAATGTGATCGCGCTCGATCCGCTGCCGCTGCTGTCGCATTCGACGCACTGGATCGAGCTGGCCCGGCTCCGCTTCGAACCGCGCACCAGCCCGATTCGCCAGACCCCGCCGCTGTTCAACATCTTCGCCGATCGCTCCGAAGGGTTCGCGACCGCGATGGAGGAGATCGTCATGCAGGCGGGCCTCTACGATGACATTCCGCACGGCCGGGAACTCGTCTGGATCATGCTGGCCAATCGCGCCGCGCGGGGGCTGGCGTCGCTGCATGTCCAGGCCAACGAGATCGATCTGGCGAAGGCAGGCAGGTTCCACGCCGACTGGACGCCGCGCCACTGGTCGAACGCGCAGAGCAAGCTCGTCGGCTTCGAGCAGTTGCTCTACCTTCGCCAGCCCGGCTATGGCGCGAGCTATATTGTCGGCAAGCTGCAACTTGACCATCTGCTGGCGCGTGCCTCGCACGAGGCCGAGGTCGAAGGGCAGCCGTTCGTGATGAAGGATGTCTTCGCGCGGGTGATGGCGCCGGGCATCCTGCCGCCGGCGCTGATCGAGAACGAGATGTTCGCTGACCCGGTCCGTTAGGCGGGCCGCAGCCGTGTCACCTACTGCGCGATCGATCGCAGCCTGTAGCCGACGCCCGGCTCGTTGATGATGAACAAGGGGCGCGCGGCGTCGGGCTCCAGCTTCTGCCGCAGGTTGCGAACGACGATGCGGAGATAATCCACGTCGGTCTCGTGCGCCGGCCCCCATATCGCCCGCAGCATGGCGGCATGGCCGAGCACGCGATCGGGCTTGCGGGCGAGTTCGGACAGCACCTCATATTCCTTGGGCGTGAGGTGGACTTCACCCCCCGCGCGCGTCACCCGGCGGCGTTCGAGATCGATCGTGTCATCGCCGAACGTCACCAGCATCGCATCGGCGCGGGCGGTGACGCGGTGGCGTAACGCGGCTCGGACGCGGGCCAGCAATTCCTCGGTATCGAACGGCTTGGTCAGATAATCGTCGGCGCCGAGATCGAGTGCTGCGACCTTTTCGCCGGTCTCCTCGCGCGCCGAGACGACGATCAGCGTGGCGTCGGTCCGCGCGCGGATGAGCTGGATCAGTTCCAGCCCGTCGCGGTCGGGCAGGCCGAGATCGAGCAGCACGACGTCGGGCCGCTCGATCCCGGCCAGCGACAGCCCCTCCCGCGCCGTCGCCGCCTCGGCCACGGTGTGGCCGGCGCGAGCGAGTGCGGCGCGCAGCAGCCGCCTGATATGCGGGTCGTCCTCGACGATCAGAACCTTGCTCGTCATGTTCATCGGCGCGGGATTACGGCCTCGTCGCCTTGCCGTCGAGCGCGCGGTTGAGCAGCAGCACGTTGACGCGCGGCTCGCCGATCAGGCCGAGCAGGGGCCACTCCACCGCACGATCGGCCAGCACGCGCACGCTCGCCGCCGAAACGCCGCGTGCCCGCGCGACACGATCGACCTGATATGAGGCGGCCTCCGGGCTGATGTGCGGATCGAGGCCGGAGCCGGAGGTCGTCACCAGATCCGCCGGCACCGCGCGCCCCGGCGCGGCGGCGGACAGGGTGGCGACATCGCCCTGCACCCGATCGTGCAGCGCCCGCGATGCCGGCCCGAGGTTCGATCCGGCCGACGCGAGCCCGTCATAGCCCTTGCCGGCGGCGGACGGGCGCGGGTGGAAATAGCGGTCGCCGGCGAAACCCTGCGCGATCAGCGAGGAACCGACGATCCGGTCGCCATCGCGGATCAGGCTGCCATTCGCCTGACGTGGAAACAGCGTCTGACCGATCGCGGTCAGCAGCAGCGGATAGCCGATGCCGAGCAAGGCCGCGAACAGCAGGGTGAGGACGAGCGCCGGACGCAGCGCGGAAGCGATGTCTTTGCCCACGGTGATATTCCTTATGCGAGGCCGATGCCGGTGACGACGAGGTCGATGAGCTTGATGCCGACGAACGGGGCCAGCAGCCCGCCGAGCCCGTAGATGGCGAGGTTGCGCGCGAGCAGCGGCCCCGCCCCCATCGGCTTGTAGGTGACGCCGCGCAGCGCCAGCGGCACGAGCAGCGGGATGATGAGCGCGTTGAAGATGATCGCGGAAAGGATCGCGCTCTCCGGCGTGGCCAGCCGCATCACGTTCAGCACGCCGAGACCCGGATAGAGCACGACGAACATCGCCGGGATGATCGCGAAATATTTGGCGACATCGTTGGCGACCGAGAAGGTGGTCAGCGCGCCACGCGTCATCAGCAATTGCTTGCCGAGACCGACGACCTCGATCAGCTTGGTCGGGTCGCTGTCGAGATCGACCATGTTGCC
>CAXTTS010000049.1:0-17830 GCA_964247265.1 uncultured Sphingomonadaceae bacterium
GTCTGCGTGTTCCACCGCTCCAGCTGGGCCAGGCTGCCGCGCGTGCCGAGTTCGGTTTCCAGATCGCGGATCGCCTTGCGGCTCTGCCCGATATGGCGCTCCACCTTCGCCAGCTGCGCACGCTCCGCCGCGACATATTGCGTCACGAGGTAGCAGCCGAGCGCCGGGACCAGCGCCACCGCCACCCAGGTGACCGAACGGAAGCGAGCCGCCATCATGATGCAGGGCCTTTCTCAGAGATGGGCCGAAGGGATTGAGGCCAGGGAGGGCTGGAGGTGCGCCGCGCGACACGCAGCGTGGCCGATCGGGCGCGGGGGTTGCGGGCGACCTCGGCGTCGCTTGCGCGCACCGCCTTGGCGACCGCCTCGAAGCTCGGCTCCGGCCCGCGTTCGCCGCCGTCCGGGCGGTGGCGCGATCCGCCGGGCGTCGCACCGCTGCGCTGGCGGAGGAACCGCTTGACGATGCGGTCCTCACCCGAATGAAAGCTGACGACGGCGATCCTGCCGCCCGGCTTCAGCACGCGCTCGGCAGCGGCCAGGCCGTCCTCCAGCTCGCCCAGTTCACGGTTCAGGTGGATGCGGATCGCTTGGAAGGTGCGGGTCGCCGGATCCTTCTTGTCGTGCGGCTTGTGGCCGAGCGCCCGCCGCACGATCGCGGCAAGTTCACCGGTCCGTGCGATCGGCCGCGCCGCCACGATCGCATGCGCCACCCGGCGGGAGCGCGGCTCCTCGCCAAGCTCGTACAGCACGTTGGCGATATCTTCCTCATCCGCCGCGTTCAGGAAGTCGGCGGCGCTTTCGCCGGCCTGCTCCATCCGCATGTCGAGCGGCCCATCGGCCTGGAAGGAGAAGCCCCGCTCCGCCCGGTCGAGCTGCATCGAGGACACGCCGATATCCAGCGTCACACCATCCACGGCCGCCACATCATGCTCCGCCAGCGCCTCGGCCATGCGCGAGAAGCGTTCGGCGATCAGGATCAGCCGGCCATGCTCCCCAGCGACGAGCGCCTGCCCTTCGGTGATGGCATCGGGATCGCGGTCGAATGCGAACACCCGCGCGCCGGTAGCGAGGATCGCTTTGGTATAACCACCCGCGCCGAACGTGCCGTCGACATGCGTCTCATCGCGTGCGGGCGCCAGGCCGGCGATCACCTCGTCGATCAGCACGGGCGCGTGGCGCGGATCATGGGTTTGGATGGGCGCGCTCATTTCGCCTTGTCCGCGATCATGTCGCGCACATCCTCGGCGAGATCGGGATCGTCGCCTTCCATCGCAGCGGCGAACGTCTCGGGGTTCCAGATTTCGAACGTCTCGCCCACGCCGTGGAAGAAGACGAGGTTGTCGCGCCCGTTCTCGGCATTGGGGTTCACGCCGATCCGCTCGCACAAACGCGCGCTCAGCACGATGCGGCCGTTTACGTCCCACGCCAGATCGAAGGTGCTGCCCAGCATCTTCATATCGCGCTGGATCGCAGCGTCACGCTCCTCGCCGCGCAGATCCTCGTGACGACGTTCGATCTTGGCGGCATATTCGCGAGTGAACTGGTTCTCGAACGCGATAAGGCAGGGGCGCTGCCGGTCGCGTGCGACGATCACGACCTTGCCTGCCGCGGCGTGGCGCGCGTCGGCATCGCCCTCGGCAGGATCGAACTCATCCTGCTTGATGACGCGACGGTGACGCGTCTGGATCGTGGCGCGGAAATCGGACGGAACGGATACCCGCCCCTTCTTGTCGATGGCGTTGAGAGCACGCCCGCGAAAGAGATCCGAAATCGCCAACTATTTGCCCCGTCAGCCGGCAGACTTTCTGCCGGACACCCTGCGCCGCACGTCGGCCGCAACACAGGCTGCCCCCTGTCCCGCAGGAGCTAACATGGGGCATATGTGGGTACAAATGGTTTCTGATGGGATTGGATAGTCAGGCCTGTGTATCAGCTGAGTGCAGGTCTTTGCCGTTCGCCCTGCATTTCCGCCGTTCTTCCCCGTTTGTTCCTGTGGATAAGTATGTGGGATGTAATTCCGTCGCCCGCCTTGTGCGACGAACGTCGTACGCCGCTCCCAGAGGCACGGATCGGCGCGATCAGCATCGTGCCCACGCAAACCCATGCGCCAGTGACATGCCGCCGCTGCCGCGTCGAATCAGAGAAGCAGTGATGCGCGCGACCCGCCCGTGATGCGGGCTGATCTTCCCAGGCCCAGCTTCGGTCAGGCAGGCTGTCCGGCTCGCCCGGCACCAGCGTCGGCGCCGATGCTCATCGCGCGGAATGCGAACCGACGGGCGAAGGCGGAGACGGGGAACGGCTTGCGACGCCGTTGCCGGTGGGGTCGCCATTGAAGCCGGGCGCGACACCCAGTTCGGCCAGCGGCTCGCGCGGGGTCTCCACCATATTGCCACCCCGATCCGGCGTGGAGGCGGGCGCCACGGCGAGCGATCCGGTCGTCTGCTCATTGTTGGTCAGGCCGAAGAAGGCCGCCGCCAGCAGCACCAGCAGAAACACACAGGCAAGGCCCGTAAGGCCGATGCGAACCCGTTGCATCCGGTCGCCTCCCCGATCAGCGACCACGTCGCGAACCTGAAACTTGCGGAAGGTTAAAGTGCATGAACATCATTGTCGATGACAAGCGTGCCCACAATCAACGGGCTGCCAGCCCCGGCGGCACCGACAATCCCTTGGCGGCCAGCCATGCCGGATTGAACAGGGTGGAGAGGTAGCGAAAGCCGGAGTCGCACAGGATCGTCACGATCGTCTTGCCCGGCCCCATCTCCCGCGCGAGCGCCACCGCCCCCGCCACGTTGATGCCCGACGAAAGGCCGAGGCAAAGCCCCTCCTCCATCAGCAGGCGATGCACCTGCTCCATCCCCTCGGCGTCGGAGATGCGGAACGGCATGTCCACCGGCGCCCCTTCCAGATTGCCGGTGATCCGCCCCTGCCCGATCCCCTCCGCCACCGAACTGCCTTCGGATCTCAGCTCGCCGGAGCGGTAATGTTCGTAGAGCGCGGCACCGTGCGGATCGGCGAGGCCGATCACGATGCGCTCGTTGCGCTCCTTCAACCCCATGCCGACGCCGGCGATCGTGCCGCCGGTGCCCGCCGCGCAGATGAATCCATCCACCCGGCCATCGGTCTGCGCCCAGATCTCCGGCGCGGTCGTGCGGATGTGCGCCATCCGATTCGAAAGATTGTCGAACTGGTCGGCCCACAGCGCATTTTCGGTCTCTTCCGCGATGCGGCGCGAGGTGTGGACGAAATGGCCGGGGTTCGAATAAGGCGCCGCCGGCACCAGCACCAGTTCGGCGCCCAACGCCCGCAGCGTGTCCATTTTCTCCCGGCTCTGCGTCTCGGGCATCACGATGATCGTGCGATAGCCCTTGGCGTTGCCAACCAATGCCAGGCCGATGCCGGTGTTGCCGGCCGTGCCCTCCACGATGACCCCGCCCGGCTTCAGCATGCCGTTTGCCTCGGCATCCTCGACGATGAACAAGGCGGCGCGGTCCTTCACCGATCCGCCGGGGTTCATGAACTCGCATTTCGCGAGGATCTCGCAGCCGGTGGCGGTGCTGGGGCCGGCAAGCCGCACGAGGGGAGTATTGCCGATCAGGGCAAGCGGACTGGAGGCGATGGACATGGCCCGCGGATAGACCGTCACGGCCACCAGCGGCAAGCGAGCTTGTCTTTGCCTGCATCAATGATCGATGCATCCCGGATGCCGCCCGCCACCTCGCGCCTCCGCTCCTTTCCGCCAATCGCCGATGGCGACACCCGCGTGCTGATCCTCGGCAGCCTGCCGGGCGCCGCCTCGCTGACGGCGGGACGCTATTACGCGCACCCGCAGAATCAGTTCTGGCGGCTCGTCGGCGCAGTGGTTGAGCGCGACCTGGTAGCACTTCCGTACGAAGCACGACTGGAGGCGCTCGCCCGCGCAGAGATCGGCCTGTGGGACATGGTCGCCGAAGCGAGCCGGCAAGGCAGCCTTGATAGCGCCATCCGGGACGCGCGAACCAACGACCTCGTTGACCTCACGCGCCGGCTGCCGAAGCTGGCGGCGCTGGGCTTCAACGGAAAAACCGCCGCAACGCTGGCGCTGCGGCACATGCCGAAGGCGGCGACCCGCTATGCCACGATCGCGCTTCCCTCCAGCAGTGCCGCGTACACGCTGGCGTTCGAGGCCAAACGCGATGCGTGGCTCACCTTGAGACAATTCCTCTGATGCGCCGGATCGCGGCGGGCGGACGCATTATTCTGTTGCGATGCCGCAAAAACTGAAGAATGTCCCGCTTGACGGCCAGATGCGCAATCGTGGAGATTCACAGCGCTATGAAAACACTCCCCCACCCGTTCCGCGCGGCTCCGCTTGCGCTTTTCGCGCTCGTCGCAGCCTGTAACAACAGCGAGACCGCGACGACCAACGTCGCGTCCGAATCAGCCGAGGCGAACAGCAGCACGCCAGCCGCACCGATCGAGCTGCCGCCCCCGCTGCTCGCCAGCCGCACCTTCCGCTGCAAGGACAACAGCGTCGTCTACATCGACTTCTACGGCGGCGAGAAGACCGCCGACCTGCGCGCCAAGAAGGACGGTCCTGTGACCAAGTTGACCGCCGAAGAGGCCGGCAAGCCGTTGACCGGCGAAGGCTATTCGGTTTCGGGCACCGGTACCCAGGTTACGATGACCCAGCCCGGCAAGCCGAGCCAGAGCTGTAAGGCCTGATCCTCGCGACAAGTTATTGATCTTGAGCCGGCGGAGGCGACTCCGCCGGCTTTTTACGATCTGTCGATCGTTACGGCGTTAACCACTAATTTACTTCGTTCCGCCGCTCTCCTGTTCTATGGTGCGGCATGTTTCGATTGTTCCCGATCCTCGTTGCCGCAGGCGCGCTCGCGGTTGCGGGGCCGCTTGCCGCCGCATCGCCAATGGCCGGTCCGGCGCCTGGCGCATCGCAGCCACCATCGGCTGCGCCCGCCGACGTTCCGGCGGCGCCACGTCAGACTGCCACGCGAATCCCCGAACCCGATACGATCGCGCTGTTCCTGCTGGGCGCCGTCGGCCTGGTCGTCGGTCGGCGCATGTCGCGCTCGCGCCGCACGCGCATGCCTGACGCCTAGGAGCGCAGGGAACCCCCGCCGCCATCGTGCGCTCTTGGCGCGTCATGTTGGGGAGCTGGGCGATGGTGGATAACGTAATCGGCATGCTGGTGGGCGCTGCGATCGACCGATCCGATGGTGATTCGGGCGTGAAGGGCGCGATCATCGGCGGTGTCACCGAAAGCGCGATACGCGCGGTCATTCCGTTGGCGATCACCTTCGCGATCGGCTGGGCCGTGCAATATGCCGCTCGGCAGGCAGTGGGCGCCGTGACCGGCAAGGACGAGGCCGCCGACTAAGCACCACACGCCCCGCAATCGCGCGGAGAGGCTGACAAGCGGCGGCCCCTCCGCTATCGGCTGCGGCCATGACCCAGCCCAGCGCCCCCGCCATCACGCCCGAAATCGTCGCGGAGCACGGCCTTTCCCCCGAAGAATATGACCGCGTGCTGCACGCGATGGGGCGCGAGCCGAACCTGACCGAACTCGGCATCTTCTCGGTGATGTGGTCGGAACATTGCAGCTACAAGTCGAGCCGCATCCATCTCAAGAAGCTGCCCACCACCGGCCCGCAGGTCATCTGCGGCCCCGGCGAGAATGCCGGCGTCGTCGATATCGGCGATGGCCAGGCCGCCATCTTCAAGATGGAGAGCCACAATCATCCGAGCTATATCGAGCCGTATCAGGGCGCGGCGACCGGGGTCGGCGGCATCCTGCGCGACGTGTTCACGATGGGCGCGCGGCCGATCGCCAACCTCAACGCGCTGCGCTTCGGCCGGCCCGATCACCCCCGGATGCGCCACCTGATCTCCGGCGTGGTGCGCGGCATCGGCGGCTATGGCAATTGCGTGGGTGTGCCCACCGTCGGCGGCGAGGTGAACTTCCACCCGGCCTATGACGGCAACATCCTGGTCAACGCCATGACTGTCGGCATCGCCGATACCGACAAGATATTCTATTCGGCCGCTTCCGGCATCGGCAATCCGATCGTCTATGTCGGTTCGAAGACCGGGCGCGACGGCATACACGGCGCGACGATGGCCTCGGCCGACTTCGGCGACGACTCCGACGAGAAGCGGCCTACCGTGCAGGTGGGTGATCCCTTCACCGAAAAGCTGCTGATCGAGGCCTGCCTCGAACTCATGGCGTCCGACGCGATCGTCGCCATCCAGGATATGGGCGCCGCCGGTCTCACTTCCTCGGCGGTCGAAATGGCATCGAAGGGTGGCGTCGGCATCGAGTTGGTCATGGACGACGTGCCGCAGCGCGAAGCCGGGATGACACCGTATGAGATGATGCTCTCCGAATCGCAGGAGCGCATGCTGATGGTGCTGAAGCCGGGGCGGGAACAATTCGCGCAGGCCATCTTCCACAAATGGGAACTCGATTTCGCCGTGATCGGCCATGTGACCGACACCGGGCACATGGTGCTGAAATGGCGCGGCGAGACGGTCGCCGACATTCCGCTCGCCCCGCTGGCCGACGACGCGCCGCTCTACGATCGCCCGCATGTGCCGACGCCCCGGCGCGCGCCGCTGGCGGACGTGCCGTCCTCCCCCGACATCGGCGCGGATCTGCTGAGGCTGATGGGATCGTCCGACATCGCCAGCCGCCGCTGGATCTGGGAACAGTATGACCACATGGTCGGCGCCGACACCGTGCAGCGGCCCGGCGGCGATGCGGCCGTGGTCCGCGTCCACGGATCGCGGAAGGGGCTGGCGATGACCACAGATTGCACCCCGCGCTACTGCTTCGCCGACCCGGTGGAGGGCGGACGACAGGCGGTGGCCGAGGCGTGGCGCAACCTGACCGCCGTGGGCGCTACTCCGCTTGCCGTCACCAACTGCCTCAACTTCGCCAATCCGCAGCGGCCGGAGATCATGGGCCAGATCGTCGGCTGCCTCGAAGGCATGAGCGAGGCGTGCGTCGCGCTCGACTTCCCGATCGTCTCCGGCAACGTCTCGCTCTACAATGAAAGTAAGGCGACGGGTGACGGCTCCGCCATCCTGCCGACGCCGGCGATCGGCGGCATCGGCCTGCTGGCGGATTGGACCAAGAGTGCGACGATCGCGTTCAAGGGCGCTGGGGACACGATCGCGGTGATCGGCGAGGCGGACGGCCATCTCGGTCAGTCTTTATGGCTGCGTGAAGTGCATGGTCGCGAAGACGGACCCCCGCCGCCGGTCGATCTCGCAGCGGAGCGCGCCAATGGCGATGCGGTGCGGGCCATGATCCAGAGCGGCATCGTCAATGCCGTGCATGACGTGTCGGATGGCGGGCTGCTGGTGGCGATCGCCGAAATGGCGCTGGCCGGCGACACCGGCGCCGAACTCGGCATCACGCTCGACGCCGCCGCCGCCTTCGGCGAGGACCAGGCACGTTACGTCATCACCCTTCCCGCCGGCGTGCCGTTGCCGGAAGGTGCGGTGGCGATCGGCACTACCGGCGGGAATGAGGTGGCGGGCGTGCCGCTTGCCGCGTTGCGCACCGCGCATGAAGGCTTCTTCCCCACTCTCATGGGATAAGCGCCGGGCGATCCGGCGCAATCCGCATTAGGCTATTGCGACTTACTCTCATCAACGATACCATCGCGGCCAGTAGAGGAGAGCCGTCGATGGTCGTTTGCGTTTGCAATGCTATCCGCGAAAAGGATGTTCGGGCAGCCGCGCGCGCCGGACATAGTAGCCCGTGCAGCGCCTATGCATCGATGGGGCGCCGCCCCCGCTGCGGCCAGTGCGTGCCGTTCGCACGCGAGATCATGGCGTCTGAACACGCTATTGCCTGACGCTCGCACATTAAAAATCGGCGGATTTCAGCCGTTTTTAGTGTTTATGAGCATAGTTCTGGGTTAAGGTGCGCCTCCTGTCACGGAGGTCATCATGAAGGGCGATGCGCAAGTCATCGAATATCTGAACATCGCGCTCAAGAATGAGCTGACCGCGATCAACCAATATTTCCTGCATTATCGCCTGCTCGATCATTGGGGGATCGAGCATCTCGCTAAGTTCGAATATGGCGAGTCGATCGACGAGATGAAGCATGCCGACATGCTCTCGGCGCGCATCCTGTTCCTTGATGGTCTGCCCAATTTCCAGCTGCTCGGCCGCCTCAAGATCGGCGAGAGCGTCGAGGAGGTGCTGCGCGCGGATCTCGCCTTGGAGAACGAGGCCATTCCCGTCTTGCGCGACGGCATCGCCCATTGCGAGACAGTGCGCGATTATGTCAGCCGCGACCTGCTGCTCAAGATCCTCGACAATGAGGAAGAGCATGTCGATTATCTGGAACGCCAGTTCGACATGATCGAGCGGATGGGCATCCACAACTATGTTCAGCTTCAGTCCAAGCCGGCCGAGAGCATGGACTGAACGCGCATCACGTGGCAAAACGAAGCG
Organism: uncultured Sphingomonadaceae bacterium; assembly: GCA_964247265.1. Taxonomy (GTDB): domain Bacteria; phylum Pseudomonadota; class Alphaproteobacteria; order Sphingomonadales; family Sphingomonadaceae; genus Alterirhizorhabdus. The sequence goes on from CAXTTS010000049.1 coordinate 8,469, forward strand.
GGCGGCTTCGCGGCCGGCCGCTCTGCTGGTTCTACTAGGCCCGGCTCAAACTCACCGGCTGCTTGCGGCCGAAAGCGGGGCGGCGATCCACCAGCGGGTTGGTTTCCCGATCGAACATCGCGAGCGTCTGTTCAAACAGGGGGCGCAACCGCACCACGTCCGGTATCAATTCGCTCGGCGATTGGTGCTTCTCCACGCAACGGCGGGCCACCTGCTCGATATATTCGGCCAGAACGCCCAGCGGCTCCGCGCCGAATTGCAGCGACTCGCCCTTCAGCGTGTGCGCCGGAATCACCAGGGCCGCGGCATCCAGCTTGCGCATGGCCTGCTCGATCGCGGCGACCGACTTCGTCCCATCCTCGCGAAAATAGCTGAGTATTCGCACAAAGCTGGCACCGAGTTCGGCTCGTGTCTTCGAGAAGGTCTGCCAGTCAACGATGGCTGCGTCTGTTTGTGGCACCGGCCTGCTTCCTCGAAACGATCCGTCCGGGGATCCCTAGCCTGAAGGTGGCAGAGTGTCGTAAACATGAAGTTTACGTGTGGCGGCCGATTACATCCGTTACGGTCATGGTCTGCAGCTTATATGCAAAACGCCTTCCTTATCGGATGTCAGCGTCCAGCCATGTTCGGCAGCCATCGCCGCGACCTCCCGCGCCGCAGCCGGATCATCGGCCAGCAACGTCGCTTCTGGTGGCCGAGGCGGGCCGCGCATCGCCTTTGCCAGCTTCAACGCCGGCCAGGGGCACCGCATCCCTCGCGCATCGACGATCAGCGGCTCGTTCATGCCGTCAATCGAACGGGTTCTTCGGCGCGCGTAGCGTGAGGCGCACCGGCACCGCGCCGAAGCCGAGATCGCGACGAATGCCGTTCACCAGATACCGGCGGTAGCTTTCGGGTAGCTGGTCCACCCGCGTGCCGAACAGGATGAAACCCGGCGGCCGGGTCTTGGCCTGGGTGAGATAGCGCAGCTTGATACGCTTGCCACCGGGTGCGGGCGGCGGGTTCGCCTCAATCGCCTTTTCGAACCAGCGGTTCAACTGGCCGGTTGACACGCGCTTGGACCAGGCATCCCGCGTCTCGAAAGCGGCGGTCAGCAGCTGATCGACACCGCGCCCGGTCGCGGCGGACACGGTGAGCAGCGGCAGGCCCTTCACCTGCGCCAGCCCGTCGTCCAACGCCGCCCGAACGCCCTGGAACAAGCTCGGCGGATGCTCGGCCACATCCCATTTGTTGAGCGCTATGACGAGTGCGCGGCCCTCCTGCAGCACCTTGTCGGCGATACGCAGGTCCTGCGCCTCCAGCCCCAGCGTGGCATCGAGCAGCAGCACCACCACTTCGGCGAAATCGACCGCGTGCAGCGCATCGGCGACCGACAGCTTTTCCAGCTTGTCCTGCACCTTGGCCTTCTTGCGCAGCCCGGCCGTGTCGATGAGCCGGATCGGCTTCACCTCGCCATCGGGCGCCGTCCACTCCCAGTCGATCGCGATCGAATCGCGGGTGATGCCGGCCTCAGGCCCGGTAATCATCCGCTCCTCGCCAAGGATGCGGTTGACCAGGGTCGATTTTCCGGCGTTCGGCCGGCCGACGATCGCCAGCTTCAGCGGGCCGCCCTCCTCGGGCTCCTCCTCGGCCGGCGGAAAGTCCTCATGCTCGATATGGGGCCGCAGCGCCTCGAACAGATCGACCAGGCCCTCGCCATGCTCGGCGCTGAACGGCACCGGCTCATCGAAGCCGAGCGCGAACGCCTCGATCACGCCGCTCTCCCCCGCCTTGCCTTCGGCCTTGTTGGCCAGCAGCACCACCGGCGTGTCGCCATCGCGCAGCCAGCGGGCGATCTCCTCGTCGAGCGGCAGGATGCCCGCGCGTGCATCGATCATGAACAAGGCGACGTCGGCGGTGCTGACCGCCGCCTGCGTCTGCTGCCGCATCCGGCCGGGTAGCGTATCGGGATCCTCATCTTCGAAGCCCGCCGTGTCGACGATGCGGAAATCCAGCCCGAGCAGCTGCGCATCGCCCTCGCGGCGGTCGCGCGTCACGCCCGGGCGATCGTCCACCAGCGCCAGGCGCTTGCCGACGAGGCGGTTGAACAGGGTCGATTTGCCGACGTTCGGGCGGCCGACGATGGCGACGGTGGGTAAGCGCTGCATGCCGCCCCTCTAGTCGCAGAACCGCCCGCGCGCGAGTCGCTTGGCGCAGCGGCCGCGATTGCACCGAAACCGAGCAGCCTCGGCGATGCGTCAGCCGACAGGGCGGTTATCCAGCGATGCCCGATCCACCGGAGGAATAACATGCCGCTTGCCTCGATGCACCGCGAAGACGTGAAGGCCGCCCTGCGCAAGAGCTTCGGCTCGATCTTCGCCTTCGAGCGCGCCAACGCATTGCCGCGCAAGTCCGTCAGCGATGTCCTGCGCGGACGGCCGAACCAGCGCGTCACCTCGGCGATCGAGCAGGCGCTGGACGCACAGCAATCGCTGACCGAGGCGAACTGAAAGCCGGCCGCGGGCGCTCAGCGCCAGGCGGTCAGATGCCCGTCATTGGCGAGCAGGTACAATGTCTGGCCCGCCACCACCGGCGACAGGAACATCGGCCCACCCGCCTTGCCCGTGCTCAGCACCTTGCCATCGGCCGGGGATACGTAAACCAGCTCGCCAGCCGAACTCGCCAGGATCAGGCGGTCGCCCGCCAGCACCGGGCCGGTCCAGCTGATCGTGCCCTTCTTCGCCTTGTCCTTGTTGAATTTCTGCAGCTGCGCCATCCAGCGCACCTTGCCGCTCGTCCGGGCGATGCACAGCAAGCGCGCGTCATCCGTCACCACGAACAGCCAGTCACCGGCCACCCACGGGGTCGAGATGCCCGCGACGTTCAACTCCCACAGGCGCTGGCCCGTGGTCAGTTCCAGCGCGACCATGCGGCCGCCCTGCCCCACGGCATAGACCCGGCCCTGATCGATCACCGGATCGGCATCGATGTCCGAAAGGCTCGCCACGGCGGTGGAAATGCTCGTGCGGGAGAGCGCATCCTGCCACACGCTGCGGCCGTTCTCGTAACGATAGGCGTTGAGTTCGCCCGACGAGAAGCCAGCCACGACCGTGCCTTGCGCTGCCGCTGGCGCCGCCGCGCCGAACACGCCGGCCAGCTCCAGCGTGCCCGCCTCGTTCCACACGGTCGAACCGTCGCTGGTCTTCAACGCGAACAGCTGATTGTCCTGGCTGATGACGTAGAGATTGTCGTTGGCGATCGTCGGAGACCCGCGCAGCGGTCCACCCGGGCGCTTCTTCCACAGGACGCTGCCGTTGCTGGCGTCCATCGCCACCACGTCGCCGACGCCGTTGGTCGCATAGAGGCGGCCATTCTCGAAGCTGACGCCGCCACCGAAGCGGGAGGCTTTGGCCTTGTCATCCTTACCCGTCTGGGCGGACCAGAGCGCCTTGCCATCGCTCGCGTTGAAGGCGTGCACGGCACCGTCGACATCGATGACATAGACGACGTTGCCCGCGACGATCGGCGCGGCCGCGAGGCGCGCCTTGCCCGTGCTGCCGGCGATCTTCACCGACCATGCCTGCTTCGGATCCTGACCCAGAGCCAGGCTGCCCATCGACTTTTGGGCATTGCCGCCGGGCTGCGTCCAGTCGCCGTTGATGGTTCCCGCCGGTAGCGTCACGTCCGTGTCGGCCAACGACGGATCCACCTCCGCGCCGGTTTCGGCATTCAGCACCGGCATCCGCTCGCCGAGAACGGGAGTCTTCGACTTCTTGTCGCCATGTCCGCCGAATATGCCGCAGCCGCTAAGCGACGCGAGCAGCGCCAGCCCGATCACGAAACGCTTCATCCGCTTATTCCTTAGCCGAACCGCCGGTCGCCGAACCCGCAGGTTGCGCGACGGCATCCACCCCGAGCAGACCCGCGAGCCGCAGCGCGCGGGTGCGAATGGTCTCAGGCACGTCCTTGTCCTTGGCCATCGCCGCGAACAGCGGCCCGGCCAGATCGTTCTTGCCCATCTTCTGATAGGCCAGCGCCACCAGTTCGCCGGCGCTGCCGAACCACGGATTGCCCGCGACCGCCAATGGTCGCAGCCGCTCCACCACCGTCGCCGGCGGCAGGGCATCATATTCCACCGCCGTCTGACGGATCAGCGCCAGATCGCGGAACGGCTGAGCGATCGCGCTGTCAGCCGCCACCGCCGCATATTGCGCGACGGCCGCCTTGTCGTCGCCCTTGTCCAGCGCCAGCGCCGCCGTGGTGAGCCGGGCTGCGGCGCGATAGCCGGCGATCCTGCTGGCCGAGAGTTCTGTCAGCGCAGGCTTGGCGGCATCGGGCTTGTTCTCGCTGATGCTGCTCAGCGCGGTGCTCAGCTGCTCGCCGGCCAGCCCCGCCTGCTCCGCGCGACGATGCTGCCAGTAGAGGAAGCCGGCGAACACCGCCAACGCCACCACCACGCCGATGGCGACCAGCCGGCCGTAGCGGCGCCAGAAGCTGCCAAGCTGCTCGCGGCGCAGCTCCTCGTCCACTTCGCGGAAGAACGTGTCTTGATTCTGGGGCGTGAGGGCCACGCAGTCTCTCCATCGGCATAAGGGCGCGACCGCGCATCGCCCCCCTTAGACGGCGCGCGACCTGAACGAAAGCTGGTTCCGCGCCGCTTTCAGGCTTTCGGTTGATAGGTCTGTTCCGCGGTGGGAAAGGCCCGCGTCCGAACATCGGCGGCGTAGCGCGCCGCCGTCTCGGCGATCCGCGTGCCGAGATCGTCATATTTCTTCACGAAGCGCGGCACGCGATCGAACATGCCGAGCATGTCGTCCACCACCAGCACCTGCCCGTCGCAGCGCGCCGAGGCGCCGATGCCGATCGTCGGGCAGGCCACCGCCTCCGTGATGGCGATGGCGATCGGTTCCAATATCCCCTCCAGCACCATCGCGAAGCAACCGGCCTGTGCCACCGCTTCTGCATCCGCCATGATCTTGGCGGCTTCGGCGTCGCTGCGGCCGCGCGCGCCATAGCCGCCCAATGCGTTCACCGCCTGCGGCGTCAGGCCGACATGCGCCATCACCGGTATTCCGCGCGCCGAGAGGAAGGCGATCGTCTCGGCCATCGCCTCGCCCCCTTCGAGCTTCACCGCCGCCGCGCCGGTTTCCTTCAGCAGCCGGGCGGCGCTGTGGAATGCGTGTTCCGGGGATGCCTCGTAGCTGCCGAACGGCATGTCGATCACCACCAGGCTGTGCCAACTGCCCCGCGTCACGGCGGCGCCATGCGCGCACATCATCTCAAGGCTTACCGGAACCGTGGATGGCAGGCCGTAGATCACCTGCCCCAGCGAATCCCCCACCAGCAGCATGTCGCAGTGGGGATCCAGCAATTGCGCCATTCGCACGGTATAGGCGGTCAGCATCACCAGCGGCTCGGCGGTGATGCCGCCCTGCTTGCGCGCGCGGATGGCGGGCACCGTCACGCGCTTCATCGGCGACGGCGTCGGGTTGGCGCGGCTGGTGGCGGAGTCGATGGTGAAGGTGGTGGACATACAGCGATCCTAGCCGAGGCGGGCGGCGAACCCAAATTCCCTCGCATTCCAGACAAGGCGGCGGTCTGAATCAGCCCTGCCGAGCGTCTCGCATGGCGGGCACGTCCCAGCTCCCACCGGCCTCCAGCGTGCGGAAGCGGACCGCCGCGACGTGGGCGTCCGCCAACGCCTTCCTCAAGCCATCGCGCGGCTGATCGATGCCCTCGCTGGTCAACTCGAACGTGCCCCAGTGCACGCCCAGCGCATAGGCCGCGCCGACCTGGCCGAAGGCGGCCACGGCATCCGCGGGGCCGATATGGTTGCCGCTTTCGGCGCCATTAAAATGCCAGGCGCCGATCGGCAGGATAGCGAGGCGCACCGGGCCAAGCCGCGCCGCCTCCGTCGCCCAGCGCATGTCTCCGGGGCCGGTATCGCCCGCATAATAGAGGTTGCCGCCCGGCAGCGTCACGGTGAAGCCCGTCCACAATGTGCGATTATGATCGTGCGGCCCGTGCGCGCTCCAGTGGTGCGCCCGGTTCAGGATCACGGCGATGCCCGGCCGCACCGTCACCCGCTGCCCCCAGTCCCGCGCGACCGCCGGCACATCGTAGCGCGCCAGCAACCGGTCATTGTTCAGCCCGGTGACGATCAGCGGACGATCGCGCCGCCACAGGCGCTGCAATATCGCCGTATCCATATGATCGTAATGATCGTGGCTGATGAGAACCAGATCGATCTTCGGGAGATCGCGAAAGCGTATGCCGGGCTCACGTACCCGCTTCGGCCCGGCGAACGATACGGGCGATGCGCGTTCCGCCCAAACGGGATCGATCAGGATGTTCAGTCCCTCGGTCTGTACCAGCACGCTCGCATGGCCGATCCAGGTTACGCGCATCGCCTCGCCCGCAATCGAAGCCGCCGGTCTCGACGGCGTGACCGGCACATGATCCGGCCAGGTCGACGGCCCGCGGGAGCGACCCCGCATGGCCTGTTCGAGCATCTCCACCGGCGTCTGGCGCTGCTGCCCGCCCGATCCCTGCTGGCCATCCGGGTTGAAGAAGCGATGGCCGTCAAAATGATCGGTGACCGGCAGCGATCCCGGATCGATCCGGGGCGCATCGCAGGCGGCGAGCGCGAGCATCGACGCCATCGCCAAGCCAATCTGATCGCGACGCATCAGCTCCGCCGAAATGCCGTAACCTCGATCTCCACCTTCATCTCCGGCTTGACCAGCCCGACGATCAGCGCGGTCGCCGCCGGTCGTATTTCGCCGAAGAGCTCGCCCAATACCGGCCCGACATCGTCCCAATAAGCCGGATCGGTGAAGTAATAGGTCGCGCGCACCACGTCGGCCAACGTGAAGCCTGCCTCGCCGAGTGCGGTCCCGATCACCGCTAGGGCATTGCGCGCCTGATCGGCAGCGCCTTCGGGCATCGCCCGCGTCACCGGATCATAACCGGTGGTCCCCGCGACGAAACACCAGTCGCCCTGCGCCACCGCCCGCGAATAGCCGACCTGCCGCTCGAACGGCGATCCGCTGGAGATGAGCCGGCGGGTCATGCGATCAGTCTCCGTCCGTTCGGCGTTGCCGCGCAGCGATCCACCGCTTTACTCCCACTCGATCGTGCCGGGCGGCTTGGAGGTGTAATCGTAGGTCACCCGGTTGATGCCTGCCACTTCGTTGACGATCCGAGTAGCCACCCGCGACAGGAAGCCGGCATCGAACGGGAATACGTCCGCCGTCATCCCGTCCGTCGATGTCACCGCCCGCAGCGCGCAGACCGAATCATAGGTCCGCGCATCGCCCATCACACCGACCGTCCGCACCGGCAGCAGCACCGCGAACGCCTGCCAAATCGCATCGTAGAGGCCGGCGGACCGGATCTCGTCCAGATAGATCTGGTCCGCCTTGCGCAGGATGTCGCAGCGCTCCTTGCTGACCTCGCCGGGGATGCGGATGGCAAGACCGGGCCCGGGGAACGGGTGTCGACCGACGAACACCGGCGGCAATCCCAGTTCGCGCCCGAGTTCGCGCACCTCGTCCTTGAACAGTTCGCGCAGCGGCTCGACCAGCTTCATGTTCATCCGCTCGGGCAGGCCGCCGACATTGTGGTGGCTCTTGATCGTCACCGATGGGCCGCCGGTGAACGATACGCTCTCGATCACGTCCGGGTAGAGCGTGCCCTGCGCCAGGAAGGCGGCGCCGCCGATCTTCTTCGCCTCGGCCTCAAACACGTCGATGAAGGTCTTGCCGATGAACTTGCGCTTGGCCTCGGGATCGGTCAGCCCGGCAAGCCCGTTCAGGAACAGCGTCTCGGCATTCACATGGACCAGCGGGATGCCATAATGCTCGCGGAACAGGCCCACCACCTGATCGGCCTCGTGCATCCGCATCAGCCCGTGATCGACGAACACGCAGGTCAGCTGGTCGCCGATCGCCTCGTGGATCAGCACCGCCGCCACCGCCGAATCCACTCCGCCGGAGAGGCCGCAGATCACCTTGCCGTCGCCCACCTGCGCGCGGATCTCGGCGATCTTGGCCGCGCGGAACTCGGCCATCGTCCAGTCGCCGGCCAGCCCGCAGACATGGCGGGCGAAGTTCGCGATCAGCCTGCCGCCATCCGGGGTATGCACCACCTCCGGGTGGAACTGCACGCCGTAGAAGCGCCGCGCCTCATCCGCGCTGACGGCGTAGGGAGCCCCCTCCGATCGCGCCACCGACACGAAGCCCGGCGGTAGCGCGTCCACCGTATCGCCGTGGCTCATCCACACCTGATGACGTTCGCCTTCCGCCCAGAGGCCGTCGAACAAGGCCGAGCGATCCGTCACCTCCAGATAGGCGCGGCCGAACTCGCCCGCGCCATGCGCCATTACCGATCCGCCGAGCTGCTGGCACATCGTCTGCTGGCCGTAGCAGATGCCGAGCACCGGCAGGCCGGCCTCGAAGAAGCGTTGCGGCGCGCGCGGGCTTTCGGTGCGGGTCACGCTGTCCGGGCCGCCCGACAGGATGATGCCGCGCGGCTTTAGCCGGTCGAACGCCTCGTCGGCACCGGTATAGGGCGCGATCTCCGAATAGACCCCCGCCTCGCGGACGCGACGGGCGATCAATTGGGTCACCTGACTGCCGAAGTCGACGATCAGAATGCAGTCGGACGGTTTGGCGGAAGGCTGGACTGTCATGGGTGGCGGATAAGGAAGGCGGGCGGCCGAGTCCAGTCTCGCGCCGCCCCAACCAGCGCCGGGCAGTCGCGCTACTCGGCCACTGCCAGCCCGGTCCATTTCGCGGCGAACGCCCAGAGATCGGTATATTCCTCGATCGCCTTGTCGGTCGGCTTGCCGGAACCGTGGCCCGCGCGCGTCTCGATGCGGATCAGGTGCGGCTTGTCGCCGATGTCGGCCGCCTGCAACGCGGCGGCATATTTGAAGCTGTGGCCCGGCACCACCCGGTCGTCCGTGTCGGCGGTCGCCACCAGGATGGCCGGATAGGCCACGCCGCTGCGGATATTGTGGTAGGGCGAATAAGCGCGCAGCACCTTGAAATCCGCCTCCTTGGCCGGGTCGCCATAATCGTCCACCCAGTAGCGTCCGGCGGTGAAGCGGTTGAAGCGCAGCATGTCCATCACCCCCACCTGCGGGATGGCGGCGGCGAACAGATCGGGCCGCTGGTTCACCACCGCGCCCACCAGCAGGCCACCGTTCGACCCGCCGCGCAGCGCCAGCCCGTCCTTCTTGGCGATGCCCTGCGCCACCAGATGTTCGGCCGCCGCGATGCAATCGTCGAACACGTTCTGCTTGTTGGCGAGCCTGCCGCCATCGTGCCACGCCTTGCCATATTCGCCGCCGCCACGCAGGTTTGCCGCCACATAGGTGC
>CAXTTS010000050.1:0-17804 GCA_964247265.1 uncultured Sphingomonadaceae bacterium
GGATCGCGCAGGGGCATCGCGAAGGCCCACCCGCCTTGCTCGATCGCTAGCGCCGCCCCGAACCGCGCCTCGCCGCCGGCCGGGCGCTGGCGCCGCACGTCCACGCGATGGCGGACATATCGGACGGGTTGCTGATCGACGCCGGTCGCATGGCCGCCGCCAGCGGGCTTGCGCTCACGATCGATCTCGCCGCAGTGCCGCTGTCCGCCGCCCTCATCGCCGTGGCGGGGCAGGGCCGCGCCGCCCGCCTCGCCGCCGCCACGGCGGGGGACGATTACGAACTGCTGTTCGCCGCCCCGCCGGCTGCCAGCGCCGCCATATCAACCCTTTCTCAATCTCTCGGGCTCAGCTTCACCGCGATCGGGCGGTTCGCGGCAGGCGCCGGGCTCGCGCTGGTCGATGGCGACGGCGCGGTGCCGCTGCCCGATCGGTTGGGATATGAGCATGGCGCATGATCGCAGCACGTTCCGCATCGCCCGCCGCCACGCGATCGTGCTCGCCGGGCTGCTCGCCGGCATGGTCAGCGCCGCGCTGCTGACCGACATGGTCGCGCCGCCATCCCGGCCGCACGCGGTCCGCGGCGCCATCTGATCGACGCGCCCGCCGCGACTATCCGCCAAGCCGGCCCGGCTTGCCAAAGCTTTGTATCCCCCGCATGTTCTTGCCCAACCGCGCGGCCCTGTTCCTTTGCGTGATGATTTCGGCCGTGACGGACGAAGATAAGAGCAAGGGGAAAGAGGATGCCAATCGTCTATTGGGCGATCGCGTGCGGTCTGGTCGCCATCGTCTACGGTCTCGTCACCAGCCGGCAGGTGCTCGCCGCATCGCCCGGCAACGAACGCATGCAGGATATCGCCGCCGCCATTCAAGAGGGTGCGCGCGCCTATCTCGGCCGGCAATATCGCACGATCGCGATCGTCGGCATCGTCGTCGCCGCACTCGTCTTCTGGTTTCTCGGCGCCACCTCGGCGATCGGCTTCATCCTCGGCGCGGTGCTGTCGGGCGCCACCGGCTTCGTCGGCATGAACGTATCGGTGAAGGCCAATGTCCGCACGGCGGAGGCGGCGCGCACCTCGCTGCAGGGTGGCCTCACGATGGCATTCCGCTCGGGCGCGGTCACCGGCCTGCTGGTGGCGGGGCTCGGCCTGCTCTCCATCTCGTTGTTCTTCTGGTATCTCACCGGCCCGGCGGGCCATGCGCCGACAGACCGGCCGGTGATCGACGCGCTGGTGGCCTTGGCCTTCGGGGCCTCGCTGATTTCCATCTTCGCGCGGCTGGGTGGCGGCATCTTCACCAAGGCGGCCGATGTCGGCGCCGATCTGGTCGGCAAGGTGGAGGCCGGCATCCCCGAGGACGATCCCCGCAATCCCGCCACGATCGCGGACAATGTCGGCGACAATGTCGGCGATTGCGCGGGCATGGCGGCCGATCTGTTCGAAACCTATGTCGTCACGCTCGGCGTCACGATGGTGTCGATCGCCCTCTCGATCGGCGGCACGGCGGATGAACTGATGCGGCTGATGAGCCTGCCACTGATCGTCGGCGGCGTGTGCATCATCACCTCGATCATCGGCACCTACTTCGTCCGGCTCGGCAAGGGCCAGTCGATCATGGGCGCGCTCTACAAGGGCTTCTGGGTGTCGGTTGTGCTGGCCATCCCGGCGATCTACGCCGTCACCGCCTTCACGCTGGGCGATCTGAACCGCAACCTCGCCACCGCGCGGGAGTCGGTGGGGGCGGGCGCTCCGGCGGCGGTCGCGGCGGCGGCCACGGCGTTCACCGGCATGGATTTGTTCTGGTGCATGATGATCGGCCTCGCGCTCACCGGCGCGCTGGTGTGGATCACCGAATATTATACCGGCACCAATTACCGCCCGGTCCGCTCGATCGCTAAGGCTTCGGAAACCGGCCACGGCACCAACGTGATCCAGGGCCTAGCCGTCAGCCTCGAAAGCCCGGCGCTGCCGACGCTCGTCATATCGGTGGCGGTGATCGCGTCCTACCAGCTGGCCGGCGTGATCGGCATCGCCTTTGCCGCCACCGCGATGCTGGCGCTCGCCGGCATGGTTGTCGCGCTCGATGCCTATGGCCCGGTGACGGACAATGCCGGCGGCATCGCCGAGATGGCCGATCTCCCGCCGGAGGTCCGCATCCGCACCGATGCGTTGGATGCGGTGGGCAACACCACGAAGGCGGTGACGAAGGGCTATGCGATCGGCTCCGCCGCGCTGGCCGCGCTCGTCCTGTTCGGCGCCTACACCACCGACCTGAAGGAGTTCTTCCCCAACCTCGTCGTCAATTTCTCGCTGTCCAACCCCTATGTGATCGTCGGGCTGCTGCTCGGCGCGCTGCTGCCGTTCAGTTTCGGCGCGTTCGGCATGACGGCGGTGGGCCGCGCGGCGGGATCGGTGGTGGAGGATGTCCGCGCCCAGTTCCGCGACAATCCGGGGATCATGGCGGGCACCTCACGCCCCAATTACGCGCGCACCGTCGATCTCGTCACGCGGGCGGCGATCAAGGAGATGATCCTGCCCTCGCTGCTGCCGGTGCTGGCGCCGATCGCGGTCTATTACGTCATCACCGCGGTGGCGGGGCAGGCGTCGGGCTTCGCCGCGCTGGGTGCGCTGCTGCTGGGTGTGATCGTCTCCGGCCTGTTCGTCGCCATCTCGATGACGAGCGGAGGCGGCGCGTGGGACAATGCCAAGAAATATATCGAGGACGGCAATCACGGCGGCAAGGGATCGGAGGCGCACAAGGCGGCCGTCACCGGCGATACGGTGGGCGATCCCTACAAGGATACGGCCGGCCCGGCGGTGAACCCGATGATCAAGATCACCAACATCGTCGCGCTGCTGCTGCTGGCGGCGCTGGCCCACGCGGCGATGTAAAGTCCTCTTGTGTCGAGCGCAGCCGAGACACGCCTTCGAGCGTAGCCGAGAAGCCCGAGCGCATCTCGCTTCGCTCGATCGGTCCCTCGACTACGCTCGGGACACGGAACGCGCTTTACGCGTCGCCGTCCACGCTCGCAGGGTCGGACAGGTCGTCCGCCTCGGGGCTGCTCAGGTAGCGCGGCTCCACCACGCCCTTGGCGGTGATCGTCAGCGGGTTGCCCTTGCGGTCCACCGTCTTGCCGATCGCCATCTTGATCCAGCCCTCGCTCACGCAATATTCGTCGACATTGGTCTTCTCGGCGCCGTTGAACGTGATGCCGATGCCGCGCATCAGATGCTCCGGCAGGTAATAGGGGCTCTTGGGATTGTTCGAGAGGCGGTCGGGGGGCGTGTTGGTCATGTCGCTGTCCATCTGATCTGCGTGGCTGATAGCGGCAGGACGGCGCTTTTCCAACCTCAGCCGAAGCGCAGCCGCGCCCAGATCGGCAGATGGTCCGATGCGGTGCGCGCGCTCATCGATCGATGCACGCCGGTCTCTTCGACGGAGAGTTCGCTGCTCACCACGATCCGGTCCAGCCGCGCGACCGGCTGGCGCGCGTGGAAGCTCGGCCCGGTCTCGGCAAAGCAATAATGCTGGCCGAAGTCGGCCAGGCAGCCGCCATGCCGGCGCCATTCGTTCATGTCGCCCATCATCACCGTCGGCAGGCGGCGTGCCTGCCCGTCGATATGCGCCATCACCGCATGCGCCTGCCGCCGCCGCCACAGGCCGGACAGATCGAGGTGCATGCCGACGATGCGGATATCCTTGCCGTTCAGCCGGATGTCCGCCAGCACCGCGCCGCGCGGCTCCAGCGCGGGCAGCGCCAGCGGCGCGTGGTGCAGGATCGTCGCCGACTTCCGCACCAGCAGCGCGTTGCCGTGCCAGCCGATGCTGCCCGGTCGCACGTCGAACGGCACCGGCATATAATCGCTATGCTCGGCGATCATATGCAGCGGCAGCGCGCTCAGCCGCGCGCCAAAGCGGCGGTCGGCCTCCTGCAACGCGATGATGTCGGCATCCACCTCGCGCAGCACGTCCAGTATGCGATCGGGGCGGCGGCGGCGGTCGGAACCGATCGCCTTGCGGATATTGTAGCTGGCAACGATCATGCACGCCCCTTGGCCGAGCAGCGTAGAACATCCCGCACCCCGACTTGTTTCAGAGGCGTGCCGACCTGCCGGCAACTTACCCGCCGGCCGGGGGGTTGAGCGGCCATGCAGACAATTAACGACGCACCGCACGGTGCCAGCGATATCGAGAAGGCCGATCTGGCCGTGGCGCAGGCGGTCGCGCCGGTGAAGGACAGTCTGGTGGTCCGCGCGCTCGGCGCGCTCAGCGACCTGTCCGATCAACCGCCGCTAATCGCCTTATCGTCGGCCACCCTCGCGCTCGGGATCGTGCGCGGCGATCGACGGATGGCGGAAACCGGCGGGCGGATGCTGGCGGCGCATCTGCTGGCCACCGCGATCAAATCCGCGATCAAGGCGCGCGTCGTCCGCACCCGCCCGCATCTGCTGGTCGAGCAGGGCGATTACCGGATGCACGAGGGCGACGAGAACGCCCACCCGGTCAACAGCTTCCCCTCGGGCCACACCGCCGGCGCGGTGGCGGTGGCGCGGGCGGTGGTGCGCGGCCATCCTGACCGGCGCCCGGCCGCCTACGCTCTGTCCGGCGCGGCGGCGCTGATGCAGATCCCGCGCTGCACCCATTATCCCAGCGACATCGCCGCCGGTACAGCCGTCGGCATCGCGGCGGAGGCGATGATCTACGGCACGGAATTGCTGGTGATGGCGGCGCTGAGCCGAAAATAGCCCGCACGCGAGCAACCTTCCTCGTCATCCCAGGGCAGGCTGGGATCTCCTAAGGCTTGGCGCGAGGTTTTTCCTAGCCGCACGAGATCCCAGCTTTCGCTGGGATGATGGTATCTCGATCTACTCCGCCGCCTCCGCCACCGGCGCGGGGTCCTTCCACACCAGCACCGGCTTGCGCGCCGCCGCGGTCTCGTCCAGCCGGCGGCGGGGGGCGAACAACGGCGCCGCCTTCAGCGCAAGATCGCCGGCCTTGGCCCGCTCCGCCACCGATCGCAGCGCGCCGATGAACTCGTCCAGCGCCGCCTTGCTCTCGGTCTCGGTCGGCTCCACCAGCATCGCGCCGTGCACCACCAGCGGGAAATACATCGTCATCGGGTGGAAGCCCTCGTCGATCAGCCCCTTGGCGATATCCAGCGTGGTGAAGCCCTCCGCCAGATTGTCGTCGCTGAACAGCGCCTCGTGCATGCACGGCCCGCTGAACCCGAACGGCGCATCCAGCACGCCTTCCAGCGACCGCAGGATATAATTGGCGTTCAGCACCGCATCCTCGGCCACCTGCCGCAACCCGTCGGCGCCGTGGCTCAGCATATAGGCGGCGGCACGGACGAACATGCCCATCTGCCCGTGAAACGCCACCATCCGGCCAAAGCTGCCGGCATGATGCTCGCCCGCCGTCTCCTCCTCGACCAGCCGGTAGTGATCGCCCCCCGCCTCATCCTTGGCGCGTTCGATGAACGGCAGCGGCGCATAGGGTGCCAGCGCCTCGGAGAGCACGACCGGCCCCGAACCCGGACCGCCGCCGCCATGCGGGGTGGAAAAGGTCTTGTGCAGGTTGATGTGCATCGCATCGACGCCCAGATCGCCCGGCCGCACCCGCCCGACGATCGCGTTGAAGTTCGCCCCGTCGCAATAGACCAGCCCGCCGGCCGCATGCACCGCATCGGAGATCGCGATCATCTCGCGCTCGAACAGGCCGCACGTATTGGGGTTGGTAATCATCACGCCCGCCACGTCGGGCCCCAGCCGCCGCTTCAGCGCGTCCAGGTCCACCCGGCCTTCGGGCGTGGCGGGGATATTCTCCACCGCATAGCCGCAAAATGCTGCCGTTGCCGGATTTGTGCCGTGCGCGCTTTCGGGAACGAGGATGACCTTGCGCGCGTCGCCCCGTGCCTCCAGCGCGGATCGGATCGCCAGCAGGCCGCAGAGTTCGCCATGCGCGCCGGCCTTCGGGCTCATCGCGACCGCCGCCATGCCGGTCAGCTTCATCAGCCATTCGCCGACAAGGTGGATCAGGCCCAGCCCGCCCTGCACCGTCTCCACCGGCTGCAACGGATGGATGTCGGCAAAGCCGGGCAGGCGGGCCATCTTCTCGTTCAGGCGGGGATTATGCTTCATCGTGCAGCTGCCGAGCGGAAACAGCCCTAGGTCGATCGCGTAGTTCTGCCGGCTGAGGCGCGTATAATGGCGCACCACCTCGGGCTCCGCCAGGCCCGGCAGGCCGATCGGCCGGTTCCGCTCCAGTCCGCCCAGCCGGC
The DNA here is from genome assembly GCA_964247265.1 of uncultured Sphingomonadaceae bacterium. GTDB lineage: Bacteria > Pseudomonadota > Alphaproteobacteria > Sphingomonadales > Sphingomonadaceae > Alterirhizorhabdus. Next base: position 6,278 of record CAXTTS010000050.1, read on the forward strand.
TCGCCACGTTGGGCGCCTCGGGCAAATCCACACCGGTGCGATCGCGATCGCCGATCTCGAAGATCAGCGCCTCCTCCAGCATCAGCGCCCGGTTGCCGGTGAAGGTTGCCGGCGCATCCGCCTCGGCCGTTCCCATTTCGGGCTTCCACCCGCTCGCATTCACGCTCATGCCAGTGCCTCCGTCAGCGCATCGGCCAAGGCCGTCACATCCTCGTCCGCCACCGTCTCCGTCACGGCGACGACCAGCCCGTTCGCCAGATCCGCGCTGCCCGGATACAGCCGGCCCAGCGACACGCCGCCCAGCACGCCGCGCTCCGCCATCGTCCGCACCACCGGGCGCGCCTCCTTTGGCAGGCGCAGGGTGAATTCGTTGAAGAACGCCCCGTTCACCAGCGACACGCCCGGCACCTGCGCCAGCCGCTCCGCCGCCTGCACCGCCCTGGCATGGTTCAGCGCCGCCAGATCGCGCAGGCCGCGCTCGCCCAGCAGGCTCATGTGGATGGTGAAGGCCAGCGCGCACAGGCCGCTGTTGGTGCAGATGTTCGATGTCGCCTTCTCGCGGCGGATATGCTGCTCGCGCGTGGAGAGCGTCAGCACAAAGCCGCGCTGTCCGGCCGCATCGGTCGTTTCGCCGCACAGCCGCCCCGGCATCTGCCGCACATATTTGTCGCGCGTGGCGAACAGCCCGACATACGGCCCACCGAATTGCAGCCCCACGCCCAGCGACTGGCCCTCGCCCACCACGATATCCGCGCCCATCTCGCCGGGCGAGCGGATCGCCCCCAGCGCCACCGGCTCGGTGACGACGGCGATCAGCAGCGCGCCCTTCTCGTGGCAGCGCGCCGCCAGTTCGGAAAGGTCGGCGATGTGGCCGAGGATGTTGGGGTTCTGCACCACCACGCAGTTCGTCTCGCCGTCGATCGCCGCGATCAGCGTCGCCAGATCGTCGCCCGGCGCGCCGTCGGTCAGCACCGGATCGGCGGTGACGAGCGTGTCGCCGGTGAACTTCGCCATCGTTTTCGCGACGCTCACATAATGCGGGTGCAGCCCGGCCGAGAGCAGGGCCTTCGATCGCCGCGTGATCCGCCGCGCCATCACGATCGCCTCCCAGCAGGCGGTCGATCCGTCATACATCGATGCGTTGGCGACATCGCAGCCATAGAGCCGTGCGACCTGCGTCTGGAACTCGAACAGCGCCTGCAACGTCCCCTGCGCGATCTCCGGCTGGTAGGGCGTGTAGGCGGTCAGGAACTCGCCGCGCTGGATCAGATGGTCTACGCTCGCCGGCACATGGTGGCGATAGGCGCCGCAGCCGAGAAAGAAGGGCGCGTCGCCGGCCGAAAGGTTGCGGTTCGCCAGCCCGCGCAGCTGCCGCTCCACCGCCAGTTCGGAGGCATGCAGCGGCAGGTCGGCGATCGGGCCGGTCAGCCGCGCGGCGGCGGGCACGTCGGCGAACAGATCGTCGATCGATCCCGCGCCGATCACGCCGAGCATCGCCGCGCGATCGGGCGCAGAAAGGGGGAGGTAGCGCATCAGGCGGGTTTCCTCATCGAAAAGCGAAGGCGGACGTAATCGGCGATCCAGCGGCCGTCCGGCTGGCGGAAGACGGGGGCGAGGCGATCCTCCACCGCCTGCGCCACCGCCGGCTGCTCGGCATCGGGCACCTGCGCCACATCCATGAAGCCGGCGCGAAAGGTCTTCAGCCAGCCGGTCACGCCGGTCGGCAGCGGGGTGGGGCGGGGGATCAGCTCGGCGTCGATATCGTCGAAACCGGCCTCGGCATAGAGTGCGGCGAACGCGCCCGGCGTCGGATACCATTGCGGATCGGCCGCCGGCACCGGATAGCCGCGCGCGTCGAGTTCCTCGCGCAACGCGCCGCGCAGCGTGGCGATATTGCCGTGCCCGCCCATCTCGCCGACGAAGCGCGCGCCCGGCTTCAGCGCGCGGTACACGCCCGCCGCCACCGCCGCGCCGTCGAGCATCCAGTGCAATGCGGCGTTGGAGAAAGCGGCGTCGAACTCCGCGTCGAACGCCAGCGCCTCGCCGTTCATCAGCCGCGCGTCGATGCCGGCGGCGCGCGCGGCGGCGATAAGCGTGTCCGATGCGTCCACGCCCACCACCTCGGCGCCCGCCGCCACGATCCGCCGCGTCAGCACACCGTCGCCGCAGCCGAGATCGAGGATGCGCTCGCCCGGCTGTGGCGCCAGCAGCTCCAGCACAGGCGCGCCCAGCGCGGGCACGAAGCCCGCATTGGCGGCGTAATCGGCGGCCACCCAGCGGGAAGCGGGGTTATCGGTCATGCGCTTCTTCCCCTGTCATCCCAGCGCAGGCTGGGATCTCCGCGAGGCGGAGGCTTCGGCCCATTCCACGAGATCCCAGCCAGCGCTGGGATGACGAGAGAGGATGCGCGCTTCCCTCACAGCCCCGCCACGAAGTCCTTGTAGGCCGCCTCGTCCAGCAGCCCGTTCAACTCGCCCGTGTCGCCCAGCGTCAGCTTGAAGAACCAGCCGTCCGTCTCGGGCGCGGTGTTCACCAGCGAGGGGTCCGCCTCCAGCGCGGCATTGGCCTCCGTCACGGTGCCGGAAACGGGGGCATAGACGTCGGACGCCGCCTTCACCGATTCCACCACGGCGGCTTCCTTGCCCTTGTCCACCGCGGTGCCGGCGGGCGGCACCTCGACGAACACGATGTCGCCCAGCTGCGCCTGCGCATAATCGGTGATCCCCACGGTAGCGGTGTCGCCCTCCACGGAGATCCACTCATGGTCACGGGTGAAATACAGCGTCATTTCGCGGCTCCCTTGCGGACATATCGGTGGGGGACGAGCGGCATCGGCGTCACGGTCGCGGCCACTGGCTTGCCGCGCTGGATCACGCTGATCTTCTCGCCCGGGATCGCCGAGGCAAGCGGCACATAGGCCATCGCGATCGGCCGTTGCAGGCTGGGGCTGAACCCGCCGGAGGTCACGCGGCCCACCGCGTTGCCTTCCGCGTCCACGACCAGCGCGCCCTCGCGCACCGGCTGCCGCCCGTCGACCAGCAGGCCGACCCGCTTCAGGATGGCGCCCTCAGTCCGTTCCAGCATGATCCGCGCATGGCCGGGAAAGCCGCCCTCCTCGCGCCGCCGCTTGGACAAGGCAAAGCCCAGATCGGCCGCCACCGGCGTGGTGTCGGGGTCGAGATCGTGGCCGTATAGCGGCAGCCCCGCCTCCAGCCGCAGCGAATCGCGTGCGCCAAGGCCGATCGGCTTCACCTCGGGCTGCGCCACGAGCAACGCGGCGATGTTCTGCGCAGCGTCGGCCGGAATCGATATCTCGAACCCGTCCTCGCCGGTATAGCCCGATCGGCTGATCCACGCCGGCACGCCGTCGATGGTGAAGGCGCCCGCCGTCATGAACACCAGCCCGGCCACCTCCGGCACCAGCCGCGCCAGCGCATCCACCGCCTTCGGCCCCTGCAGAGCCAGCAAAGCCTGCTCGTCCAGATGGTTCAGCGTCACGTCCTCGGGCAGATGCTCGTGGATGTGGGCGATGTCGTCCGCCTTGGTCGCGCCGTTGACCACGACATAATAGCCGGTTTCGCCCAGCGGGTTGGCCGCCGGCAGATGCGTCACCATTAGATCGTCGAGGATGCCGCCCGTTTCGGACAGCAGCAGCGAATAGCGCATCCGCCCCTCGCCCAAGCCCGCGATGTCGCCCGGCAGCAGCGCTTCCAGCGCGGCGCCGGCGCCATCGCCGGATACGAGCAATTGGCCCATATGGCTGACATCGAACAACCCGGCCGATGTTCGCGTCCACAGATGCTCGGCGATGATGCCTTCATACTGGATCGGCATCTCGTAGCCGGCGAACGCGACCATCCGCGCGCCCACCGCGCGGTGCCACGAATCGAGCGACAGCGCGATCGGCGCCGCTTCGGGGATGTCGCCGTCCGCCAGATTGTCGGATATGTCGCTCAAGCCGGCCTCCGTGATGGGTGTCGCAACGGACGAGCGGCGGCAATCGCCGCATCCTGTCCGTCGCCCCCTCTGTCACGGGAACCTGAGAGCTTTGACCGTCGCCGCGAAGCGCCCGGCTTACCCCTTCGGTGGCCACGGCCCTGCGGCAGCGGCGCTTTCCAGAGTGTCGTTGCCCCGCGCGGTCCGGTTGCCTGAGAGATTCCGGGGCGGTTGCTCCTTCGGCGGCTCCGGTCCACCGATGGCGGCCGGAACGCTCTCCCGCGCGAGCCTCCCCCGGTTGCCCGGCGGCGACGTGAGGGGATTGGCCCGCTTGTGCGCCCGAGTCAACGGGTGATCGGCGGAACCCTAGCGCGTCGCGTTATACGCCAGCTGGTCGTTGGTCAGCTGGAAGCCCACCAGCAGCTCGAAGCTCGCCTTGGCCACCGCCGCGCGGGTCGCCGGATCGGCCATCGGGTCGATCGACGCGTCGGCGTCGGTCGGCTTGCGCTTGCGCGTCACCTGCTTCTCGATCTCGGGCGGCAGGGTGGCGGCGGTGCGGGTGATGCCGGTGTTCACGGTGGCGGTGGCGGAGGCGCGCGCCGCGCCGTCGGCGAAATGCAGCGCCACCTGGCCCACCTGCTTCGATACGACGATCGATCCCGATCGCACCACCGTGACGAAATAGGGCAAAGTCACGTCGCGCGCGCCTGTCGTCACGGTTCGCCGCGCCTGCACCGCGAAGGTCAGCTGCGTTGCGATCTGGTCGCCGGTGGTCGCGGCGCTGTTGCAATTGCCGCGCAGGTCGGTGAGCGTGCCCACCACGTCGATCGCCCGCGCCTCCCGGCTGGCGGGCGGGTTGAACAGCGTCACGTCCCCCGTATAGGCCGGCACCGCCACCGCCGGGCAGGCCGATCGCGTGATGCGGACGCCGCCGGTATCGTCATACTGATTGTCCTTGGCGCAGGCGGCGAGCGCCAGCAGGCCCGGCATCGTGGAAGCGAGGACGATGGTCTTGATGCGCGCCACAGAAAAATCCCGAACAGAAGCGGGCGCGGACATGCGCCGGGCAGGGTGGCTGCGGATCATAGGAACCGCCTTCCGCGCAGGCAAGCAATCGCGTAGGGCTTTGCCGCATGAGCGATATCGCGTCCCTTCCCGCCCAGCCCCTTCCCCCGCTGTCTTTGCTGATCGCCGCCCCGCGCGGCTTTTGCGCCGGGGTTGACCGCGCGATCCGCATCGTCGAGCTGGCGATCGCCAAGCATGGCGCCCCCGTCTATGTCCGGCACGAGATCGTGCACAATCGCTTCGTGGTGGACGGGCTGAAGGCGCAGGGCGCGATCTTCGTCGAGGAATTGGACGAGGTGCCCGATGGCGCGCCGGTGGTGTTCTCGGCCCACGGCGTGCCCAAGGCGGTGCCGGTCGAGGCGGCCGGGCGCGGGCTCGATTATCTCGATGCCACCTGTCCGCTCGTCTCCAAGGTTCATCGCCAGGCGGAGCGGCTGGTCGAGCAGGGGCGGCACATCCTGTTCATCGGCCATCACGGCCACCCCGAGGTGATCGGCACGTTCGGCCAGGTGCCCGAAGGCCGCATGACCCTGATCGAGACGGTGGCCGACGCCGAGTCGCTGGTTCCGGCCGACCCGACGAACCTCGCCTTCCTCACCCAGACCACGCTGTCGGTGGACGATACGGCGGACATGATCGCCATCCTCCAGCGCCGTTTCCCCGCCATCCAGGCGCCGCGCGGCGAGGATATCTGCTACGCCACCTCCAACCGGCAGGCGGCGGTCAAGGCCATAGCCCACGAATGCGATGCGATGCTGGTGATCGGCGCGCCCAACTCCTCCAACTCGCTGCGGCTCGTCGAGGTGGCGGAGCGGCAGGGCGTAAAGGCACGCCTGATCCAGCGCGCCGCCGAGGTCGATTTCGCCTGGCTCGCCGGCGTCGCCACGCTCGGCATCACCGCCGGCGCCTCCGCGCCCGAGATACTGGTGCGCGAACTCGTCGATCTGCTCGCCACCCGCTACACGATCAGCGAGCGGGAGACGGAGGCGGTGCGCGAGGATATGGTCTTCAAGCTGCCGCGAAGCCTCGAAACCGCCGCCGCGGCCTGATCGGCGCGGCATGGCTGTCTACACCCAGGTCTCGGCCGAAGCGCTCGATGCCTTGCTCACGCGCTACGATGTCGGCCGGCTCGATTCGGCCAAGGGCATCGCCGAAGGCGTGCAGAACAGCAATTTCCTGGTCGATACCGATCGTGCCCGCTTCATCCTGACGCTGTATGAACGGGCGACGGATACGGACGATCTGCCCTTCTTCCTGGCGATGCTCGATCATCTCGCCGATCGCGGTCTGCCGGTGCCGCGTGCGGTCCGCGATCGCGGGGGCGTGCAGGTGCAGCAGGTGGCCGGCCGCCCGGCCTGCCTGATCGAGTTCCTCCCCGGCGTCTCCGTCAGCCACCCCACGCCGCCACAGGCCCGCGCCACCGGCGAGGCGCTCGGCCGGATGCACGGCGCGCTCGCCGATTTCCCGCTGTCGCGCGCCAACAGCCTGGGGCTGGCGGGGTGGCACCGGCTGGCGGCGAAATGCGGCGACGATCTCGATGTGATCGCCCCAGGCCTGAAGCGCCGCGTGGCCGACGAACTCGGCTTCCTCGCCGCGCACTGGCCGGCGCATCTGCCGACCAGCGTGATCCACGCCGATCTGTTTCCCGACAACGTGCTGATGCGCGGCGATGCGGTGGGCGGGATGATCGATTTCTACTTCGCCGCCACCGACGTGCGCGCCTGGGACGTCGCCGTCACCCACGCCGCCTGGTGCTTCGAGGGCGACGGCACCGGCTTCCCCCCCGCGCTCGCCGCCGCCCTGATCGGCGGCTACGACGCCACCTTCGGCCTGTCGCCGGAGGAGCGGGCGGCTTTCCCGATCCTCGCGCGCGGTGCCGCGCTGCGTTTCCTGCTCACCCGCGCGTGGGATTGGCTGAACACGCCGGCCGATGCGCTCGTCACGCGCAAGGATCCGCTCGCCTTCCTCCGCCGGCTCGATGTCTATGCCGGCGCCACCCCAGCGGAGCTGTTCGGGGCATGACAGATACGGTCGAACTCCAGCATGTCGTCATCGCCACCGACGGCGCCTGCAAGGGCAATCCCGGCCCCGGCGGCTGGGGCGCGGTGATCCGCTCCGGCGCGAACGAGAAGGAGCTTTCCGGCGGCGAGAACCCCACCACCAACAACCGCATGGAGCTGATGGCGGCGATCCGCGCGCTGCAGGCGCTCAAGCGTCCATGCCGCGTCACGCTGATGACCGACAGCCGCTATGTGATGGATGGCCTCACCAAGTGGATCAAGGGCTGGCAGAAGAACGGCTGGAAGACGGCATCGCGCCAGCCGGTGAAGAATGCCGATCTCTGGCAGGAACTGCTCGACGCCGCCGCCGCGCACCGGATCGCGTGGGAATGGGTGAAGGGCCATGCCGGCCACCCCGAAAACGAACGTGCCGATAAACTCGCCAGCGACGCCGCCGTGCTGGCGGGTCGCCGGCCACAGGCGGCCGCATAGTCGAAGGCCGCCGCCATCCGCCTTCCGTCGACATGACAGCGCAGTCATCAAGGAACACCCCCGCACCCCCAACGGTTTCCCGGCGCACCCCCCGCTGCACGAGAAGCTCCCATGTCCCGCACCGTCGCCGATGCCCTTATCGCCACCCTCACCGATCTCGGCGTGCGCCAGATCTTCGGCGTCGTCGGTGATGCGCTGAACCCGCTCACCGATGCGATCCGCCGGCAAGACGTGATCCAGTGGGTCGGCGTGCGGCATGAGGAGGGCGCGGCGCTGGCGGCGGCGGGGCAGGCCAAGCTCACCGGCAAGCTCGCCGTGTGCTGCGGCACCACCGGCCCCGGCGGCAACCATCTCGTCGCGGGGCTGTACGAGGCACGCAAGGATCATGCGCCCGTCCTCGCCATATCCGGCGGCGTGCCGGCCGAACAGCGCGGCACCGATTATCTCCAGGAGGATAATCCCGATCTGCTGTTCCGCGATGTCGCCGCCTACACCCAGACGATCGTCGCGCCCGAACAGGCCGCCCCCGTCTTCCGCCAGGCGATCGCGGAGGCCTATGCCAAGCGCGGCGTCGCCCACCTGAATCTGCCGCCCGAGGTGCTGGCCGCGAAGATGCCGGAGGATGTCGCCAGCATGCCCACGCTGCGCCCGCGCCCCGCCGTCCTGCCCGATCGCGCTGACATCGCCACGATCGCGCAGGAGATAGAGGATGCCGGCACGATCGCCATCTTCGTCGGCGAGGGCAGCCGCGAGGGGATCAGCAACGTCATCGCGCTGGCCAACAAGCTGCACGCGCCGATCGCCCACAGCTTCCGCGCCAAGGATATGGCCGCCTACGATCATCCGCGCTGGATCGGCGGCGTCGGCCTGATCGGGGGCGCGCCCGGCGTCGATGCGCTGCACGATGCCGATCTCGTCCTGATGCTCGGCTCCGATTATCCCTATACCGAGTTCCTGCCGCAGGACGGCAAGGTGATCCAGATCGACGAGCGCGCCTCCGTTCTCGGCCGGCGCGCGGCGGTGAAGCTCGGCGTCGTCGGCTCGGTCGCCCCCGCGATCGAGGCACTGCTGCCGCTGGTCAAACAGCGCAGCGACACCGCCTTCTTCGACAAGGTCACGAAGGCCCGCCACGATTGGGATGCCATGCTGGACAAGCGCGCCGATCCCGCCCGCAGCGTCGATCTGATCCACCCGCCCGCGCTCGGCCGCATGCTGGGTGACATGGCGGCGCGCGATGCGGTGATCGTCATCGATACGGGCGAGGTCACGCTGTGGTCCGCCAACTGGCTGCGCCAGACCGGGCACCAGCGGATAATCGCCTCGTTCAACAACGCCGCCGTCGGCACCGCTCTGGGTCAGGCGAACGGCATCGCCGCGCTGAACCCGCACCGCCAGGTGATCGCCGCCTGCGGCGACGGCGGCTTCACCATGCTGCTCGGCGAGTTCATGACGGCGGTGGAGCACAAGCTGCCGGTCAAGGTCGTCGTCTACAACAACAGCAGCTGGGGTCTGGTGCATCTGGAGATGGAGGAGGCGGGCCTCCCCGCCGCCTCCGGCACGAAATTCCCCAACATGGATTTCGCCGCCTTCGCCCGTGCCTGCGGCGTCGAAGGCTTCACTGCCCGCCGCCCGGCCGAACTGGCAGGTGCCATCCGCGCGCTGCTCGCCAGCCCCGGCCCGGCGATCCTCGACGTGTTCGTCGATCCGGCGGAGCTGCCGACGATGCCCCACATCAGCCCGGCCAAGGCGGTGAAGTTCGGCATCGGCAAGCTGAAGGAAGTGGTGCTCGGCGCCTGAGCCGCCGCCCGCGCTTGCCCGTTCCCACCCGAACGGGCATTGTCCCCTTAGCGGAACATTCCGTGACGGATCGCCTGGGGGCTGGGGCATGACGGTGCATGACGTGGCAATGGGGCGGTCGCCTGCGCGGGAACTCGCCACCCGCGAGCCGGCGTTGCGTCCGCATGGCGGTGCGGTGGTCCGCCGTGTCGCGGTGCGGAGCGGCGCGGTCGCCGCTGGCGCCAGCCTGATCGCGCTCGTCGTCGTGCTCGCCGTGGCGCTCGCCAGCTACCGCCCGACCGATCCCTCGCTGAACACCGCCGCCGCAGGCCCGGCGCACAACTGGCTGGGCCTCCCCGGCGCCACCGCCGCCGATCTGCTGCTCAGCCTGCTCGGCCCGCCCGCCGCCTTGCTGCTCCCCCTGCTGCTGCTGCTCGGCCTGCGGCTGTGGCGCGGCGCCGAAACCGGCCACTGGAAACGCTCGCTCGGGATCGCCACGCTCGCGATCATGCTGTGCGACGTCGCGCTCGCGATGCTGCGCGGCGGATCGGTGGCGGGGTTGCCCGGCGGCTGGGGCGGGGGCATCGGCCTCGCCGGCGCCGGCGGCCTCACCGCCTTGTTCGACTTCGCGCCCGGCGCCGCTGTGCAATCCGGGCTACGCATCGGCGCGATCCTGCTGTTCGGCCTCGGCGGCCTCCTTCTCGGCGCCTGGGGTTTCGGCCTCGACGCGGCGGAGCGCGGCTGGCTGATGAAGCGCGATCGCTTCGCCCGCACACCCAAGGTCACGCTCGCTCCCGCTACCTTCCCGGTCGACCCTGCCACCGCCCCGGCCGTGCGGCAGAAGGTCGCCCGCCCGCTGCCTCGCCCGGTCGTCGAGCCGGAGGATGCCGCCAGCGAGCCGCCCACCATCCGCGAACCCGTCGCCCGCCCAGCGCAGGAACCGCGCAAGCGCGAGGCGCAGGCCAAGCTCGCGCTCGATACCTACACCCTGCCGCCAATCGACCTGCTCGCGGAGCCGCCCGCCAACAGCGGCATGGCGATCGACCGCGCCTCGCTCGAACGCAACGCCCGCCTGCTCGAAACCGTGCTCGACGATTTTCACGTCAAAGGCCGCATCACCGAGATTCGCCCCGGCCCGGTCGTGACGATGTACGAGCTGGAGCCCGCCTCCGGCATCAAGGCCAGCCGCGTCATCAGCCTGGCGGACGATATCGCCCGCAACATGTCCGCTCTGTCCGCCCGCGTCGCCACCATTCCCGGCCGCAGCGTGATCGGCATCGAGCTGCCCAACCAGAAGCGCGAGGCGGTGATGCTGCGCGAGCTGGTCGATAGCGAGGGCTTCGAAACCTCCACCGCCCAGCTGCCGATCATCCTGGGCAAGAACATCGCCGGCGATCCGGTCATCACCGATCTCGCGCCGATGCCGCATCTGCTGATCGCCGGCACCACCGGCTCGGGCAAGTCGGTAGGGCTCAACACGATGATCGTGTCGTTGCTCTACCGGCTCACCCCCGATCAGTGCCGCATGATCATGATCGATCCCAAGATGCTCGAACTCAGCGTCTATGATGGCATCCCGCATCTGCTGTCGCCCGTCGTCACCGAGCCGCCCAAGGCGATCCGCGCGCTGAAATGGGCGGTGGAGCAGATGGAGGACCGCTACCGCATGATGGCCTCGGTCGGCGTGCGCGGCCTCGGCGGCTTCAACGATGCGATCCGTGCGGCCAAGGCCAAAGGCAAGCCGATCACCCGCCGCGTGCAGACCGGCTATGACGGCGAGACCGGCCAGCCGATCTACGAGGAGGAGACGCTGGAGTTCGAGCCGCTGCCGCAGATCGTGGTGGTGGTCGACGAACTCGCCGACCTGATGATGACGGCGGGCAAGGAGGTGGAGTTCCTCATCCAGCGCCTCGCGCAAAAGGCGCGCGCCGCCGGCATCCACCTCATCATGGCGACGCAGCGCCCGTCGGTCGACGTCATCACCGGCGTCATCAAGGCCAATCTGCCGACGCGGATCAGCTTCCAGGTCGCCTCCAAGATCGATTCGCGCACCATCCTCAACGAACAGGGCGCCGAGCAATTGCTCGGCAAGGGCGACATGCTCTACGTCGCCGGCGGCAAGCAGATCGTGCGCGTCCATGGCCCATTCGTGTCGGACGACGAGGTCCGCGCGGTCGCCGATCACTGGAAAGCGCAGCGCCAGCCCGACTACATCACCGCCGTCACCGAGGAGCCGATGGACGGCGGTTACGAGATCG
>CAXTTS010000051.1:0-17682 GCA_964247265.1 uncultured Sphingomonadaceae bacterium
AGGCCAAGGTGCGCGCGGAGACGCCGGCCAGCGCCAAGCCCGCTGCGGCCAGCGTCAAGTCCGCACCGGCCGCCAAGCCCGCATCCGCGCCGGCCATGACGACGACCGAGCCGGTGGTGATCCCCGCCCCCGCGCCCGTGACGACGCCCACCGCGCCGCTGAGCACGCCGGGGCAGTAATCCGCCCGGAACCCGCTGGTGGCACGCAGGTTCGGGCCGTGCCTGAACCCGGCGGCCGGCGGGCGTGCGCCGCATTCCCGACCACCGATTGCGACCGGACGCGCGGGCGCCCTTGCGGCGGCGTGCGATCCCCGGCTAGGGCTTTCCTCCCATGACGCGGTTCATTTTCATCACCGGCGGCGTGGTCTCCTCGCTCGGCAAGGGCCTGATGGCCGCCAGCCTCGCCGCCCTCCTCCAGGCGCGCGGATACCGCGTGCGGATTCGCAAGTTCGATCCCTATCTCAACGTCGATCCCGGCACGATGTCGCCCTACCAGCATGGCGAGGTGTTCGTGACCGACGACGGGGCGGAGACGGACCTGGACCTCGGCCATTACGAACGCTTCACCGGTGTGCCGGGGCGGCAGAGCGACAATGTGACGTCAGGCCGGATCTATTCGACGATCATCGCCAAGGAGCGGCGCGGCGACTATCTGGGCGCCACGGTGCAGGTGATCCCGCACGTGACCGATGCGATCAAGGAGTTCGCCCGCAGCGAGGTGGACGATCTGGATTTCGTGCTGTGCGAGATCGGCGGCACGGTGGGCGATATCGAGTCGCTGCCGTTCATGGAGGCGATCCGCCAGCTGCGGAACGATCTCGGCCGCAATGCCAGCGTGTTCGTCCACCTGACGCTGGTGCCCTATATCGCGGCGGCGGGCGAGCTGAAGACCAAGCCGACCCAGCATAGCGTGCGCGACCTGACCGCGCTGGGCATCCAGCCCGACGTGCTGGTGTGCCGCTGCGAGCGGCCGCTGCCGGAAAGCGACCGGGCGAAGATCGCCTTGTTCTGCAACGTGCGCAAGGAAGCGGTGATTCCGGCGCTGGACGCCAAATCGATCTACGGCGTGCCGCTGCAATATCATGCCGAGGGGCTGGATGCGGCGGTGCTGGATGCGTTCGGCATCGCGGCGGGGCCGAGCCCCGACCTGCGCCGCTGGGACGACATTCTCGACCGGCTGCACAATCCCGAGGGCGAGGTGACGATCGGCGTCGTCGGCAAATATACCGGGCTGCTCGACGCCTATAAGTCTCTGCACGAGGCGCTGGTGCATGGCGGCATCGCCAACCGGGTGAAGGTGAACATCCGCTGGATCGACGCCGAACTGTTCGAGGCGGATCAGGCGGACGTGGCCGCGCAGCTGGAGCCGATGCACGCGATCCTGGTGCCGGGCGGCTTTGGCGAGCGCGGATCGGAGGGCAAGATCGCCAGCGTGCGCTTCGCGCGGGAGCGCAACGTGCCGTTCTTCGGCATCTGCCTGGGGATGCAGATGGCCTGCATCGAGGGCGCGCGGAACACCGCCGGGATCGCCGAGGCCTCCACCAGCGAGTTCGGCCCGACCGACGAGCCGGTCGTCGGTCTCATCACCGAATGGGAGAGCGTACGCGGGCGCGAGCTGCGCACCGCGCATGGCGATCTGGGCGGCACGATGCGGCTGGGCGCCTATCCGGCGAAGCTGGCGGGCAACAGCCAGGTGCGCGGCATCTACGGGGCGGAGACGATCAGCGAGCGGCACCGCCATCGCTACGAGGTGAACGTGCATTATCGCGAGGCGCTGGAGGATGGCGGGCTGGTCTTCTCCGGCATGTCGCCGGATGGCGCGCTGCCCGAGATCGTCGAGCGGCCGGATCATCCGTGGTTCGTCGGCGTGCAGTTCCACCCCGAGCTGAAATCCAAGCCGTTCGATCCACACCCGCTGTTCGCCAGCTTCATCTCGGCGGCGTTGCGGCAGAGCCGGCTGGTCTAGCGCGGGTGCCGGTTGTCAGCGGGCCGGTCGTCAGCGGGCGATGTGTTCCTGCGGCGGCGGTGGCATGGCAGGCGACGATGTCGGGGGCGGGGCGTTGCCTAGCGCCACTGCGACCGGATCGCCGGTGCTGCTCGAAGGCGCATCGGCCGGGGTCACGGCGGTCGTATCGCCCTTCTTCGTGGTGACGCCCGAGACGCTATCGACGATCTGCGCGGCCATGAAGCAGATGCCGGCAGCCCACATCAAAGCGACCCAGCGATTCTTGAAGATCGTGCTCGTGCGGAACGGGAACAGCATCGGGCGACGATGCGCCCGATGCGGTTAGCGGTTGGTAAATGTCAGACCGGATCGGACGGCGCGGCCGGGATCGGATCGGCGGGCGAGGGGATCGGCGCATCGACCGGCCCCTGGTTCGGCGTTTCGGGGACGGGGGGCTGGCTGGCCATGTGCATTCTCCTTGGCTGTGCCAAAGAAGAACGCGGCAGATCGCGGCGGGGTCCAAGCTGCTACGGAAGCCGGACATGCGAACGCCCGGGCTGCTTCTTCAGCAACCCGGGCGCCCGCGTGACGAAAGCTCGTCAACCCCCTTATAGTCGGCTCGGCGCCCGCGCGCTGTGTTCGTCCCCCCGAACGAGACAGCGGGGCGCCGAGGCCTCCCCGAACCTGGCCTTGAGCCTGTGTTCGTAAGTATTTCGGTACGCATATTTCCGTTTCATGTCACCGGAGTTGGTGACTGCGGGCATCGAAAAGCCGGTGCCTGTGACGAATCGGCAACAGCGGCGCCGGTTGCCCCCAACGATGCGCGGGCCTAGAGCGGCGCTGCACAAAGGATCACCACACTCTTATGCGTCTTTCACGCCACTTCCTGCCCGTGATGAAGGAATCGCCTGCCGACGCGCAGATCGTCAGCCACAAGCTGATGCTCCGCGCGGGGATGATTCGGCAGACGGCGGCGGGCATCTATGCCTGGCTGCCGCTGGGCCACCGCGTGCTGCGCAAGATCGAGCAGATCGTGCGCGAGGAGCAGGATCGCGCCGGCGCCGTCGAACTGCTGATGCCGACGCTGCAATCGGCCGACCTGTGGCGTCAATCCGGCCGCTACGACGCCTATGGGCCGGAGATGCTGCGCATCACCGACCGGCACGAGCGCGAGATGCTGTACGGGCCGACCAACGAGGAGATGATTACCGCCATCTTCCGCGACGCCGCCCGCAGCTACCGCGATCTGCCGCGCACGCTCTATCACATCCAGTGGAAGTTCCGTGACGAGGTGCGCCCGCGCTTCGGCGTGATGCGCGGGCGCGAGTTCCTGATGAAGGATGCTTATTCGTTCGATCTGGACGAAGCGGGCGCGCGGCACAGCTATAACCGGATGTTCGTGGCGTATCTGCGGACATATTCGCGGATGGGGCTACGCGCGATCCCGATGCAGGCCGATACCGGCCCGATCGGCGGCGACCTCTCGCATGAGTTCATCGTGCTGGCGCCGACCGGCGAGAGCGACGTGTTCTACCACACCAATTGGGAACAGCCGCGCGCGCCGGACGTGGATGCGGACGACCGCGCGGCGTTGCAGGCGTTCGTATCGGGCCTGACCGACGATTATGCCGCTACCGACGAGAAGCGGGACGAGGCGCGCGAGGCGGCGGCCGGCGACGCGCTGAAGCAGTCGCGCGGGATCGAGGTGGGCCACATCTTCTTCTTCGGCACCAAATACTCCGCGGCGATGGGGATGAAGGTGCAGGGGCCGGATGGCGGCGAGGTGGTGCCGCAGATGGGCAGCTACGGCATCGGCGTGTCGCGGCTGGTGGGCGCGATCATCGAGGCGAGCCACGACGACAAGGGTATCATCTGGCCCGAGGCGGTGGCGCCGTACAGGGTCGGCCTCATCAACATGCGCGCCGACGACGCGGCCTGCACGGCGGCCTGCGACGACCTCTATGCCAGGCTGACGGCGGCCGGCGTGGAGACGCTGTACGATGACCGCGACGAGCGTGGCGGTGCGAAGTTCGCGACGATGGACCTGATCGGATTGCCCTGGCAGCTGGTGATCGGCCCGAAAGGGCTGGCGAACGGCGTGGTCGAGCTGAAGAACCGCGCGACGGGCGAAAAGGTGGAGTTGAGTGCAAACGAGGCGCTGGCGAGGCTGGCGGAATGAACCCCCTGCGCTCACCTGTCATTCCCGCGCAGGCGAGAATCCAGCTGCACGCTGGGAAAAACAGCGCAGCGTTCCGCCACTGGATTTCCGCCTCCGCGGGAATGACGAAGAGGGCCGGACTTTCGTACCACGGGCGCAACCGGCGAACCGCAGGAGATCCCAGCCGGCGCCGGTATGACAGAGCAGCCTCGGCATGATCCTCTCCTCCTACGAACGGATGATCGCGCGGCGGTATCTGCTGCCGGGCAAGGGTGAGGGCTTCATCTTCCTCGTCGCCTCGATCAGCCTGGTCGCGGTGATGCTGGGGGTGGCGGCGCTCATCATCGTGATGTCGGTGATGAACGGGTTTCGCGCCGAACTGTTCGACAAGATCATCGGGCTGAACGGCCATGCCGTGGTGCAGGGCTATGGCGGGCGGCTGCCGGACTGGCAGGACATCGTGCGGCAGGCGCGCGCCACGCCGGGCATCACCAAGGCGACGCCGCTGATCGAGCAGCCGCTGATGGCGAGCTATGAGGGCCGCGTGGAGGGCGTGCTGGTGCGCGGGATGCTGCCCGAGGACATCCGCCACAACCGGACGATCCAGGAAAAGGTGGTCGCCGGCAACATGGCCGAGGTGACGCCCGGCAGCGGCAAGGTGGCGATCGGCGCGCGGCTGGCGGAGGCGCTGGGCGCCAATGTCGGCGGTCAGATCAGCCTCATCAGCCCGCAGGGGCAGACGACGCCGTTCGGCACCGTGCCGCGCATCGTCAGCTATACGGTGGCCGCGATCTTCGAAGTGGGCGTTTACGATTATGACAAGGCGTTCGTCATCATGCCGATCGCCGACGCGCAGACGCTGCTGATGCTGGGCGATGCGGTCGGCATGGTCGAGGTCGAAACGGTGGATGCCGACAAAGTGGCCACCATCCTCGCCCCGCTGGCGGACAAGGTGGGCAAATCGGGCGTCGTCACCGACTGGCGATCGATGAACGCTTCTCTGTTCGAGGCGCTGGCGGTGGAGCGGGTGGCGATGTTCGTCGTGCTGTCGCTCATCATCCTGGTAGCGGTGTTCAACATCCTGTCCTCGCTCATTATGCTGGTGCGGGCGAAGACGCGCGACATCGCGATCCTGCGGACGATGGGCGCATCGCGCACCGCGATGGTGCGGATCTTCATGACGGTTGGCGTGACGATCGGCACGTTGGGCACGGCGGCGGGCATCGTGCTGGCCTTCATCTTCCTGTATTTCCGGCAGGGGGTGGTGAACGCCATCCAGTTCGCGACGGGGCAGAATCTGTGGGATCCGTCGATCCGCTTCCTCACCGAATTGCCGAGCAAGACCGATCCGTTCGAGGTGCTGGCGATCGTGGCGCTGGCGATCGGATCGGCCTTCCTGTTCACCCTCTACCCAGCGTTCAAGGCGGCGAACACCGATCCGGTGCAGGTGCTGCGCTATGAATAAGCCCGTCACTAACGATGTCCTGGGCGTCACCGCCCTGAAGCGCAGCTTCCGCCAGGGCGAGACGGTGATCGAGGTGCTGCGCGGGGTGGACCTGCATGTCGGTCCGGGCGAGATCGTCGCGCTGCTGGGGCCGTCCGGCTCGGGCAAGTCGACGATGTTGCAGGCGGTCGGGCTGCTGGAGGGCGGGTTCGAGGGATCGATCCGCATCGCCGGCGAGGAGGCCGCGCGGCTGGACAATGACGGGCGGACGCGGGTGCGGCGCGATGCGCTGGGCTTCGTCTACCAGTTCCACCATCTGCTGCCCGATTTCACCGCTGCCGAGAATGTGGTGCTGCCGCAGCTGATCCACGGCACGGCACGGCCGGCGGCGGAGGCGCGGGCGGCGTCGCTGTTGGGCGCGCTGGGGCTGGGGCACCGGCTGACGCATCGGCCGGCGCAGTTATCGGGCGGCGAGCAGCAGCGCGTGGCGGTGGCGCGGGCGCTGGCCAATGCGCCCAAGCTGGTGCTGGCCGACGAGCCGACCGGCAATCTGGACGAGGCAACGGCCGACGTGGTGCTGGCCGAGTTCCTGCGGCTGGTGCGGGGTGAGGGCAGCGCCGCGCTGGTGGCGACGCATAATGAGCGGCTGGCGGCGAAGATGGATCGGGTGGTGCGGCTGCACGAGGGTCGGCTGGGTTAGCCGACCCTCGTGGCAGGGTGCGTCAGCGGCAGCGCACGTCCTGGTTCTGCGCCGTCTGGTTCTGATCGACCGAGCGGCCGAGGAGCGCGCCCAACGCGCCGCCGATCAGTGTGCCGCCGGTGCGATGACGCCCGCCATCCAGCACGTTGCCGAGGATGCCGCCGCCCGCAGCACCGATGATGAGCCCGGTGGTGCCGTCGTTGCGCTTGCAATAATAGCGACCGTCCGAGCCGCGATAGACCTGATCGTTGGACGACAAGGTACGTTCGCGAGCACGGGGATCGTCGCGATAATCGCGCGAGGCGTCATAGTCGGTGGCGAAGCGATCGTCGTCATAGCCGCCACCGGGCGGCGGCGGCGGGGCATAGGCGCCGGGGCCGGGGCCGCGATGGCCGCCACGGCTGTTATAATAGAGATCGCGCTCGCGATAATAGCGATCGGTTTCCGCCTGATAGCGGGCCTGCGCGGCGTCCCAGCGTTGCTGGGCGGGGCCGCTCTGCGCCAAAGCGGGTGCGGAAAGGGCCGGCAACGCCACCAGGGCGAGGGCCAAGAGCCGGGTCTTCATCATAATCTCTCCACCATCGGCACGCGACAGGCGTCGCGGATGCACTCGCTAGATCGGGCCTGACGGCTTAACGGGCGATGAGCGCGGTGGGGATGGCGCGCTTGTAATCTTGTGGCGGGTTCAGCCGCGCCGGGGCCAGAAGGTGGTGGCGACGAACGACAGCACCGCATCGCCATCCTGATTGAACGTAGTGGTGCGCGAGGTGACGACACCACGATCGGCGCGGCTGGCCAGCGCCCGCATGGCGAGGATCTCGGTCTCGACGGATAGCGTATCGCCCGGAAATACCGGCTTGAGGAAGCGCAGCTCGTCGATCGCCGGCGAGCCGAGCGAGGTCCCGCCCCGCGTCAGCCAATGATCCACCGTCATCCGCATCGTCATGCCCGCGGTGTGCCAGCCGCTCGCGGCGAGGCGACCGAAGATCGGATTGGCGGCCGCCGCCTCGTCGTTGAGATGGAAGGGCTGGGGATCGTAGGCGTTGGCGAAGGCCAGCACCTCCTCCCGCGTGACGGCATAGGCGCCGAAACGCGCGGTATCGCCGACGGCCAGATCATCGAACCAGAGGGGCATGGCTTCAGCCCTCAGACGTTGAAGCGGAACAGCATGATGTCGCCATCCTGCGTGACATAATCCTTGCCTTCAGAGCGCAGCTTGCCCGCCTCTCGCGCGCCCGCCTCGCCCTTGTAGGCGACGTAATCGGGGTAGGCGATCGTCTCGGCGCGGATGAAGCCGCGTTCGAAATCGGTGTGGATCACGCCTGCCGCCTGCGGTGCCTTTGATCCGCGATCCACCGTCCAGGCGCGCGTCTCCTTGGGGCCGGCGGTGAAGAAGGTGATGAGATCGAGCAGTTCGTAGCCGGCCCGGATCACGCGGGCGAGGCCGGTTTCGGCCAGGCCCAGATCGGACAGGAACTCCGCGCGGTCGGCGGCGTCGAGCGTGACGATCTCCGCCTCGATCGCGGCGGAGACGACGACCGCCTTGGCATTTTCCGCCGCCGCTTTCTCGAACACGCGGGCGGACAGGGCATTGCCATTGGCGGCCGATCCCTCGTCGACGTTGCAGACGTAGAGCACCGGCTTGGCGGTGAGCAGTTGCGCCTGGCTGAAGATGCGTTCCTCATCCTCGTCGGCCGGCCGGGTCAGGCGGGCGGGCTGCCCCTCGCGCAGCAGCGCCAGCGCCTTGCCGAGCACGGCGGCGGCGGCCTTGGCCTCCTTGTCGCCCTGAGCGGCCTTCTTCTGGAAGGCGGGTACGCGCTTTTCGAGCGAATCGAGATCGGCGAGCATAAGCTCGGTCTCCACCGTCTCGGCATCGGCGATCGGATCGACCTTGTTCTCGACATGGGTCACGTCGCCGCCCTCGAAGCAGCGCAGGACGTGGACGATCGCATCCACCTCGCGGATGTTGGCGAGGAACTGGTTGCCGAGGCCCTCGCCCTTGGAGGCGCCGCGCACCAGCCCGGCGATGTCGACGAAGGCGAGCTGCGTCTCGATGATCTTGGCGCTGTTCGCGACCTTGGCGATCTCGCCGAGGCGGGGATCGGGCACCGCGACCTGGCCGACATTCGGCTCGATCGTGCAGAACGGATAGTTCGCCGCCTGCGCCGCCGCCGTCTCCGTCAGCGCGTTGAACAGGGTGGACTTGCCGACGTTCGGCAGCCCGACGATACCGCAGCGGAAACCCATGACGCTAATCCCGTGGTCGCAATGATCGGCCCCGATAGGCCGATTGCGGTTGCGATGCCAGCGGTAGGCACCGATGGCGTTCCCTTGCGCCTCTCGGCTGAGAGGCGTGAAACCGAGGAGACGATATGGCCGATCTGTATCTGAAGGCGCTGGAATCGGAACGGACGAAGCTATGGGCGGAGGCGCGGCTGAAAGGCCTGCCGCACGATACCCCGCAGCGCCAGCGCATCCGCGAACTGGACGAGCAGATCCGCGCCCACAAGGAGAAGAAAGGTGGCGGCATCAAGGCGCAATAGCCGGCCGGATCGCACCAGATCGAAGCCATCTCGATGCCGCTGGCCTGCTACCTCTCGCTATGATGCCGCGATGCAGCGCAAAGCAACGATGACAAGCGAGCAAGGCCGTCTGGTGATCTTCGTCAACGGCGATTTCACCCGGCCGGAGAGCGGATCGCACATCCGGTTCGCCGACTTCATCGCTTTTGCAGCGGGCCGCTTCGCCGATGTGGCCGTATATTCCTATTTCGAGCATGATGTGGCGCCGTGGACCGACGCGGCCCGGGAGCGGTTCTCCCACCAATTTCCGGGCGTGCCCCTGATCCTTGAGCATGCCGGCCGAGGCGTGCGCCTGGCGAAGCGGTTGAAGAATTTGGCGCTGATGGCGGTTCCCGGCGCCGCGAGACGGATCGCGGCGCTATCGGTGCCGGGCGCGACGCCGCGGCTGCGCGCGCTGACGGCTGACCCGAACACGCGCTTCCTCGTCAACTTCACCGATGGGCTGACCGAGCTGAACGGCATACCCCTGGCGCGTGCGGTTGTGGACACGATCGACATCAAGTTCGTCCGCTATGCCAAGCTTCGCGGGCTTTCGCTGTTCGGCCGCAACGCGGTGATGGGGATGCGATCGGGACTGGGCCTGCTCTCCGCGGTGGCGGGAGTGATCGCCATCTCGAACGCGGAAGCAGAGGTCTTCCATATCCTGCTGCCGGATACGGCGACATTCTACGTGCCGCGCTTTTCTTCGCCGGCGATCGCGGTGGATCGCGGGGTGCCGCGCACGATCGACATTCTCTTCGTTGGATCGCTGAACCGCTACAATGTCGAGGGGTTGAGCGCCTACCTCTCCGCCCATCGCGACTGGTTGGCGCGTTACGCGATCAGCGTGGCCGGCCATGTGTGCCGTGCGCCCGAGTTGCAGGCGCTGGCGGCGGCGATGCCGAACCTGACGCTGCTCGGCTTCGTCGAGGAACTGGGTGGGCTCTATGCCACAGCGCGGCTGGTGATCTCTCCGGTGGAGGGCACGGGCCTGAACATCAAGGTGATGGAGGCGCTGACCTATGGCAAGCCGGTGCTGGGATCGCGCCATTCGCTCGCCGCGCTGCCGGCCGGGGCGGAAGGATGCGCGTTCCCGTTGACCCGCGATCGCCTGGAACGGATGATCGCGGACGCCCTTATGCGAGACGAGGCGGAACTGGCGGCGCTCCGTTACAGCCGGGACATGGTGCATATGGGCGACCTGGCGGCGCTGACCGCGCTGCTGGATCGCCTCAGCGATAGTTGAAGCTGACGCTGATCCGCTCCGCCTTGCCGGTGCCGGCGATCACCTCGTGGCGCAACCAGCTTTCCCAGAGCAGTACGGTGCCGGGCAAAGGAGCGATGCGGACGAAGCGTTCGAGTTCCGGCGGTGCATCGCGGGCGAGGGTGGGGGCGGCCATCATCAGCGGCAGGCGCGGATCCTCCAGCCGCAGCGCGCCGGCGCCATCGGGTGTGCTGACGTAGAAGGTGCCCGAGACGATGCTGTGCGGGTGAATGTGGCCGCCATGCGCGCCGCCGGGTTTCAGCAGGTTCACCCACAGGCTGTCCAGCTTCAGCCGCCGACCGCCGAGATCGAAGGCGCAATCCCGGGCGAACGCGGCGAGGTGCGGGGCGAGGCGGCGGACGAGTTCGGCAAAGCGCGGGTCACGCTGCGGCAGGTCGGCGAGCGAGGCGTAGCTGGTGTAGCCGCGATAGCCATGCTCCTTCGACCAGGCGCGACCGGCGCGATCCTCGGCGGCGATCGCGCGGCAGGCCTGCTCCAGTTCGGCAAGGAAGGCGGGATCGTCGATCCGATCCTCATGGAGGCGGGTAACGAACAGGGAGCGGCTGGGCATCGAATCTCTCCGGCGGTCGGGCGGCGATAGAGGGCAGAGCGGCGGAGTGCCAGCGGGGCGGGACGGGTAGTGGAACGGCGGCGGACGGGCTTCGTTATTCCCCATCATCGCCGAGGAGAGACGACATGACGACGCAGCCAGGTGGCGACACCGACAAGATTGCCGAGGAAACCACGCCGCTCACCCCCGAGGAGGTCGCCCGCCGGCGTGCCCGCGAACTCGCCAACGATGGCGGCGATGCCAGCCACATGGGCGGTTCCGGCGCGCAGGGCGGTCAGGTCGATTTCGGGATGCCCAAGAACTTCAGCTGATCGGCCGATCCGGCAGGCCGCCGCTTATTCCATCCGCCAGGGTGGAAAGCGGCGGTTTTCGCCGGCATGATAGAGGCATATCTCGTTGCCGGCAGGGTCGAACAAGCGAGCCTCGCGCCATAGCCAGCTTTCATCGCGCGGATTTTGCGCGATCTCTACATCCCGCGCCTTCAGAGCTGCGACGGTGGCATCCACGTCATCGCACTCGAAATAGATCAGCGTCGTGGAAGTGACGACTTCGACGGCGTGGATCGAAAGCGTCTCTCCGGTCTGCGTTTCGAAGCGGGCATAACGCGGCGGGGCATCGACGATCTGGCGCAGCCCCAGCGCGCGGTAGAAGGCGCAGGACGCGGTATAGTCGGTGCAGCCGAGCGTGACCTGGTTCAGCCTCATGGCTGCTGCCGCAACGCGACATCGTTCATGAAGCGCGCATCGTCGCCCTCGGCCAGCAACGGCGCCTCGGCGGCGATCGCGCCGAGCATGTCGGCAAGCGGCTCCATCTCCGCCTTGGCATAGTTGCCGAGGACGTGCGGCGTCACCCGATCCTTGTGGCCGGGATGGCCGATGCCGAGCCGCACCCGCCGGTAGGGGTTGCCGACATGCGCTTCGGTGGAGCGCAGGCCGTTATGCCCCGCCGTGCCGCCGCCGGTCTTCACCTTCACCTTGAACGGGGCAAGATCGAGTTCATCATGGAAGGCGGTGACGTCGCCGACCGCACTCTTGTAGAAACGCAGCGCATCGCCGACGGCGCGGCCGCTTTCGTTCATGAAGGTGGCGGGTTTCAGCAGCAGAATGCGCTGCGATCCGATGCGACCCATTGCGGACCAGCCCTGAAACGCCTTCTTCCACGGATCGAAGCGGTGGACCTCGGCAATGGCGTCCACCGCCATGAAGCCGACATTGTGCCGGTTGAGCGCATATTGCGCGCCGGGATTACCGAGGCCGACCCAGATCTGCATGTTCGACTTGGCCGTATCCGCCCCGGCGCGAACCGGGGCGGAGGCGGCTCATCAGCTCGCGGCGGCGGCGTCGGCCGCGGCATCCTCGGCCGCGTCGGCGGCGCTGAGCATCGACGACGGGGCGACGATCGTGGCGATCGTGGCTTCCGCATCCGAGCTGGCGGCGCTGGCACCGGCCGGCAGGGTGACGCTGGAGAGGTGGATCGTCGCGCCGACATCGAGGCCGGCAAGCGAGATCTCGATCTGGTCGGGGATCTCGGCGGCGTCGACGATCAGCTCCAGCTCATGCTGGACAATGTTGAGCACGGCGCCGCGCTTGATGCCGGGCGAGGCTTCCTCGTCGGTGAAGACGACGGGCACGTTGACGTGCACCTTCGTATGCTCGCCGATGCGCAGGAAATCGACATGCAGCGGGCGATCGGTTACCGGGTGGAACTGGACGTCCTTCGGCAGGGTCCGCAGCGACTGGCCGCCGGCGTCGATCATCACGACGCTGTTCATGAAATGCCCGGTGTTGAGCATCTTCATCAGCAGCTTCTCCTCGACGTGGATCGAGAGGGCTTCCTGCTTGTTGCCGTAGATCACGGCGGGGACGCGGCCTTCACGACGCATGGCACGGGAGGCTCCCTTGCCTGCCCGTTCGCGCGTCTCAGCCGACAAGGTGAGCACTTCGCTCATATCATGTCTCCAGTATCGCTTGGTTGAAACAGCGCGCGCCGCCTCCAGGGATGACCGGCGCGCGAGCGGCGGCCACTAGGCGAATGGGCCGCGAGAGTCAAAGCGTGGAGGCTAGCGGACCCGTTCCGCCGTGAACCCGTCCCGTTTCAGCATCGCGACCACCGAGTCCGGGCCGGCGAGATGGCCGGCGCCGACCGCGACCAGCGTGACGCCGGGCTGCGCCAGCCGCGCCTCCAGCCATTTCGTCCAGTTGCGGTTGCGCTGGACGAGCAGTGCGGCGCGCAATGCCGGGCTGTCCTTCAGATCCTCGTCGAAGGTCGCGGCGATCGCCTTTTCATCGCCGCGCGCCCAGGCGGCCAGCATGGCATCATATTCGCCGCGCATGGCGGCCGGATCCTCGACCATCGTGGTAAGGAATTCGCGCTGGGCGGCTTCGGGCAAGGTGTCAAAGAAGCCGAGCTGCTGCTCGGGCGTCTCCAGCCCCTCGACCGGGAGAGCGCGGGCCTTGAACTGCGCCTCGATCTGCGGCTCCACCCCGTCGCCGGCGACGAGCTTCATGTCGGTGAGGGTGGTGCCGACGAGCATCAACGCCGCCGTCCATGTCTCCATGCCATCGAGCAGCACCGGCGGCACGCCGCTGCGCGCGATCATCGCGGCGAGGCCGGCACGCTTGTCCGGCGGAACCCGCTCCAGCAGCGGCGGCAGGGGGGCGGCGGGCTTTCCCATCCGCATCAGCAACGCGGAGGTGGCGGCGGGATCGGGGCCGAGCACGGTTTCGATCACCAGCGACCGCGCGCTGGCGATGGCGTCGTGCACCGGCCCCGTCTCCCACCGGTAGCCGGTCGGCAGGACGTGGATCGTGCCGAACAGGTAGATGGTGGTATCGGCATCGGCGAGCTTCCACAGCGCCGGCCGCGCCTCGGCGGGCGGCGGCGCATCGTGGCGCGCGAGCGCACAGGCGCCGAGCAGGAGGGCGGGGAGGATCGCGGTCAGGGCCTTGCGCATGGCCGCTCCTAGCGCCCGCGCAGCCCAGGTGGAAGGGGCGCAGGCGGAAGGGGCGCGGGTTGACCCGATCGGGGCGATCCGCCAAACGGCGGGCCGTGGTGCCGCTCAGTCGTGCCGCTCATGCGAAGGGCCTTGTCTTGCCAGCCGAACCGCCGCTCAGCTTCCAGAGGCTGATCCTGACGCTGCACGATTATTGGGCGGCGCAGGGCTGCGTGATCCTCCAGCCGTATGACATGGAGATGGGCGCCGGCACCTTCCACACCGCCACCACACTGCGCGCTTTGGGGCCGGATGCGTGGAACGCCGCGTTCGTGCAGCCCTGTCGCCGGCCGACCGACGGGCGCTATGGCGAGAACCCCAACCGGCTGGGCGCCTATTACCAGTATCAGGTGATCCTGAAGCCGAGCCCACCGGAGCTTCAGTCGCTGTACCTCGGCAGCCTGGATGCGATCGGCATCGACCCGCTGAAGCACGACATCCGGTTTGTCGAGGACGATTGGGAAAGCCCGACGCTGGGCGCCTGGGGCCTCGGCTGGGAGGTGTGGTGCGACGGCATGGAGGTGACGCAATTCACCTACTTCCAGCAGATGGGCGGCTTTGATTGCAAGCCGGTGGCGGGCGAACTGACCTACGGGCTGGAACGTCTGGCGATGTATATCCAGAACAAGGACAGCATCTTCGACCTCGTCTACAACGATCCCGCGCCCGGCATGCCGGTGGTGACCTATGGCGACGTGTTCATCGAGAATGAGCGCCAGATGTCGAGGTGGAATTTCGAGGTGGCCGATACGGACACTTTGTTCGACGGGTTCCGCAAGGCGGCGGCGGAGTGCGAGAACTGCCTGAGCCACCAGCTGCCGATCCCGGCCTATGAGCAGGCGATCAAGGCGAGCCATCTTTTCAACACCTTACAGGCGCGCGGCGTGATCTCGGTGGCGGAGCGGCAGGCCTATATCGGCCGGGTGCGCGAGCTGGCGAAGGGCGCGTGCCAGGCCTGGATGGATCATAACGGGTGGGCGGCATGACCGACTTCCTGCTGGAACTGCGATCGGAGGAGATCCCGGCGCGGATGCAGGAAAAGGCTTGCGCCGACCTCGCCCGCCTGTTTGCCACGGAGATCGAGAAAGCGGGGCTAAGCGCCGACAGGATCGAGACATTCGCCACGCCGCGCCGGCTTGCGCTGATCGCGCGCGGGCTGCCGCTGGCGACCGAGCCGGTATCCGAGGAGATCAAGGGGCCGAGGGCGGACGCGCCGGCGCAGGCGCTGGCCGGCTTTCTCGGCAAGACCGGGCTGACCCGCGAGCAGCTGGTCGAGCGGACCGACGCGAAGGGCAACACGATCCTGTTCGCTGTGGCGAGCCGGCCGGGACGCGCCACGAAAGAGGTGCTGTCCGCGGCGATCCCAGGCCTGATCCGGGCGTTTTCGTGGCCGAAGTCGATGCGCTGGGGCGCGGCCTCCGCCAGCACCGCGTCGCTGCGCTGGGTGCGGCCGTTGCAGGGCATCGTCGCGCTGCTGGGCGACGATCTGGTCGCGTGCGAAGTGGATGGCATCGTCGCCGGCACCGCGACATTGGGCCACCGCTTCCATCACCCCGGGCCGATCACGATCGGCAGCGCGGACGACTATGCGTTCAAGCTGCGCGCGGCGCATGTGATCCTCGATCCGGCGGAGCGGCGCGCGATCATCGCCGAGGGCGCGGCGAAGGCGGCGGCGGCGCAGGGGCTGAGCGTGGTGCCAGACGAGGGGCTGGTGGCGGAGAATGCCGGGCTGACGGAATGGCCGGTGCCGCTGCTGGGCGATTTCGATCCCGCCTTCCTCGCCGTGCCGCGCGAGGTGATCCAGCTGACGATGCGGACCAACCAGAAATATTTCGCGCTGGTGGATGCGGAGGGCGCGCTGGCGCCGGCGTTCGTCTGCACCGCCAATATCGAGGCGACCGACGGTGGTGCCGCGATCGTGGCGGGCAACCGCAAGGTGCTGGCGGCGCGGCTTTCCGACGCGCGATTCTTCTGGGATCAGGACCGCAAGGTGCCGCTGGCGGAGTGGGCGAAGAAGCTCGACCGCATCGTGTTTCACGAGAAATTGGGCACCGTGGCCGACAAGGTGGAGCGGGTGGCGAAGCTGGCCCGCTGGCTGGTGGAAGAGCGGATCGTGCCGGCTTCGCTTGGCGCGGGCGGCCCCTCGACTTCGCTCGGGGAAGGGGAGGGCGTCGGGCGGGCGGCGCTGGCCGATATGGCGGAGCAGGCAGCGCGGCTGGCGAAGGCCGATCTCGTCACCGGAATGGTGGGCGAGTTCCCCGAATTGCAGGGCGTGATGGGCGGCTATTATGCCCGGGCCGAGGGCCTGCCCGATGACGTGGCCGATGCGATCCGCGACCATTACAAGCCGGTGGGGCAAGGCGACGAGGTGCCGACCGCGCCGGTGACGGTGGCTGTGTCGCTGGCGGACAAGCTGGATACTTTGGCTAGTTTTATCAGTCGTGACATCATTCCGACTGGATCAAAAGATCCATTTGCTTTGCGTCGATCTGCTCTAGGCGCGATCGCGATCATTCTTCAAAATAGATTACGCTGCAGCTTGCCTCGTCTGTTTGCGCAGGCGTTGTTTGCTTATCCACAGAAAGTCCAGAACTTTGTTGGTTCTATTTCTTACGGTTTGGTGATCGACCGCCTCAAGGTCCAGCAGCGTGAAGCAGGCGTTCGTCACGACCTGATCGATGCCGTGTTCGCGCTGGGTGGCGAGGATGATCTGGTTCGGCTGCTCGCGCGGGTGAAGGCTTTGCAGGCGTTCGTCTCGATCGAGGACGGGGCCAATCTGCTCGCGGGGTATAAGCGGGCGGCGAATATCCTGAAGGCCGAGGAGAAGAAGGGACAGGGGAGCGCCGCTCCGCCGATCCTGTCCGATGCGGGCGAGCAGGGGATCGCGCAGACCGGGGAGGAGGATCCGCTGGCGCTGGTGGAGGATCCGGCGTTCGCCGCCGCCGTGGCCGAACTGGACGCGCGGATGGCGGATACCACCCTGCCTTATGCGCCGGAGCCGGCCGAGGCGGCGCTGATCGCGGCGCTGGATGCGGCGGAGCCGCGCGTGGCGGATGCGATCGCCGCCGAGGATTTCGCCGGGGCGATGGCGGCGCTGGCGTCGCTGCGCGCGCCGATCGACGGCTTCTTCGATCAGGTAACGGTTAACGATCCGGATCGGGACAAACGCGCCGCACGGCTCGCTTTGCTTGATAGAATCCGTGTTGCGATGCACAATGTGGCGGACTTCTCCAAGATCGAGGGCTGACGATGGCGAGCATATTGGCGGCGGATACCGCATCTTCTTCTGCCGATGCGCGCTACGTCTACCGCTTTGGCGGCGGCGTTTCCGATGGCGGCAAGGGCGATCGCAACCTGCTGGGCGGCAAGGGCGCGAACCTGGCGGAAATGGCATCGATCGGCCTGCCGGTGCCGCCGGGTTTCACCATCTCCACCGCGATGTGCCAGCGTTATTATGACGAGGGGGAGCAGTTCCCGGCGTCTCTGCGCGCCGAGGTGGCGGACGGCATCGCCCATATCGAGGGCGTGACCGGCAAGACGTTCGGGCTCGCGGCCGATCCCCTGCTGGTGTCGGTCCGCTCCGGCGCGCGGGCATCGATGCCCGGCATGATGGATACGGTGCTGAACCTGGGGCTGAACGACGAGACGGTGGTGGGCCTCGCCAACGTCTCGGGCGATGCGCGCTTCGCGTGGGACAGCTATCGCCGCTTCATCCAGATGTATTCCGACGTGGTGCTGGAGCTGGATCACGGCGCCTTCGAGGAAGCGCTGGAGATCGCCAAGGAGGATAAGGGCTTCACCCTCGATACCGAGCTTTCGGCCGGGGACTGGCAGGCGCTGGTGAAGCAGTACAAGGCGATCGTCGAGGAGCAGTGGAGCAAGCCGTTCCCGCAGGACGTGCATGAGCAATTGTGGGGCGCGGTCGGCGCCGTGTTCGGATCGTGGCAGTCGGAGCGGGCGAAGGTGTATCGCCGGCTGAACGACATACCGGCGGCGTGGGGCACGGCGGTGAACGTGCAGGCGATGGTGTTCGGCAACATGGGCGATA
>CAXTTS010000052.1:0-17645 GCA_964247265.1 uncultured Sphingomonadaceae bacterium
CCCGACGGCGATCATTTCCGCGTCCGCCTGACGCACAGCCTGGAGGTCGCGCAGATCGGCCGCACGATCGCCCGCGCGCTGGGGCTGAACGAGGATCTGACCGAGGCGCTGTGCCTGGCGCACGATATCGGCCACCCGCCCTTCGGCCATTCCGGCGAGGAGGCGTTGACGCAGGCCGTGGCGGATGCCGGCGGCTTCGATCACAACGCCCACACCCTGCGCGTGCTGACCCGGCTGGAAACGCCCTATCCGCGCTGGGACGGGCTGAACCTGAGCTGGGAGACGCTGGAGGGGTTGGCCAAGCATAATGGCCCCGTCACCGGCGCGCTGCCCTGGGCGCTGGCGGAGGTGGATGCGGTGGTTCCGCTCGAACTCGGCGGTTGGCCATCGCTGGAGGCGCAGGTGGCGGCGCTGGCCGACGACATCGCCTATGACAATCACGATATCGACGATGGCCTGCGCGCCGGGTTGATCGATCTCGAGGAGGTGGTGGCGCAGCCGCTGGTGGCGCCGGGCTGGGCGGCGGTGAGCGCGCGCTATCCCGATCTGTCGCCGGCGCGGCGCGTGTCGGAGCTGATCCGCGAGCAGATCGGCCGGATGGTGCATGACCTGCTGGCCAAGAGTCGCCGCGCCATCGCCGAGGCGGCACCCGCCGGCGTAGGCGATGTGCGCGCGGCGGGGCGGGCGCTGGTGCGTTTCTCGACGGCGATGGCGGCGGAGGAGCGGGCGTTCAAGCGGTTTATGTATGCCCGGCTCTATCATCATCCGAGCCAGCTGACGGTGGCGGCGCAGGCGCGCGCGGTGATCGCCGGTCTGGCAGACGCCTATCGCGCCGACCCGGCGCTGCTGCCGGCGCGCTGGCGCGAGCGGCTGCCCGAGGCGGACCCGGCGCGTGCTCGCCACATCGCCGATTTCATCGCCGGCATGACCGACCGTTATGCGCTGGCGCGCTACCGCGAGGTGATCGGGCCGATGCGGTTGGGCGAGGAGGGCAGCCCGCCGGCCGCCTGAACGGCGGCCAGCGCGCGCAGCCCGGCGCGGTGATCTGGGTAGAGCGGTGTCCAGTCGAGCAGCCGCTTCGCCCTGCCGTTTGCGACGCGGCGATTTTCCGCATAGAAAGCGAGCGCCTGCGGGGAGAGTTGCGCCTCCGCCAGCGATTGCAGCGGCGGCCACGGCGTGCCGAGCAGGTCGCAAGCCGCCTCGATCACGCGGTTCTGGCTGCACGGGCTGTCGTCCGCCAGATTATAGGCGCCGGGCGGGCCGTGGGCGATGCTGGCCATCACGCCGCCGACGATATCGTCGACATGCGCCCGGCTGAACACCTGCCCCGCCAAATCGATGCGGTGGGCGCGGCCTTGGGCCACCCGGTCCAGCGCGGAGCGGCCGGGGCCGTAGATGCCGGGCAGGCGGAAGATGCGGGCTTGCGGGTGCAGCGCGGCCCATGCCGCATCGGCCAGGTTGCGCCCGCCGCGCCGGCCGGCGGCAGGCGTCGCCTCGTCCACCCAGCCGCCCCCGGCATCGCCATAGACGCCGGTGGAGGAGAGATAGCCGATCCACCGGGCCGGCGCGGCGGCGAGCGCGGCGGCGTAGCGCGTGAGAACAGGATCGGCACCGTCGGTGGGCGGAACGGACGAGAGGATGTGGGTGGCGGCGGCGATCGCGGGCAGCACGGCGGCGGGTTCGGCGAAGGGCAGGTCGCCGCCCAAGCGGCTGATGCGGACGACCTGCCCGCCACGATCGAGAAACGCCGCCGCGATCCGCGAGGCAGTGTAGCCGGGGCCGAAGATCAACAGCGTCGCCATGCCGCGTCATAGCCGGTGAAAAGGCCTTGCGGGAGGGTGGAAACGCCCCGCCGTCACCGCTAGGCTGCATCATGCTCGATATCCAGACCGCCGCCGCCCCGCCACCGCCGGTGATCCGCCGCGAGGATTATCGGCCGCCCGACTGGCTCGTTCCGCAAGTGTCGCTCGACTTCCGCCTCGACCCGGAGCGGACGTTGGTGACGGCGCGGTTGAGCGTGACGCGCAACGGCGCGCATGGCCGCCCGCTGCGGCTGGATGGCGACGGGCTGACCCCGCTGGCGGTGCGGATCGACGGCGTGGCGCGGGAAGGCGGCTGGCGGATGGACGCGGGCGCGCTGGTGATCGATCTGCCCGGCGACGCGCATGAGATCGAGACCGAGGTGGCGGTCGAGCCGGCACGCAACACGCAGCTGATGGGGCTGTACGCCTCGGGCGGGATGCTGTGCACGCAATGCGAGCCGGAGGGGTTCCGCCGCATCACCTTCTTTCCCGACCGGCCCGATGTGCTGAGCCGCTATACGGTGCGGATGGAGGCGGACGAGACGCGGTTTCCGCTGCTGCTCTCCAACGGCGACCGCACCGATGGTGGCGGGTTGGAGGGCGGGCGGCACTGGGCGGAGTGGCGCGATCCCTTTCCCAAGCCGACCTATCTGTTCGCGCTGGTCGCGGCCGACCTGGCCGCCAATCGCGACAGCTTCACCACCCGATCGGGCCAGCCGGTCGACCTGGCGATCTGGGTGAAGCCGGCGGACCTCGGCAAGACGGAACATGCCATGGCGGCGCTGAAGGCGGCGATGGCGTGGGACGAGCAGACCTATGGCCGCGAATATGATCTGGGCGAGTTCAACATCGTGGCGGTGGCCGATTTCAACTTCGGCGCGATGGAGAATAAAGGCCTCAACATCTTCAACTCGCGCTACATCCTGGCCGATCCCGACACCGCGACGGATGCGGATTACGACGCCGTGGCGGGCGTGGTGGCGCATGAATATTTCCACAATTGGTCGGGCAATCGCGTCACCTGCCGGGACTGGTTCCAGCTTTCGCTGAAGGAAGGCTTCACCGTGCTGCGCGACCAGCAATATTCCGCCGATCAGGGATCGGCGGCGGTGAACCGGATCGAGAATGTGCGGGCGCTGCGGGCGGCGCAATTCCCCGAGGATGCCGGGCCGCTGGCGCACCCGATCCGGCCCGACGCCTATATGGAGATATCGAACTTCTACACGGCGACCATCTACAACAAGGGCGCCGAGGTGATCCGGATGCTGCTCACTCTGCTGGGGCCGCAGGCGTTCCGCGCGGGCAGCGACCTCTATTTCGCGCGGCACGACGGCCATGCCGCTACATGCGAGGATTTCGTGGCGGCGATGGAGGATGCCAGCGGGGCGGATCTGACCGCATTCCGCTTGTGGTATTCGCAGGCCGGCACGCCGCGCGTCCACGCCTCGATCACGCACGAGCCGGCGAGCGGGCAGGCGCGGCTGAGGCTGAGCCAGACGGTGCCGGCGACGCCCGGGCAGCCGGTGAAGCAGCCGATGCCGCTGCCGCTCAAGGTGGCGCTGTACGGCGAGCATGGCGGCGCGCAGATCGTGGCGGAGCAGGTGGTGGTGCTGGACGGCGCAACCAAGGAGGTGCTGTTCGAGGGGGTGAGCGAGCGGCCCGTTCTGTCGATCAATCGCGGCTTTTCCGCGCCGGTGGTGGTGGAAACCGACCGCTCGGCGGCGGACCTCGCCTTCCTCTCGGCCAATGACGACGATCCGTTCGCCCGCTACGAGGCGATGCAGCAGCTGATGGTGAACACGCTGGTGGCGGCCGCCACTACCGGCGAGACGGACCATGCGCCGGTGATCGCCGCGGTGGAGCGGACGCTGACCGATCCCTCGCTCGACCCCGCCTTCGTGGCGGAGGCCGTGCTGCTGCCGAGCGAGGCCTTCGTCGGCGACCAGATGCTCGTGGTCGATCCGCCCGCGATCCATGCCGCGCGCGAGGCGCTGCGCGCGGCGTTGGGGCGCGAGCTGGAGGAGGCGTGGCGCGATGCCTACCGCCGGTCGCAGGCCAATCGCTACGAATATACGCCGGCGGCCAAGGGGCTGCGCCGGCTGCGGACGGTGGCGCTGGGCTATCTGGCGGCGGCGGGCGTGGCGGATGCGGCGACGATGGCCTTTCGCCAATATGACGAGGCGGACAACATGACCGACCGGCAGGGCGCGCTGGGCGTGCTGGCGAGCGGCGAGGCGGCCGAGCGCGACGAGGCGCTGGCGCTGTTCTACGAACGTTATCGCGGCAACGGGCTGGTGCTCGACAAATGGTTCTCGACCCAGGCACTATCCGCCCGCGCGGACACGATCGATGCCGTGGAGAAGCTGGCGAAGCATGCCGATTTCACGCTGGCTAATCCCAACCGCATCCGGTCGCTGGTGGGCGCCTTCACCGCGAACCAGCGCGCGTTCCACGACCTATCCGGGCGCGGCTACCGCTTTCTTGCGGACATGGTGACCGCGATCGACCGGCTGAACCCCTCCACCGCCGCCAAGCTGATCCCCCCGCTCGGCCGCTGGCGCCGCTTCGATCAGGCACGGGCCGCGCTGATGAAGGCGGAACTACACCGCGTGCTGGAGACGCCGGGCCTGTCGAAGGATGTGTTCGAGCAGGCGAGCAAGAGTTTGGAGTGAAGCCGCAGGACCGTGACCGGGAACCTTGAGTTCAGGCTGGAGCAGCGGGGCGTGGCCCGCGGGATGGCGCTTGCGGGCGTGGTGCTGGCGTTGACGCTGGGTTCGGTCTGGTGGCTCACGCCGGCAGGCGCAGCGATGCCGTTCATGCTGCGGATCCAATGGGCGTTGCGGATCGCCCTGATCCCGATCGCCTGGCTGGTTGCGGCTGTCGCAAACGTGGCGCGGCAGCGCTTCTTCTCGCAGGTGGACATTGCCGGCAGCAGTCGCGGCGGCGCCAGTCCGGCTGTCGCGGAAGCTGGCGCCGTCCTGCAGAATAGCCTCGAACAGGTGGTGCTGGCGATCGCGACCTACCTGATCGTCGCGGCGAGCGTGCCCCGGCCGGTGCTGCTGACGGTGGCACTGGCCACTTTGTTCTCGATCGGGCGCCTCGCTTTTTGGATCGGCTATGCGCGCGGCGCGGCCGGGCGGGCTTTTGGTTTCGCGCTGACCTTTTATCCGACGGTCGCCGCACTGGTGATCGTGGCGCTGTTCCTGCTGCTGGGGTGGTCGGCTTAGGGGTATAATAACCCCTCGTTCCACCCCTCGCCCTCACGAACGAACAGGCGGCGTTCGTGCAGGCGGTGGGCGCGGTCCTGCCAGAATTCGATGCGTTCGGGCAGCACGCGGGTGCCGCTCCAATGCGGCGGGCGGGGAACCTCGCCGCCGGCGAAGCGTGCCTCCATCCCGGCGAAACGCGCCTCGAAGGTGGCGCGGGTATCGAGCGGGCGGGATTGATCGGACGCCCAGGCGCCAAGCTGCGAATCGCGGCCGCGCGTGGCGAAATAGGCGTCGGCCTCGGCATCGCTCACCTGCTCCACCGGGCCCTCGACGCGGACCTGGCGGCGCAGCGACTTCCAGTGGAACAGCAGGCCGGCACGCGGCGACGCGCGCAGATCACCGGCCTTGCGGCTTTCGAGGTTGGTGTAGAAGGTGAAGCCGCGCGCATCATGCCCCTTGAGCAGCACCATCCGCGCCGAAGGCTGGCCGCGCCCGTCCACGGTGGCGAGGGTCATCGCGTTGGGATCGTTGATCTCGCCGGCCTTCGCTTCGGCGAACCAGCTTTCGAACAGGGCATGGGGATCGGTCATGCCCGCGCCTGTATCGCATTATCGGCGGCGGTGCACGGCCATGCGCCGCGCGCAACATACTGGCGCATTGCGCACCCATCCCCATTGTGGTGCAAGAGGGCATGATTCAGGCCGCGCTCCACCATCGCACTTCCTATCGCTACGACCGACCGGTCCAGCTCGGGCCGCAGGTGGTGCGGCTGCGGCCCGCGCCGCACAGCCGGACGGAGGTGCCCAACTATTCGCTGACGATCACGCCCGACAGCCACTTCATCAACTGGCAGCAGGATCCGCACGGCAACTGGCTGGCGCGGCTGACCTTCCCCGAAAAAACCGACGAGTTCAGCATCACGGTGGACCTGATCGCCGATCTGGTCGTCATCAATCCGTTCGACTTCTTCGTCGAGGATTATGCGGAGAGCCGGCCCTTCGCCTACGCGCCCGATCTGGCGAAGGATCTGACCGCCTATTTCGAGGTGGAGCCGCAGGGGCCGCTGTTCGATTCGCTGGTGGCCGAGTTCGAGGGCAGGCAGCAGCGGACGATCGACTTCCTCGTCGACCTGAACGTCGCGGTGAACCGGCGGATCGGCTATATCATCCGCATGGAGCCGGGGATGCAGGGCCCGGAGGAGACGATGCAGATCGGCTGCGGATCGTGCCGCGACAGCGCGTGGCTGCTCGTCCACCTGCTGCGCCGGCTCGGCTTCGCGGCGCGCTTCGTCTCGGGCTATTCGATCCAGCTGAAGCCGGACGTGGTGCCGGTGGATGGGCCGAAGGGCGTAGCGCAGGATGTCGTCGATCTGCACGCCTGGGCCGAGGCCTATGTGCCGGGCGCGGGCTGGATCGGGCTGGACGCGACATCGGGCATGTTCGCCGGCGAGGGGCATATCCCGCTGGCGGCGACGCCGCACTATCGCAGCGCCGCGCCGATCGCGGGCGCGCTGATGGAGCCGGCCGAGGTGGAGTTCGGCCATGAGATGAGCGTGCAGCGCATCGCCGAGGCGGTGCGGATCACCGCGCCGTTCACCGACGCCCGCTGGGATGCGCTGGATGCGCTGGGCCGGCAGGTGGATGCCGATCTGATGGCTCAGGACGTGCGCCTGACCACCGGCGGCGAGCCGACCTTCGTCGCCGCCGACGATCCCGAGGCCGGCGAGTGGAACGGTGATGCGGTGGGGCCGACCAAGGCGCTGTTCGCGGACCGGCTGATCCGCATGATGCGCGACGAGTTCGCGCCGGGCGGGCTGATCCATCACGGCCAGGGCAAATGGTATCCAGGCGAGAGCCTGCCGCGCTGGGGCTATTCGGTCTACTGGCGCAAGGACGGCGTGCCGGTGTGGCGCGACGTCGGACTGATCGCGCAGAGCGCCGTTACCGGCGAGACGCTGGGCGCCGACATGGCCGGGCGTTTTCTGGAGGCGGTGGCCGGCGGGCTGGGCGTGGCAGCCGAGAATGTGCAGCCGGCCTATGAGGACGGCATCGAGTGGGCGGTGAAGGAAGCCGCGCTGCCCGAGAATACCGATCCGACCGATCCGCAGATCGAGGATCCCGAGGCGCGGGCGCGGATGGTGAAGGCGTTCGAGCGCGGGCTGTCGAAGCCGGTCGGCTATGTGCTGCCGGTGCAAAGGTGGAATACGCAGGTGATGCCCGAGCCGGCAAAGCAGTGGCGATCCGAGCGGTGGCGCGTGCGGCGGGGCAAATTGTTTCTGGTGCCGGGCGATTCCGCGCTCGGCTATCGCCTGCCGCTGGGATCGCTGCCTTACGTGCCGCCGAGCGAATATCCCTATATCCATGTCCGCGACACGACCGAGCCGCGCGCGCCGCTGGCCGATTATCGCGATCAGGCGTCGGCGCCGCTGGCCGCGGCGGAAGGGCATGAGCAGCGCGTCGAGCAGGTGGGGCAGGCCGCCGGCGGCCATGCCCCGCAGGACCGGGTGGAGCAGCACATCATCGAGGGTGCGGTGCGCACTGCCGTGACGGCCGAGCCGCGCGGCGATCACCTCGCCATCTTCCTGCCCCCGACCGAGGCGCTGGAGGATTATCTGGAGCTGATCGCGCAGGTGGAGGCGGCGGCGGCGTCGCTGGGCGTGGCGGTGCGGATCGAAGGCTATGCCCCGCCGCCCGATCCCCGCCTGCAGGTGCTGCGCGTCACCCCCGATCCCGGCGTGATCGAGGTGAACATCCAGCCCTCGTCCAGCTGGGCCGAGACGGTGGCGATCACCGAGGGCGTGTACCGCATGGCGCGCGAGATCGGGCTGACCGCCGACAAGTTCATGATCGACGGGCGATCGATCGGCACCGGCGGCGGCAACCATCTGGTGCTGGGCGGGCAATCGGTGAACGATTCGCCGTTCATTCGCCGGCCGGACATGCTGAAGAGCTTCGTGCTCTACTGGCAGCGGCATCCGGCGCTGAGCTATCTGTTTTCGGGCATGTTCATCGGGCCGACGAGCCAGGCGCCGCGCATCGACGAGGCGCGGCACGACGGGCTGTACGAACTGGAGATCGCGCTGGCACAGGTGCCCATGCCCGGTGAGGGGGAGACCCCGGCGCCGTGGGTGGTCGATCGCCTGTTCCGCAACCTGCTGGTGGACGTGACCGGCAACACCCACCGGACCGAGATCTGCATCGACAAATTGTTCTCCCCCGATGGCCCCACCGGGCGGCTGGGGCTGGTGGAGTTTCGCGGGTTCGAGATGCCGCCCGAGCCGAAGATGAGCCTCGCCCAACAATTGCTGGTGCGCGCGATGACGGCGTGGTTCTGGCGCGAGCCGCAACAGGGCGGGCTGGTGCGCTGGGGCACGCAGCTGCACGATCGTTTCCTGCTGCCGCATTTCGTGTGGGCCGATTTCCTCGACGTGCTGGGCGACCTGCGGCGGGCGGGCTATGATTTCGATCCCAGCTGGTTCGAGGCGCAGCGCCAGTTCCGCTTTCCGGTGCACGGCACAGTGAATGCCGGCGGCGTGGAGCTGGAGATCAGCCATGCGCTGGAGCCGTGGCATGTGCTGGGCGAAACCGGCGCGATCGGCGGCACCGTGCGCTATGTCGATAGCTCGACCGAGCGGTTGCAGGTGCGCGCGACCGGGCTGGTGCCGGAGCGGCATATCGTGGCGGTGAACGGCCGGGCCGTGCCGATGACCTCCACCGGCGCGCAAGGCGAGGCGGTGGGCGGCGTGCGCTACAAGGCATGGGCGCCGGCCAACTGCCTGCATCCGCGCCTGCCGGCGAATGCGCCGCTGACCTTCGACGTGCTCGATCGCTGGAACGGGCGGTCGCTGGGCGGCTGCGTCTACCATGTCGCACATCCGGGCGGGCGCAGTTATGACAGCGTGCCGGTGAACGACTATGAGGCGGAGGCGCGTCGGCGCATCCGCTTTCAGGAGGGTGGCCACACGCCGGGCACCGTTGCGATGCCCCTGCAGGAGAAGGCCAGCGAATTTCCGCTGACGCTGGACCTGCGCACGCCCGCACCGCGCTGACCCTGGTGGCGACCGAGCCGAGCGGCAGGCTGCCGGGCATGCCGAGCCGAGGCGAAGGGTGGCTGACATCCTATCGCGAACATGCCGGCGCGGGCGACGTGCTGCGCGGCGACGAGGGGCGCGGCGCGCGCTGGTGGCGGACGCTGCTGGACGGCATCGCCTATGCCGGCGGCGGCAGCCTGGCGCAGTTGCAGGATCGCATCGGCCGGCAGGTGAAGGAACTGGGCACCGCCTTTCGCCTGCCGGGCGAGGCGGACGAGCGGGCATGGCCGCTTTCGGCGGTGCCGCTGCTGATCGGTGAGGATGAGTGGCACGGCATCGAGGCGGGGATCTGCCAACGCGCCGAGCTGATGGAGCTGATCCTGTCCGACGTGTTCGGCGCGCAGGCGCTGGTGCGCGACGGTGCGCTGCCCGCCTCCGTCATCACCGGCAGCCGGCATTTCTGGCGATCGATGATCGGCGTGCCGCCGCCGGGCGGGCGCAGGCTGCACATCTATGCCGCCGATCTGGCGCGCGGGCCGGATGGCGAGTGGCGCGTGCTGGCCGACCATGCCCGCACACCCGCGGGCGCCGGCTATGCGCTGGAGAACCGGCTGGCCGCATCGCGGGTGATGGGCACGTTGCAGACGCGGCTGAACGTGCACCGGCTGGCGCCCTTCTTCTCGTCGTTCCGCGCCGGGCTGGCGGCGGTGTGCCATCGCGACGATCCGCGCATCGCGCTGCTGACGCCGGGGCGCTACAATCAGAGCTATGCCGAGCAGGCGCATCTGGCGCGCTATCTCGGCATATTGCTGGTGGAGGGCGGCGATCTCGCGGTGCGCGACAACCAGCTGTTCGTCCGCACGATCGAGGGGCTGAAGCGGATCGACGCCTTGTGGCGGCGGATGGATACGCGCTTCATCGATCCGCTGGCATTCGATTCGCATTCCGCGATCGGCGTGCCGGGGCTGATGGATGCGGTACTGGCCGGCAATACGGTGATCGCCAATGCTGCGGGCGCCGGGGTGGTCGAATCCAAGGGTATCGGCGGCTTCCTGCCCGGCCTTGCCCGGCGGCTGACCGGCGCGCCGTTGCGCCTGCCGACGATCGCGACCTGGTGGTGCGGACAGCCGCGCGAGCGGGCGTTCGTCGAGGCCAATCTGGAAAATCTGCTGATCGCGCCGGCCTTTGGCGATCGCCCCGCCGGCCTGCCGGACGGGCGGCCGATTTTGGGCGCCCGCCTTGATGCGGCGGCGCGCGCGGCGTTGCTGGCGGGGATGAGGCTGCGGCCGCAGGACTATGTCGGGCAGGAGATCGTGCGGCTTTCGACGATGCCGGCGGCGGCGGGCGACAAGCTGGTGGCGCGCCCCTTCACCCTGCGCGTGTTCGCCGCTCGCGACGAGGCCGGGCGCTGGATCGTGATGCCCGGCGGCTTCGCCCGGCTGGGCGAGGATGCCGATTCGCGCGCGGCGGTGATGGGCGAGGGCGCCTTTTCCGCCGATGTGTGCATCGTCGGCCAGCAGCCGGTGGAAAGCGTATCGCTGCTGCCGGCCAATGTCGCGATCCGGCGCAATCCGGGCACCCTGCCCAGCCGGGCGGCGGACAATCTGTTCTGGCTGGGCCGCTATCTGGAGCGCGGCGAGGCGACCCTGCGGCTGGTGCGGGCCGCACTCGGCGGCACGATCGATGCGGTGGGCGGCGCGGCGCTGGTGCCGGCGACGGCGGCGCGGCTGACGAACCTGCTGATCTCCAGCGGCGCCGTGTCCGGAGGGACCAGGGATGAGGATGAGGCGGCGCGGACGGCCGATATCCGCACGCTGGTACTAGCGGCGCTGGACGGAACGGGCGGCACCAGCGTGCGCAGCCTGCTCGCCTCCGTCCACGCGATCGCCGAGGGTACGCGCGATCGCCTGTCGGCCGATGTGTGGCGGCTGATCGACGCCGCGCCGCCCGCCGCGCATGACGAGGATGTCGGCGGGCTGCTCGGCCGGGCGACGGCGTTGCTGGAGCGATTCTCCGCGCTGGCGGGGCTGGCGGCGGAGAATATGGGGCGGACGGCGGGCTGGCGGTTCCACGATCTCGGCCGCCGGATCGAGCGGGCGGCCTTGGTGTGCCGCCAGCTGCGCGCCTTTGCCTCCGACGAGGCGGGGGCGGACGACCTGACGACGCTGCTGGACCTGAACGACAGCCAGATCAGCTACCGCGCCCGCTACCTGACCGGGCTGGCGCTGGCGCCGGTGCGTGACCTGATCGCGCTTGATCCGTATAATCCGCGCTCGCTGGTGTTCCAGGTGGAGCGCATCCGCAGCCACCTGGATGCGCTACCCCGCCTGAAGGACGACGGCATGGCGGAGGAGCCGCAGCGGCTGGCGATCGAGATCGATTCGCTCGCCTCGATCCAGCGCGCGGAGTCGCTGGGGCCGAATGCGGTGATGGGGATCGAGAACCGGCTGCTGGTGCTGTCCGACGCGATCGGGCGGCGCTTCTTCCTGCAGGACAATGAGACGATCCGCGCCGCCGGGATGACGTTGGCATGAGCGGGGGCGTGGAGGCGACGGCATGAGGGGAGCGGCATGAGCGTGATGCGCTACGATGTGAGCCACCTGACCCGCACCCGCTATGCCCGGCCGGTGCGCTTCACCCGGTGCAACCTGCGGCTGCGGCCGATCGCGTGGGACGGGCAGACGGTGGAGAGCTATGACCTGCTGGTGACGCCGCCCGCCGCCTTCGTCGAGACGCGTCCGAGCGGCTATGCGGTGAACGTGCAGCGGATGCTGATCGACCGGCCGGCGAGCGAGGTGGTGATCGAAAGCCGGTTTCGCGTGACGGTGGACCGGCCGGTGCCGCAGGCGCGCGACGACGATCCGAGCGTCGCGGCGGTGGGTGAGGTGGCGCGCGCCTCGCGCGATCTATCTGCCACGGGGCCGGGCAATTACCTGTTCGCCTCGCCGATGATCGCGCCCAATGCGGATATCGCGGCGTGGTGCGCCGAGGAGTTGTCGCCCGATCGTGGCATCGTGGACGCGTGCTACGCGCTGACCCGGCGGATGACGGCCGAGTTCCGCTATGATGGCGAGGCGACCGAACTGGACACGCCGCCCGCCGAAGCCTTCGCCAAGCGGCATGGCGTGTGCCAGGATTTCGCGCAGATCATGATCGCCGGGCTGCGTGCGAGCAGCGTGCCCGCCGCTTACGTGAGCGGTTATCTGCGGACGATCCCGCCCCCCGGCAAGCCGCGCCTCGTCGGCGCCGACGCCACTCACGCCTGGGTGCTCGCCTGGTGCGGGCCGGAGCGCGGCTGGATCGGCTTCGACCCGACCAACGCCTGCGCGATGGCGGGCGATCATATCGTGACGGCGATCGGGCGGGATTATGCCGACGTGGCGCCGATCGGCGGCATCTTCCTGGGCGGCGGGCGGCAGAAGATCGATGTCGCGGTGGATGTGGCGCCGATCGAGGAGTGAGGGGCGCCGCTCCTGTCACTGTTTATCCTTCATCTGTCATCCCCGCGCAGGCGGCGATCCAGTTACGCGACGTGGCGGCCGTTCCCAGCCGTGGAGCTGGATTTCCGCCTGCGCGGGAATGACAGGAGGGGCTTGCCGTCTTTTCAGTTGTGCGGCCGTGCCCTCACTCCGGCTCCGCCACCGTCGAGGGCATCGGGCGGACCGATTTGCGGGCGATCAGGCCGTTTACGTAATCCAGCTTCGCCATCACCGCCGGCGACAGGTGGAAGGGGTAGAGATCGGGTTGCCCCATGCTGCGGTTCACCGC
Source organism: uncultured Sphingomonadaceae bacterium (assembly GCA_964247265.1). Classification (GTDB taxonomy): domain Bacteria; phylum Pseudomonadota; class Alphaproteobacteria; order Sphingomonadales; family Sphingomonadaceae; genus Alterirhizorhabdus. The sequence continues at coordinate 12,810 of CAXTTS010000052.1, forward strand.
GTTCAGTGCAAAGGAGAAGGGCACCATCTGCGCCACCAGATCGTCGGTCGGCGCGCGATAGGGATCGAAGGCGATGATCGCGCCGGGATGCGCCTCCGGCCCCGGAAAGGGATCGAGCCGGGTGCCGAAGCCGCGCAGCGCGGCCAGCGTGTCGACGATGTGGAGCAGGTGAGCGAAGGTTTCGGCGAAATCCTCCCACGGGTGAGAGGTGGCGTAGACGCTGACATGATCGTCCGACCAGGCGGTGCCGCGATTATAGTGGTTGGCCAGCGCCTGCGCATAATTGATCGTGTCGTCGCCGAACACGTCGCGGCATTGCGCCAGTTCGTCGGGATCACCTTGGATCAGCCGCGCCCAGAAATAATGGCCCACCTCATGCCGGAAATGGCCGAGCAGGGTGCGATATGGCTCGTTCATCTGGCGCCTTATGCGCTCGCGCTCGACATCATCGGCCTCGATCAGGTTCAGCGTGATGACGCCGCCATTGTGGCCGGTGAGGATCTGCGGCTGGCCGTTCCGTTCGGCCGCGGGATCGTAGAGCAGATCGAAGGTGAGGCCTTGGGCGAGACCCAGCGCCAGCGCCTCGGGATGGGTCTCGATCGGCACGCCCAGCCGCAGCAGCGTGTGGAACAGGCGGCGCTTGGCGGCCTCCACCTTGCCCCATCGTTCTGGCACGGTGGCGACGGTGAGGTCGGGGATCATGCGATTGTGGCGGCAGGCGCGGCAATAGGGCGTCGGCTCGCCGGCACCGACCAGCCAGTTGCACACCTCGTAGCTGTTGTTGTTCTCGCAGACGCGCACCTCGTGCGGGTTGCCGTGCGCATCGCGCCAGATGGTGCGATTATCGCCGAGGAACAGGAAACCATCGGACGCGGGATCGTAGCCGAGGGTGAAATGGCAGGCCGGGCAGATCCGCGCCTCGAAATGCAACAGGCGGCTGCAATTGGGGCAGGCGAATGGGGCCACGCATGATCTTTCGTCGGAGTGTGCCGGAATGAACGCGATCCCGGCGACATCGTGCCGCACGGCCGGTGAATCTTTGGGCTTGCGCCCGGCGGCGAGACTGCACATCTGCACTGTGGCGGATTTGCAACAGATGGCGGTCCGCGGATGCACAGCGTAACGGACACGGCATGGCGGATCTCTATACGAAACTGGGCGTGGAACGCGGGGCCGACGAGGCCGCGATCAAGAAGGCCTATCGCAAGCTGGCGAAGGAACTGCACCCCGATCGCAATCGCGACAATCCGAAGGCGACCGAACGCTTTGCCGACGTGACGGCGGCGTACGATCTGCTGACCGACAAGGACAAGCGCGCGCGCTACGATCGCGGCGAGATAGACGAGCAGGGCAATCCCAAGGCGCCGTTCGGCTTTGGTGGCGCGGGCGGCGGCTTCCGCCCCGGCGGCGCGGCGCAGGGCGGTGGCTTCGACTATGCCGGCGGGGCGGAGGGTGGCGACTTCGGCGATATCTTCGAGGGGCTGTTCGGCGGCGCGCGCGGGCGGAGCGGCGGCTTCAATCCCGGCTTCGGCGGAGGCGCCCGGCGGCCGCCGCCCAAGGGCGCCAATGCGGCCTATCGCCTGTCCGTGCCGTTCGAGGAAGCGGCGGCGCTGAAGCCGCAGCGGGTGACGCTTTCGGACGGCAAGACGATCGACATCAAGCTGCCGATGGGCGTGGAGGACGGCACCCAGATGCGCCTGGCCGGCAAGGGCGAGGCGGGGCCGGGCGGGGCCGGCGACGCGATCCTGACGATCGAGGTGCGCCCCCACCGCTTCTTCACCCGCGACGGCGACGACGTGCACCTGACGCTGCCGATCGGCCTCGACGAGGCGGTGAAGGGAGCGGCGGTGACGACGCCGACGGTCGAGGGTGCGGTGAAGCTGACGGTGCCGGCGGGATCGTCGTCGGGCAAGGTGCTGCGGCTGAAGGGGCGCGGTTTCCACCGCAAGGATGGCGGGCGCGGCGACCAGCTGGTGACGCTGGCGATCGATATACCGGCCGGCGACGCGGAGCTTGAGGCGTTCGTGGATAATTGGGCCGGTGGCGCGGCGCGCAACCCGAGGGCGGGGCTGGGCGTCTAGCCCGCCGTGCAGGACATCTCGCCCGAAACGCCCGAGGAACGGGGCAAGCGTGCCGGCCGCAGCCGGCTGAACCGATCGCTGGACAGGGTGCGGCCGGGCAGCAAGGCCTTCGCCATCCTCAAGCGCGTGGCGCTGGGCGTGTATGCCGACGGCTTCATCCATGCCGGCAATCTTGCCTATCTCGCGCTGCTGACGCTGTTCCCCTTCTTCATCATCCTGGCGGCGCTGGCGCAATTCTTCGGCCACGGGCCGGATACGATGCGCGCGATCGACAGCTTCCTGAGGACGGTGCCGCCGTCTGTCGGCGATCTGTTGCGCAAGCCGATCACCGACGTGCTGGCGGCGCGCACCGGATCGCTGCTGTGGCTGGGCGCGCTGGTGGGCCTGTGGACGGTGGGCAGCTTCATCGAGACGATCCGCGACATCCTCCGCCGTGCTTATGGCACGCGCTATTCCCGCGCTTTCTGGCATTATCGGATGACGTCGGCGGCGCTTATCATCGTCTCGGTCGTGCTAACCCTCGTCGCGTTCAGCGCGCAGGTGCTGCTGACGGCGGCGGAGCAGTTCATCACCCGGCTGCTGCCGCTGTCGCCCGGCCTGATAAGCTGGATCGGCGTGGGCCGGCTGGCGCCGCTGGCGATCCTGGCGGTGGCGCTTTATGCGCTGTTCTATTCGCTGACGCCGTCGAAATACCGGATGTCCGATTGCCCGAAATGGCCAGGTGCGGTGTTTACCGCGATCTGGTGGATGTCGGTGACGATGGCGCTGCCGCACGCGCTGGCGCTGCTGGGCGGCTATGATCGCACCTATGGCGGGCTGGCGGGCACGATCATCGCCCTGTTCTTCTTCTGGCTGGTGGGTTTCGGGCTGGTGATCGGCGCGCATCTGAACGCGGCACTGGCGGAATCCCCCGTGGCCAGCGTAAAGGAAGCGCCGGTAGCGGCTTGAGGGAGCGACGATGGCAGGCCTGATGGAAGGAAAGCGCGGGCTTATCATGGGCCTGGCGAACGATCGATCGCTGGCCTGGGGCATTGCCAAGGCGCTGCATGCGCAGGGCGCAGAAATGGCGTTCAGCCACCAGGGCGAAGCCCTGGCCAAGCGCGTGCGCCCGCTGGCGGCGGAGGTGGGCTCCGACTTCCTGATCGACTGCGACGTGAGCGACATGGCCGATCTGGACGCCGCCTTCGCCACGCTGGCGGAACGCTGGCCGACGATCGACTTCCTCGTCCACGCGATCGGCTTTTCGGACAAGAACGAGCTGCGCGGCCTGTATGTGGATACCAGCCTCGACAATTTCCTGCTGACGATGAACATCTCGGTCTATTCATTCGTGGCGGTGACGCAGCGGGCGCGGCCGATGATGGCGGCGGGCGGATCGATCCTGACGCTGAGCTACTACGGCGCCGAGAAGGTGGTGCCGCATTACAACGTGATGGGCGTGGCGAAGGCCGGGCTGGAAAGCAGCGTGAAATATCTGGCGATGGACCTGGGGCCGGAGAACATCCGGGTGAACGCCATTTCCGCCGGCCCGATCAAGACGCTGGCCGCCAGCGGCATCGGCGATTTCCGCTACATCCTGAAGTGGAACGAGCTGAACAGCCCGCTGCGCCGCAACGTGACGATCGAGGATGTCGGCGGTGCGGGCGTGTACCTGCTATCCGATCTGGCGAGCGGCGTGACGGGCGAGATCCACCATGTCGATGCCGGCTACAACGTCATCGGCATGAAGGCCGAGGACGCGCCGGATATCGCACTGGCGTGATGTCGGCCGCATGAGTTTCAACACCTTCGGCCGCGTCTTTCGCTTCACCACCTGGGGCGAATCCCACGGGCCTGCACTGGGCGCCGTTGTGGATGGGTGCCCGCCGGGGCTGGCGTTGAGCGAGGTCGACATTCAGCCGTGGCTGGACAAGCGCCGGCCGGGCACCAGCCGCTTCACCACGCAGCGGCAGGAGCCGGATGCGGTGCGGATCCTGTCGGGCGTGTTCGAGGGGCGGACGACGGGGACGCCGATCAGCCTGATGATCGAGAATGTCGACCAGCGATCGAAGGATTATTCCGAGGTCGCGCTGGCCTATCGGCCGGGCCATGCCGATTATGCCTATGATGCCAAATACGGCTTGCGTGACTATCGCGGCGGCGGGCGATCCTCCGCGCGGGAGACGGCGGCGCGGGTGGCGGCGGGCGCAGTGGCGCGGGCGGTGATCCCCGAGGTGCGCATCCGCGCCTATCTGGTGGAGTTGGGCGGCGATCCGATCGACCGCGCCGATCGGCCCCGAGATGGAGGCGATCCTAGCGCGGGCCGATGCGCTGGATGCCACCAGCCCACTGGCGCCGATCCCGCGGCGCATCTTCCTCACCGATGGCGGCTGGCGCTGGTCGATACTGGCGCTGCAGGCGCATCGCGCCTTCGGGCTGACCCGTCCGCTGCTGAACACGATCGTCGTCAACCGCAGCGACATTGGCGCGGACGCGGTGTGGAACGGCGCCGAGATCGGCGGCCGCCGCACGCTGACCGGCGTGATCGCGCACGAGACCGTGCACCGGATGATCGCGCGCCATTTCGGGCTGCGTATCGTCACCTTCCCGAGCTGGAAGGTGGAGGGCTATGCCGATCATGTCGCGCAGGAGAGCAGCCTGTCCGATGCCGACGCTGCGCGGCTGAAGCGCTCGGGCCGCAACGTGCCAGCATTGCTCTATTACGATGGACGGCGGCGGGTGGCGGCCGCTTTGGCACGAGGCATCGGCGTGGACG
>CAXTTS010000053.1:0-17083 GCA_964247265.1 uncultured Sphingomonadaceae bacterium
TGCTGATCGACGAGCGGCCCGAGGAAGTGACCGACATGCAGCGCAGCGTGAAGGGTGAGGTGATCTCCTCCACCTTCGACGAACCCGCGCAGCGCCACGTTCAGGTGGCCGAGATGGTGATCGAGAAGGCCAAGCGCCTGGTCGAGCACAAGAAGGACGTGGTGATCCTGCTCGACAGCATCACCCGCCTGGGCCGCGCTTACAATACGGTGGTGCCATCGTCCGGCAAGGTGCTGACCGGCGGTGTCGATGCCAATGCGTTGCAGCGGCCGAAGCGGTTCTTCGGTGCCGCGCGCAACATCGAGGAGGGCGGATCGCTCTCGATCATCGCGACGGCGCTGATCGATACCGGCAGCCGCATGGACGAGGTGATCTTCGAGGAGTTCAAGGGCACCGGCAATTCCGAGATCGTGCTGGACCGCAAGGTGGCGGACAAGCGCATATTCCCGGCGATGGATGTCGGCAAGTCCGGCACCCGCAAGGAGGAGCTGCTCGTCGACAAGGGCAAGCTTTCCAAGATGTGGGTGCTGCGCCGCATCCTGATGCAGATGGGCACGATCGACGCGATGGAGTTCCTGCTCGACAAGATGAAGGACTCGAAGACGAACGAGGATTTCTTCGACTCGATGAACCAGTAACGCCTCGGCGGCCATCGGCCGCTCGTGACGAAACGTTGCTGCGGGCCGTGCCCGGTTTCGGCCGGCGCGGCCCGCGCTTTATGCGGGGGCTGCGCTTCACTATGGTGATGATCGGCGCGGCCGGTTCGCGGTGTAATGTGAGACCTTCATGACCGACATCTGGCAGCATATCGTCGCCGACTTCTCGAACATCGGATCGCCGACCGCGCTCGCCGCCTTCGGTCAGGTGCTGATGATCGATATCATGCTGGCCGGCGATAATGCCATCGTCGTGGGCGCGCTGGCGGCGGGGTTGCCGGCGGCGCAGCGCAAGAAGGTGATCCTGATCGGCATCGGCGCGGCGCTGGTGCTGCGGATCATCTTCGCTTTGCTGGTGACGCAGCTGCTCCAGATCGTCGGGCTGGTGCTGGCGGGCGGGCTGCTGCTGCTATGGGTCGCGTGGAAGATGTACCGCGAGCTGCGCCCGGCCAACGGCCACGCCGGGGGTTCGGCCGAGATGCACGGCGACGAGAATAGCGGTTTGCGTCCGGCCAAAAGCTTTGCCCAGGCGGCGTGGGCGGTGGCGCTGGCGGATGTGAGCATGAGTCTGGACAATGTGCTGGCGGTGGCCGGCGCGGCGCGGGAGCATCCCGGCATCCTGATGATCGGGCTGTTATTGTCGGTGGCGCTGATGGGCGTGGCGTCCAACCTGCTGGCGAAATATATCGAGCGGTATCGCTGGATCGCCTATTTCGGCCTGGCGGTGATCGTCTATGTCGCGGGCAAGATGATCTGGGAAGGCTGGCACGAGGTCGCGCCGCTGATCCTGTGAGCCGAACTCGCCGCCGATCGGTGTGATCGGCGGCGAGTTCGGGCGCGGTCAGGCGAGATGGCGGGCGAAGAAGGCGGCGGTGCGGCCGTCCGCCAGCTCCGCCGCGACCGGATCGCGGCGCGTGCCGATTTCGGTGGCGAAGCCGTGATCCACGCCGGGATATTCGGCGATCTCGACATGGCGATTGTCGTCGAGCGCGGCGTGGATGCGGCCGACCGTCCCGGCATCGATGTGCGCGTCGTTCCCGGCGAAGTGGAGCAGCAGCGGCTTGCCGATCGCATAGGCCTCGCCGAGATAATGATCGATACCGCCGCCATAATAGCCGACCGCCGCATCGGCATCGGTGCGGGTGGCGGCGAGGAAGGCGATCCGCCCGCCGAAGCAATAGCCGACCACGCCCACCTTGGCATGGGCATTGCCCAGCCGGGCGCGGGCGGCGCGGATGGTCGCCTCCACATCGCGCACCGCCATGTCGATATTGGTCTTCTGCATCAGCGCGAAGCCCTGCTGGAACTCCTCCGGCTTGTCGGGATCGAGCTGTACGCCCGGCTGCGTGCGCCAGAACAGATCGGGCGCGATGGCGAGATAGCCGGCGGCGGCGAGCGTATCGCATTTCATGCGGATGCCGGGGTTGATGCCGAAAATTTCCTGGATCACGATGATCGCCGCCGTGGCACCACCCTCCGGTTCGGCGCAATAGCCGGGCAATTGGCCATCATGCGCCAGCGTTTCGATCTCGATCATCGTGCCCATCGTCAGTGTCTCCGTTCGTGGTTCAGCAGCCAGCGTTTCGTGTCCACGCCTGCGCCTGCGGAATAATGGCCGATCGCCTCGCCCGCACCGAGCACACGGTGGCAGGGGACGAGGATCGGAAAGGGATTGCGCCGGCACGCCTGGCCGACGGCGCGCGGACTGGAGCCGAGTGCCTGTGCGAGCGCGCCGTAGCTTGCCGTATCGCCATGCCCGATCGCGACGATCGCCGCGCGATGCGCCGGCCCCCGCGGCGTGGCGGCAGGCGCGAGCGGCAGGTTGAAACAGGTGAGCCGCCCGGCGAAATACGCGGTGAGTTGCGCCGCCGCCTCATGCAGCAATGGATCGTCCGCTTCCGGGCCACCCGGGTCCGCGCCGTCCCCGCGCGTAGCGATGCGCAGCGCGGTCAGCACCCGGCCGTCGCCTGCGACTGCGATATGTCCGATCGGGCTAGGCAGCCAATATTGCGACATGGACCCTTTCCTCGCATCCCTCTAACAGCAAGGCGGGATGCTGCTCAAGCGACGGGAGTGCGCGCGATGAAGGTGACGATGGACGTGGACTGCACGCCAGAGGAAGCGCGCCGCCTGATGGGCCTGCCGGATATGAGCAGCGTGCACGAGGTGTATCTCGGCAAGATCCGCGAGACGATCGACAAGGGCGTGACCCCGGAGACGATCGAGACGATGATCCGCAACTGGTCGCCGGTCGGCGATGCCAGCATGTCGATGTGGCGCCAATTGTTCGAGCAGATGAGCGGCGGGCTGACCAAGAAATAGGCGGCGGCCGAGACGACGACGGGTCGAACCGGTGGCGGGCGAATCGACCATCTTCGCGCTGTCGAGCGGCGCGCCGCCGGCGGCGATCGGCGTGATCCGGATCAGCGGCGCTGCTGCCGGCGCGGCATTGGTGGCGATCGCCGGCCGCCTGCCCGAGACGCGCCGCGCGACGTTGGCCTGGTTTCGCGACCCGCAGAGCAGGGAGCGCATCGATCGCGGCCTTGCCTTGTGGTTCCCCGGTCCGCGCACCGCCACCGGCGAGGATCTCGCCGAGCTGCACATCCACGGCGGCCGATCGGTGGCGGCGGCGCTGCTGGCGGTGCTTGCCCGCATCGAGGGACTGCGCGCCGCCTTGCCGGGCGAGTTCACCCGCCGCGCCTTCGCCAACGGCGTGATCGATCTTGCCGAGGCGGAAGGACTGGCCGATCTGCTGGCGGCGGAAACCGAGGGGCAGCGTCGCGCGGCATTGGCCAATGCGGGCGGCGCCTTGAGCCGCCGGGTGGAAGAGTGGCGCCGGGCGGTGCTGGGGGTGTCGGCGCAGGTGGAGGCGCTGCTCGACTTTGCCGACGAGGGCGATGTCCCGCCGGACGAGACGCCGATCCGGGGCGGGATCGCACAGCTGGCCGATGCGATCGCGGTTGTCTTGAGCGCACCGCCCGCTGAACGGCTGCGCGACGGCATCCGCGTGGTGCTGGGTGGACCGCCGAACAGTGGCAAATCCACCTTGCTCAACACGATAGTCGGTCGCGAGGCGGCGATCGTCTCGCCGCTGCCGGGCACCACCCGAGACGTGATCGAGGTGCCGGTGGCGATCGCCGGCATCGCCTTTCTGTTCAGCGATACGGCCGGGCTGCGCGCGAGCGACGATCCGATCGAGGCGATCGGCATCGATCGCGCGACTGCAGCGGTAGGCGGTGCCGACATATTGCTGTGGCTGGGCGGCGCGGCGAGCTGCCCCGACAGAACGCGCGCCATCGTGGTGCAGGCACGGAGCGATCTGGACGAGGCCTTGGATGGCGGGGCCGATCTGCGCATCTCTGCCAGGACAGGCAACGGTATGGCAGGTTTGAGGGAAGGACTGGTCGCACGGGCCGCGGCGCTGCTGCCGCGCGAGGGAGAGTTGGTCGCGAATATGCGGCAGCGCGGGGCGATGGCATGGTGCCTTGCAGCATTGCGCCGAGCGTCGGCTTCGAGCGATCTGATCCTGCTCGCCGAGGAGCTGCGGCTTGCGCGTGATGCGCTGGATGCGATCACCGGGCGCACTGGGGTCGAGGACATGCTCGATGCGCTTTTCGGACGATTCTGCATCGGCAAGTGATGTTCCACGTGGAACAGCTTTGACTCGCGCGCAGCCTGATCCTAGCGACAAATCATGCAAAGCAGCTTCGATATTCTGGTCGTCGGCGGCGGCCATGCCGGCTGCGAGGCAGCCGCGGCGGCTGCGCGGATGGGTGCGCACGTCGGATTAATCAGCATGCGACGCGACATGATCGGCGCAATGTCGTGCAATCCGGCGATCGGTGGCCTCGGCAAGGGGCACCTCGTCCGCGAGGTGGATGCCTGCGACGGCCTGATCGCGCGTGCCGCCGACGCCGCGGCCATCCACTACCGGATGCTCAATAGAAGCAAGGGTTCGGCCGTCCACGGACCACGCGTGCAGGCGGATCGCCGGCTATACAAAGCGAGCATCCACCGTCAGCTCGACGAGCAGCCGGGGCTGTCGATCGTCGAGGGCGAGGTGGCTTCGCTGCTGATCGAAGGCGATGTCGTGCGTGGCGTCCTGTTGGGCGACGGAGCCGTGATCGCCGCAGGCGCCGTAATCCTAGCGACGGGCACATTCCTCAACGGCAAGCTGCACTTCGGTTTGGACGCACAGGCAGGTGGCCGGGTTGGGGAACGGCCAGCCACGGCGCTGGCGGAGCAGCTTCGCGGCCTCGGTCTGCCGATTGCGCGACTGAAGACCGGAACACCGCCGCGTCTGGACGGGCGGACGATCGACTGGTCGCGGCTGGAGCGTCAGCCATCCGATGCTGATGGCTGGACGATGTCGCCGACCACGGCGCAGCGGGTGCTGCCGCAAGTCTCCTGCGCGATCACCCGCACGACGCCAACCACGCACGAACTGATCCGGCAATCGCTCGATCGATCGCCGCTCTACGCCGGCGTGATCGAGGGAACCGGGCCGCGTTATTGTCCCTCGATCGAGGATAAGGTCGTTCGCTTCGGCGATCGCGACGGGCACCAGATATTTCTCGAGCCGGAAGGGCTGGATGATCGCGTCATCTATCCCAATGGCATCTCCACCTCGCTGCCAGCCGACGTTCAGCGAGATATGGTACGGACGATGCCGGGGCTGGAGCGCGCCGAGATCGTCCAGCCTGGCTATGCGGTGGAATATGATCATGTCGATCCGAGAGCGTTGGACGCGACCCTCGCCGTGCGCGGCGTGCCGGGCCTTTATCTCGCCGGTCAGATCAACGGGACGACAGGCTATGAGGAGGCGGCGGCGCAAGGCCTCGTAGCGGGAATGAACGCCGCTGCGTGGTGTACAGGGCACGCGCCGATCATCTTCGACCGGGCGAACAGCTATATCGGCGTGATGGTGGACGATCTGGTGCTGCAGGGCGTCACCGAACCGTATCGGATGTTGACCGCACGGGCGGAATACCGGCTGCGTTTGCGTGCCGACAATGCGGAGCAGCGACTCACCCCCTTCGCACATGCGGCACGGGCGGTTGGTGCGGCGCGGTGGGCCCGCTACATCCGGACCGAGGCGGATCGGCAAGCCGGCCTCGACTTGCTCGCGCGCTCGGTGCGGGCGCGTGATTTAAACGCCTTCGGTGCGGGGTTGGTGGATGATGGTGCAAGCCGGACGCTGTTCGACTGGCTGCGCTTTCCGAGGGTTAGCCTTGCGCATGTGATGGCAGTGGAGCCTTCGCTCGGCCGCATTCCGGCGGACATTCTGGCGATCATCGTCACCGACGGGCAATATGCGCCCTATCTGGAGCGACAATCGCAGGAGATTTCGCGGCTGCGCGGCGACGAGGCGGCGGTCATCCGTCCAGATGTCGATTATCGTCACATCGCGGGGCTGTCGCACGAGATGATCGAACGGCTCGAACGCGCACGGCCGGCAACGATCGGCGCGGCTTCGCGCATCCGGGGGGTTACGCCGGCCGCGCTTGCGGCGGTGCTGATCCACAGTCGTCGTTATGCGGCATGACTGAGGGCGATGCCCGCGCCTGGATGCTTGCGCGTGTTCCACGTGAAACATTCGCCCGGCTCGAGCAGTTGGTCGACGTCGTTCGGGCCGAGGCGCAGCAGCAGAATCTGGTAGCGGCATCGACACTGACACAGATGTGGTCGCGTCACGTCGTGGACTCGGCGCAGCTGCTGGATTTGGCGCCGGCGAATGGACGCTGGCTCGATCTTGGGTCTGGGGCGGGCTTCCCAGGGCTGGTGGTCGCGCTGATCGGCGAGCATCCGGTGACGCTGGCCGAATCGCGCACCAGACGAGCCGCCTTCCTGGCCGATGCCATCGAGCGTTTGGGCTTGACGGGCAAGGCGGAGGTGATCGCCGGACGGATCGAAATGGCGCCAGCTCGAGATTTCGAGATCATTAGCGCGCGCGCCTTCGCCCCACTCGACCGACTGTTCGCCAGCGCGCAGCATCTTGCGAGTGAGAAGACGGTTTGGGTACTGCCAAAGGGGCGTGGCGCGCAGGCGGAACTGGATGCCGCGCGAGGATCGTGGCAGGGTGCGTTTCGGACCGTGCAGAGCATCACGGATCCCGAGGCGACGATCATCGTCGCCGATCAGGTCCGGCCAATCGGCGGCGGGAGCAAAACGGGGAGCAGGCGGTGATCCGGATTGCAGTGGCAAACCAGAAGGGTGGCGTCGGCAAGACGACGACCGCAATCAATGTGGCAACTGCACTGGCGGCGACCGGCTGGCGCGTGCTGCTGATCGACTTCGATCCGCAGGGCAATGCCTCGACCGGCATCGGCGTGGATCGCTCCGCGCGGGAGCATTCGAGCTATGACGTGCTGACCGGGCAGTGCAGCGTCGTCGAGGCGGCGCTGACGACGAGGGTGCCGAGGCTCGATCTGGTCGCGGCGACGGTGGATCTTTCGGGCGCGGAGATTGAACTGATCGATGTCGATGAGCGGACCCACCGGCTTGATCGCGCGCTATCGGCGGTACCGCCCGGCCGGTGGGACGTGTGCCTGATCGATTGCCCGCCGTCGCTCGGCCTGCTGACGATCAATGCGTTGGTAGCGGCGCGATCGCTGCTCGTGCCGCTGCAATGCGAGTTCTTCGCCTTGGAAGGGCTGAGTCAGCTGCTCACGACGATCGAGCGGGTCCGCGCACGGTTCAACAGCGATCTCTCGATCCTGGGTGTCGCACTGACCATGTACGACAAGCGCAACCGCTTGTCCGAACAGGTCGCGCAGGATGTCCGTGCGTGTCTGGGCGCCGTGGTGTTCGAGACGGTGATACCGCGCAATGTTCGCCTGTCGGAGGCACCCAGCCACGGCCTGCCGGCATTGGTCTACGATCATCGCTGCTCTGGCTCCGAGGCGTATATCGCGCTGTCCCGCGAACTGATCGGGCGAATGCCCAAGCTGGCGCATGCGGCATGAGCGAGCCGGCGCACAAACGACCGTCCGGGCTGGGCCGTGGCCTGGCTGCGCTGCTGGGGGAAACTGCGCGCGAATTGCCGGTGGCGGGCAGCAAGGCGAGTGACACCGAGGGCGTGCAGCAGCTGCCGGTCGCGGCGATCCGGCCGCATCCGGGCCAGCCCCGTCGTCACTTCGACGAGGAGGCGCTGGACGATCTAGCGGCGTCGATCTCCGCGCGCGGGCTGATCCAGCCGATCGTCGTGCGGCCGATGGCCGATGGGTGGCAGATCGTCGCCGGGGAGCGGCGCTGGCGGGCGGCGCAGCGGGCGCATCTGCATGAGGTGCCGGTGATCGTGCGGGCGTTCACCGATGCCGAGACTCTGGAAGTCGCGCTGATCGAGAACATCCAGCGGCAGGATCTGAACGCGATCGAGGAGGCCGAGGCGTATAAGCGGCTGGCTGCGGATTTCGGCCATACGCAGGAGGCGCTGGGCAAGCTCGTCCACAAGTCGCGCAGCCACATCGCCAATCTGCTGCGCTTGCTCGATCTGCCGCCGCCGGTTCGCGCGTTGGTCGCATCGGGCGAGCTATCGATGGGACATGCTCGCGCGCTGATAACCGCTGCCGACCCGGAAACGCTCGCGAAGGAAGTGACTCGACGCAATCTCTCGGTGCGCGAGACGGAGCAACTGGCGCGCGCCGCGCGTCCGGGAGCAGTTGGCACGAAGCGGACGGGCGCGGTCGGGTCGTCGGTGGAAAGCACGAATGCGGACATTGCTGCGCTCGAGCGGCAGCTGGGCGACATGCTGGGTTTGAAGGTGCGGATCGCACATGCCGACGATGGCGGGTCGGTCAGCCTGGCTTATTCGTCGCTCGACCAGCTCGACATGATCTGTCAGCGACTGAGCGGCGAGCCAATCTGACGTTCCACGTGGAACGTTAGCGGAGGCGGGCGGCTTCGCGGCTGATTGCCAGCAGCTCGGCCTCAACCATGATCGATCCCACGCTGCCGCTTGATTTCACCGCACGCTCTGCCTGGCCGATGCGATCGAGCGCCTTGGCGAGCTTGGTGGCGGTCCAGCGGGATAGCTGGGTGGATAATACGCCTTTCTCTTTCCAGAAGATAGCACGACCGGACGAAGCCATGACGCTCTCCACCGAGTTGCCTTGTTCCACCTCGGCGCGAAGCGCGGCCAGTTGAATAAGGCGGCGGAGCACCGGGCGAAGCAGCGCGATTCCCTCGACGCCGTCGATCGCAAGGCTTGCGATCTCCGCCGAGGCACGTTCGCCATGTCCGCCCAGCACCGCGTCGACCAACCGGGAAAGATCGCCATCGCTGCTGTCGGCGCTGAGCGCGTCGAACGCCGCCTGATCGAGCGGGACCGGACGATCCGGCGTGGCATCGACGAACAAAGCAAGCTTCTCAAGCTCACGGCCGAGCAAGGCGCGATCGCCACCGCTCGCAACGCCGAGCTGGCGAGCAACATCGGGATCGAGGCGGAGGCCATGCTCGCGCGCCAGGGTGGTGGCGAGTCGGTCGACATCGCCGCCCTCGGGCAAATAGCTGGCAAGCCCAAGCACAGTGGGTTCAGCAAGCGCCCGCTTGACGAGCTTCGAGTCCTTCCGCAGCGCCCCCGCCACGATCACCACCGGATTTCCACCCGCCGGTGATTCCAGCAGCGCCTCGACCGCTTCCATGATCTCGTCGCCAGCCGGCTCGACACGGATGTGGCGCGCGCCGCCGAACAGCGAGATCGAGGCGGCCTCATCGGCCAGTCGCGCCGGGTCCGCCTTCAGCACCGCTCCGGTGAGATCGATGCGCTCGGCATCCGGTCCGCGACTTTGTGCCAGCCGGGCCGCCAACGCGCGGGATTGCGACTCGTCCGGTCCGTACAGCAGAACGAAGCGGATGTCGGCCGGCGCCTGATCGAGCGCCCGTTCCACCTGCGCGCGGCTGGCCTTCATGGCCGGCAGGTCACGGCTTGGCGGTGCGCGATGCGTAGAGCGCGAGCCGGGCGACGATCTGGTCGGCGACCTCACCGGACAGACGCTCAAGCGCGGTCTGCTCAGCCGCGATCGTCGCATATTCGGAGCTGACGACATCGATGCCGGCATCGCTACCCGCCGTCGCGTCGAGCAACACGGTGCCGGCGGCACCGGCATCGCGCAGGCGGAAGCGGGCGCGCAGCGTGCGTCGCTCGCGCGTCACGGCGTTATCGGTGCGGACGCCGAAGCCGGTGATCTGGTCGTCCAGCTCCACCTCCAGCCGGTAGCGCGGCGCGGCCGCACCGCCCGCCGCAAGACGATCGACCAGTGCATTGTGCATCAGCCACCCGGCCTTGTTCGGGATCGGCGCGACCTCGACCCCGGCGAGCGTTTGCGCCACGACCCCCTTGCCGCCCCCGGCGTAAAGCGGCCGCAGGCCGCAGCCGGAGAGCGACAGTGCCGCGCAGCCGAGCAGGAAGAGCCGCTTCATGCGACGATGTTCACGAGACGATCGGGCACGACGATCACCTTGCGCGGCGGCTTGCCGTCCAGCGCGCGGACGATCTTGTCCGCCGCCAGCGCCTGCGCCTCGATGTCCTCGCGCAACGCGCCCTTGGCGGCGAGCAGGGTGTCGCGCAGCTTGCCGTTCACCTGCACGGCGATCGTCACCTCGTCATCCACCAGCAGAGCAGGATCGACCTCGGGCCACGCCGCATCGGCGATCAGGCCGGTCTCGCCCAGCTTCGCCCAGGCCTCCTCGGCGAGATGCGGCACCATCGGCGCGATCAGCAAGATCAAAGTCGCGGTCGCCTTGTCGCGCGAGGCGGAGGCCGGTGCCTTCTCGATCGCATTGGCCAGCTCGTAGATCTTGGCCACAGCCTTGTTGAACGACAGCGCCTCGATATCGGTGGCAACGCCTGCGATCGTGCGGTGCAGCTTGCGATCGAGATCGGGGTTGGTGCCCGCGGCATCGGAGCGGCTGCCGCTCAGCCGCCACAGGCGCTGGACGAAGCGCCACGCGCCCTCGATGCCGGCCTCGCTCCACGGCAGGTCGCGTTCGGGCGGGCTGTCGGAGAGCATGAACCAGCGCACCGCATCGGCGCCATATTGATCGACGATCGGGCCGGGATCGACGGTGTTCTTCTTCGACTTCGACATCTTCTCGATACGGCCGAGCGTGACCGGCTCACCCGTGCCCGCCACGACGATGTTTCCGCCGACACTGCCGATCTCGTCCGGCGCCAGCCAGCGGCCGTCGGGCGCCTTATAGGTCTCGTGCGTCACCATGCCCTGGGTGAACAGGCCGGTGAACGGTTCGGCGATGTCGAGGCGGCCGATATGCCTGAGCGCGCGCGTCCAGAAGCGGGCGTAGAGCAGATGGAGGATCGCATGCTCCACCCCGCCAATATATTGCCCTACCGGCAGCCATTGCCCGGCTATCGCCTTGTCGAACGGGCGGTCGGCGGGGGCGGAGGCGAAGCGGATGAAGTACCAGGAGGAATCGACGAACGTGTCGAGCGTGTCGGTCTCCCGCCGCGCCAGTGCGCTGCACCTCGGGCAGTTCACATGCTTCCACGTCGGATGGCGGTCGAGCGGGTTGCCCGGCACATCGAACGAGACGTCCTCCGGCAGCACCACGGGCAGCTGGTCCTTTGGCACGCCCACCGGGCCGCAGGCATCGCAGTGGATGATCGGGATCGGCGTGCCCCAGTAACGCTGGCGCGACACGCCCCAGTCACGCAGCCGCCACACGGTGGTGCCGGTGCCCCAGCCCTCCGCCTCGGCCCGCGCGATCACCGCGGCCTTGCCTTCGGCCACGCTCATGCCGTCCAGGAAGCGCGAGTTCACCAGCAGGCCGGGGCCGGTATAGGCCTCCCCAGCGATCGGCGCGTTCGCCTCGTCGGCGGTCGGCGCGACCACGCGGGTGATCGGCAGCATATATTTGGTGGCGAAGTCGTAATCGCGCTGATCGTGCGCGGGGACGCCGAACACCGCGCCGGTGCCATAATCCATGAGCACGAAATTGGCGACGAACAGCGGCAGCCGCCACGTCGGATCGAGCGGGTGGACCACCGAGAGGCCGGTGTCATAGCCCTTCTTCTCCGCCGTCTCCACCTCGGCCGCAGCCGTGCCGGTGGTGCGGCAATCGTCGGCGAACGCGGCGAGCGCGGGATCACTGGCGGCCAGCGCGAGCGCCAGCGGATGATCCACCGCGATCGCGGCAAAGGATGCGCCGAAGATCGTATCCGGCCGGGTGGTGAACACGTCAAGGGTATCGAAGCCGGCGGCCGGCGCCTCCAGCGCGAAGCGGAATTGCAGACCCTGCGACTTGCCGATCCAGTTCTCCTGCATCGTGCGGACCTTTTCGGGCCACTGGTCGAGCGTGCCCAGGCCGGCGAGGAGATCGTCGGCGAAATCGGTGATGCGCAGGAACCACTGGCTCAGCTTGCGCCGCTCCACCGGGGCGCCGCTGCGCCAGCCTTTGCCGTCGATCACCTGCTCGTTGGCGAGCACGGTCATGTCGACCGGATCCCAGTTGACCGCGGATTCCTTGCGGTAGACCAGCCCGCCTTCGTACAGATCGAGGAACAGCGCCTGTTCCTGCCCGTAATAGTCCGGCTCGCAGGTGGCCAGCTCGCGGCTCCAGTCGAGTGCGAAGCCGAGCCGTTTCAGCTGGCTGCGCATCGCGGCGATGTTGGCGCGGGTCCAGTCGCCCGGATGCACCTTCTTTTCCATCGCGGCATTTTCGGCGGGCATCCCGAACGCGTCCCACCCCATCGGGTGCAGCACCTCGAAGCCCTGCATCCCGCGATAGCGCGCCAGCACGTCGCCCATCGTATAGTTGCGCACATGGCCCATGTGGATGCGCCCCGACGGATAGGGGAACATCTCCAGCACGAAGCTCTTGGGCTTGGGGCTGTCGTCGCGCGCGAAGAAGCTGCCGCGCTCGTCCCAGACCTGTTGCCAGCGCGAATCGACGACGTGGTGGTTGAACCGCTCGCTCATCCGCCGGGCTTAGCCGGCGACGGCGCTGCGGCGCAGGTCGCGGGCCTTGCCGAGGATGATCTCCTCCAGCTTCTGCACGGTGGCGGCCTGCACCGGCGCCTCGATCCACTGGCCGTTCTGCAACGTCTGGCGGGAGGCGGCGACGCGCACGGCATCCGCGCGCAAATCCTGATCGATAATCGTCACCGTCACCTTCATCCGCTCCGTCGGGGTGGCCGGATTGACATACCAGTCGGTGACGAGGACGCCGCCATTGCTGTCCGTCTGCGCCATCGGCATGAAGCTGAGCGTATCGAGCGCCGCGCGCCACAGATAGGAGTTCACGCCGATCGTCGTCACCCGCGAGGCGGCGAGATCGGCCGTCTTGGCCGGGCGTTCCTTGTGGCCGCAGCCGGCAAGCGTGGCCAGAGCGAGGGTGGCCAGCGTGAGCGGCGCGAGGGAAAGCATACGGGCCATGATGATCCTCAGGTGATCCTCGGGGTATCGACGTTTGGCGCCGTTATAGATCGTCCCGCTCCGCCCGCAAGCGGCGCCGCCATCTGTGGGGATCATGCAACAGGCGGCGTAAATCGGCCGGGGGCGGTGGAACCTCCGAGGCGCTCTATGGTAGGGCATCAACCATATAGGGGACGGTTGGGAATCATGGTCGCGCAGTGGGGACGGACAGGCAATTTGGGGGCAGCAGTGGCGCTCTCCGCCTTGCTGTGTTCGACCGCGATCGGTGCCACCACCACGCGACCGCAGCGTAAGGCGGCGGTCGCCGGATCGCTGAGCGCGCCGGGCAGCCTCGGTTCCTTCACCCCCGCCGCCGCCGATCCGCGCATGGCAGCCAGCTTCGCCCGCAACGGTTTTGCGGGCGGCTTCCGCTTCACGCCATCCTCCACGCCCGGCACGCGCCGCTCGGTTACGGTCGCCGTGCGCGCGCGGATGGTCGGCAAGACCGCCGCCGAGCGGCTGGCCGCCGCCACGCCGATGGCCGCCCCCAGCGCCTATAATCTGGGCGTCGCGGTCGGCTGGAAGCGGTTCGCCTTGTCCGGCGACATCGCCCATCTCGATGCCGGGCTGATGCCGGGCAGCCGCGAGGCGATGGATCTGGGCGTCAGCTACGGCGCGAACAAGTGGCGCACCCGCCTCCAGTTCGGTGCCGAGCGCAGCACCGGCGAGCAGCCGCTGCTGGTGGGCAATGACGAGGCCTATTCGGTCGATCTCGGCGGCTCCTATACGCTCACCCGCAATCTGGAGGTGACCGGCGGCCTCCGCTATCGCAGCCAGCGCGATCGCCTGGAGGCGTTCAGCGACACCAAGCGCGATTCGCAGGCGGTGTATGTGGGAACGGCGTTCAAGTTCTGATCGGGTGAGCGGGCGCGGAGCTGATCCGCGATCTTTGTCCTAAGCGGCGGCCATTTCGATAAATCGTCATCCTGAACGCGTTTCAGGATCCATGCGATCCGCTGGAACGTCCCAGAGGTTGATGTATGCCGCGGCTCGCGCCTGGATCCTGAACCAAGTTCAGGATGACGTGAGTATGAGCGACCGCGCTACATGCCCACCAGCGACGCATCGATCGCCGCCCAGCCGTAAACGCTGATCCGCCGGGCCTTCACCGCATCCATCCCGCCCAGCGCGATAACCGGCTGTCGCGGTAGCCGGGCGAGGGCCGCCCACAGCGCGTCGCCCATCCGTTCGTCGGTCATCAGCCTGTCGGCAGAGGATGGCGGGGCTTCATCGCCCTGCCTATAGCAGCCGCCATGACCGATGCTGCCACCCGCCTCGCCGAAATCCGCGCATCCATCGCCCGTGCCGCCGCGCTGCCCGGGCGGCGCGCGGACGCGGTGGAGCTGATCGCCATCTCCAAGACCCGGACGGCCGACGAGATCGCCCCGCTGATCGCCGCCGGGCAGCGCAGCTTCGGCGAGAACCGCGTGCAGGAGGCGGAGGCGAAATGGCCCGCCCTGCGCGCCGCAACGCCCGATCTGCGGCTGCATCTGGTCGGCCAGCTGCAATCGAACAAGGCGGAGGGCGCGGTGGCTTTGTTCGATGCGATCCACTCGCTCGACCGGCCCTCGCTGGTGACGGCGCTGGCCGCCGCGATGGCGAAGACGGGGCGGCGGCCGGATTGCTACGTGCAGGTCAACATCGGTGAGGAACCGCAAAAGGGCGGCTGCGCCATCGCCGATCTGGCCGCGCTGCTGGAGGCGGCGCGGGGCGCGGGGCTACCGATCGTGGGCCTCATGGCGGTGCCCCCGGCCGACACCGAGGCCGCGCCCTATTTTGCGCTGCTGGTGAAGCTGGCGCGGCGGCACGGTTTGGCTGGCTTCAGCATCGGCATGTCCGGCGATTACGAAGCGGCCGTGATGCAGGGCGCGACGTGCGTACGGGTGGGCACGGCCTTGTTCGGGGCGCGGGGATAATGTTGCCTGCTCGGGAGACCAATGGTCTGATAGGTCGCTTGCTGAGCCGCTCATCCGGTGCAAGATTGCCGGATGATATTGCTCTTGTCCACCGCTCTTGCCGCAATCGCTCCGGCCCCAATTCAGGCGGGTCAAGTCAGGGTGACAGGTAGCACCTATCGATGCCTGATCCAGCAAGACCGCGATGAAAGTGAGCGACTGGCGAACTCGATGCCAGATAGTCGGGAGGGACAAATAGCGTTTGAGAAGCTCCTCGCCCTGCACCCCGGCTGCTTCAAGAGTGTTGGCACGACTCAGCCGATTGCTAAACCGCTTGGGCTCGCTGCGGGTTTGGCGGGAGCACTCTACCTTCAGCATGTCGTTTCGCGAAAGGTGAGGTGGAACTCGCCCGAAGATAGAGTTGGCGCGATTCAGGCGGTCGCCACAAATACGGAGACTTGGCCAGCCGGAGCGGCCGCAGCGGAGTGCTTGATCGTGCGAGAGCCGCTTGCAGCGGACAATCTGGTTCGAAGCCGGCCCGCATCGAAGCAGGAGAAGCCGCTTCTCGATGCGTTGGCCGGCCTCTTGCCCTCTTGCTTGTTAAAGGGGCGCGCGCTTTCGATCACTCGCGAGGATCTGCGATCACAAGTGATCCTCGCTGCTTATCGACGGTCATGGGGTAGCATCGTCAAGTTCTTGGATAGCGGCCGCCCACTCGGCTTTTCAATCCCGCGCTTGGACAAAGGGACGAGGTAAGGAGCCTCGAACGCCCTCTACACCCGCTCCTTCGTCGCCGTGAAGCGGATGGCCGGGTTGCGCTGGCTGACATAGCCCAGTTCCCAATCGTCCTTTGCCATGAATACCGGCTCGTCGTCATGGTCGCTCGCCATCGCGCCGCGGTGATCGGCGGCGAAGGCCTTCATTGCCGCGGCATCGTCCGAGGCGATCCAGCGGGCGGTCTGGAAGGGGGAGGGTTCCAGCCGGGCGTCGACCTTATATTCATGCTCCAGCCGCGAGATCAGCACTTCCAGCTGCAGCTGCCCGACCACGCCGACGATCATCGCCGCGCCCAGCGAGGGACGGAACACCTGCACCACGCCTTCCTGACTAAGATCGTCCAGCGCCTTGTTCAGCTGTTTCGTCTTGGTCGGATCGACCAGCTGGACGCGGCGCAGGATCTCCGGCGCGAAATTGGGCAGGCCGGTGAAGGTGATGCCGGTCGCCTCGCTCAGCGTATCGCCCACGCGCAGCGTGCCGTGGTTGGGGATGCCGATGATGTCGCCAGGCCACGCCTCGTCGGCGACCTCGCGGCTCTGCGCGAAGAACAGGATCGGGCTGTGGACGGCGATCGCCTTGCCGCTACCCGTCTGGTTCAGCTTCATGCCGCGCCGGAACCGGCCGGAGCAAAGCCGCATGAACGCCACGCGATCGCGGTGCTGCGGGTTCATGTTGGCCTGCATCTTGAAGATGAAGCCGCTGACCTGCGGATCGTCCGGGTCGATCGGGCCAGGGCTGGCGGGTTGCGCGCGTGGGCTGGGGGCGAGATCGCGCAGCGCCGCGATCAGCTCGGCCACGCCGAAATCCTTGAGCGCGGAACCGAAATAGACCGGCGTGAGGTCGCCGTGGCGATATTTTGCCAGATCGAACGTGGCATAGCCGCCCACCGCCAGCTCCGCCTCCTCGCGCAGCCGCGCCAGCGCCTGCGCGGTGACGAGCGCATCCAGCTTCGGATCGTCCAGCCCGTCGAGCTGCTCGTCATGCCCGGCATAGCTGCGGTTGCCATCGGGCAGCATCAGCCGGTTGCCGACAAGATCGTATAATCCCTCGAACAGCCCGCCCATGCCGACCGGCCATTCCATCGGCGACACGTCCAGCGCCAGCTGGTCGGCGATCTCATCGAGCAGCTCGAACGTGTCGCGGCCCTCGCGGTCGATCTTGTTGACGAAGGTGATGATCGGCACCGATCGCAGCCGGCACACTTCGAACAATTTGCGGGTCTGCGGCTCGATCCCCTTGGCGGCGTCGATCACCATCACCGCCGAATCGACGGCGGTCAGCGTGCGGTAGGTGTCCTCGCTGAAATCCTCGTGCCCCGGCGTGT
>CAXTTS010000054.1:0-16707 GCA_964247265.1 uncultured Sphingomonadaceae bacterium
CTCGGTCGGCAGCGTCGGCGACAGCTACGACAATCCTGTCCTGAGCCTGTCGAAGGGGCTTAGGCCGAGACGATCAATGGCCTCTACAAGGCCAGGTGATCCACAGGCGTGGGCCGCGGCGCAGCTTCGAAGCTGTCGAATATGCCACGCTCGAATAGTCGGCTCGTTCAATCATCGTCGGCTGCTCTATCCCATCGGCAACATCCCGCCTGCCAAAGCCGAAGATCAATATTATGCTGCCGCGGACAACGTCGATATAGCGACGTGACTCACAACTCATGGCCTCCGGCAAACCCGGGGCGGTTCACTTGAGGCCGAACCGGTCCTGCCGGTGGCGAACCCGGCGGTGCGAGGACGGTGCCGCTGCCCCCGCCTAAAGTCAGTCGTCGGGCATGGACCAGCTGGCTGAACCGGCTCCACACCTCCTGCTGACGAGGTGTGGGCACCGCCTATCCATGATCGGGCGGTCCCTCCTCGACAGCGGCAGGGCTCATCCAGAACGGCCCGAAGCCGTGGCCATCGAGGTCTTCGAACGCGCGGCTGTACATGAAGCCCATGTCTTGCGGCTCATGCAACTCACGTCCGCCCGCCTCGACCGCCGCACGCGTGATCGCGTCGACCTCGTCGCGGCTGTCGAACGACAGCGCGTAATGTCCGGTGGTGCTGGTCGTCGCATCGACGATCGCCTTTTCGCTAAACGTCGCGAAGAAGGGTTTGGCGAGCAGCATGACGTAGATCGTATCCGACCACACCATCGACGATGCCTGCTCGTTGCTGAACTGCGCGTTCTTCTCGAAGCCGATCGCGGTATAAAAGGCTGTCGATGCCGCAACGTCGGCGACCGGCAGATTGATGAAGATCATCCTGGGCATCACGCTATTCCTCGCGTCGCAACGGTGGCCGCTGATTCGGCCGGCTCGCAGACTATGCTCGCCCCGGTGCTTTCCGTCCTCCGCAGACTGGTTCGAGGCAGAGTAACAAATGATCGATGCCGACGGAGGAACGGACCGCGAGCGGGCGGAGTCCGGATCGACCTGCCCGCAGGGTGAAGGACGTCAGTGTTCGGTGAGCGCGACAGCCTCGAAATCAAAGCCCTCCCAGCCATGCCGCCTTGCCGCCTGCTCTGTCAGCGCCCTCTTGCGCGCGGCCTCCTTCGCGGAGGTGGCGTGGCCCCAGAACACCTCGATCTTGCCGCCGTGAAGATGCGCGACGATGCGCCAGTAATGCGTCAACGGTGCGGCGGTGGGGCCGATCGTTTTCACGTAGCCGTCGGCCATCGTTGCAGTCAGGTAGCGTTTCTTCCTCGCCATCGCCGCACGGTAGCGCAGTGGCGGCAGGCGCGGGAGAGGAGTCCGCCTCAATTGTCGCCGAGGCGACCGATCCTATATGGTCCCGATCGCGTCGCCAGCGACCGTCCCTTCCAGCTCAGCTGCACCAGCCCGTCGCGGACCAGCCCATCGATCGCGGCATGGACTGCGGGCATCGCGCCGCGCCAGTCGGCCGCGATCGCACGCGCCACCTCGCTCGGGCAGATCGTCCCGTGCGGTGCGCGGCGCGCGAGCAGCGACAACGTCGCCGTCCTTGGATCGGTTATTTGGGCCACGTCCGCCCCATACAGCCGGTCAACCAACGAAGCGATCACCCGTGATGGGCGGCGATGGCGGACAGGCCTGCGGTCCCCACCGCATACAGGACCAGGCCCGCCACCAGCGTGACGACGGAGGCGAGCGCGAAGACGATGGCCGCCCGCGCGGTGCCGATGCCCTTGTCGGTCGCGGTCTGCTCGTTCTGCGCCGAGGTATGGCCCTTGGGCCTGTCCTGCGTGTCGGGCGCATCACCGGCGCTGTCGTGCCAGGCCAGCCCCTTGTTGGCCCTGCCGACCAGCCAGACGCCGATGATCCAAAGAAGCGCGATCACCAGCGCGGCCGGCCCTATTCTGGCAAAGATCAGCGACCCCGGAAGCTGCGTGCCCATGACCGACACGATCAGCACGGCCGCGACGCCGCTCTCCCCGAGCCCCTTCGCGCCCTCCATCAGTCTCGCAGGTCAGGCTTCGGAACCAGCGGTAGGCTTCCAGACTCCCGCGCGCCGGGCTATTGCGGGAAAGCTGCGTCACGCTCTCAATAGACCACGACGGAGCGGATGCTTTCGCCCTTGTGCATGAGATCGAAGCCCTTGTTGATCTCGTCGAGCGAGAGGACGTGGGTAATCATCGGATCGATCTCGATCTTGCCATTCATATACCAGTCGACGATCTTGGGCACGTCCGTCCGCCCCTTGGCCCCGCCGAATGCGGTGCCGCGCCAGTTGCGCCCGGTGACGAGCTGGAACGGGCGGGTGCTGATCTCCTTGCCGGCCTCCGCCACGCCGATGACGATGCTGGTGCCCCAGCCTCTGTGGCACGCTTCCAGCGCCTGCCGCATCACATCGGTGTTGCCGGTGCAGTCGAACGTATAATCGGCGCCGCCATCGGTCAGCGCCACCAGATGCGCGACGATGTCGCCGCTCACGTCCTTTGGGTTGACGAAGTGGGTCATGCCGAAGCGGCGACCCCATTCCTCGCGATCGGGGTTAATGTCGACGCCGACGATCATGC
Organism: uncultured Sphingomonadaceae bacterium; assembly: GCA_964247265.1. Taxonomy (GTDB): domain Bacteria; phylum Pseudomonadota; class Alphaproteobacteria; order Sphingomonadales; family Sphingomonadaceae; genus Alterirhizorhabdus. The sequence continues at coordinate 2,597 of CAXTTS010000054.1, forward strand.
CCGCGCCCGCCAGCCGCGCGCCCTGCAGCACGTTGAGGCCGATACCGCCCAGACCGAACACGATCACCGTATCGCCAACCTGCACCTTGGCGGTGTTCACCACCGCGCCCACCCCGGTGGTGACGCCGCAGCCGACATAGCAGCTCGTCTTGAACGGCGCGTCCTTCCGGATCTTCGCGACCGCGATCTCGGGCAAGACCGTGAAGTTCGAGAAGGTGGAGCAACCCATATAATGGAAGATCGGCTGCCCCTTGTGGCTGAACCGGGTGGTGCCATCCGGCATCAGCCCCTTGCCCTGCGTGGCGCGGATCGCGGTGCACAGGTTGGTCTTGCCGCTGAGGCAGCTTTTGCACTGTCGGCATTCGGGCGTGTAGAGCGGGATCACATGGTCGCCGGGCGAAACGCTCGTCACGCCCGCGCCCATCTCGCGCACGATGCCCGCGCCCTCATGGCCCAGCACGCTGGGGAACAGCCCCTCGCTGTCCAGACCGTCGAGCGTATAGGCATCGGTGTGGCAGATGCCGGTCGCCATGATCTCGACCAGCACCTCGCCCGCCTTCGGGCCGTCGAGGTCCAGCTCCACGATCTCCAGCGGGCGCTTCGCCTCGAAGGCGACGGCGGCACGGGTTTTCATAGGCATCTCCAAGGCATATCAGGGCAGGAATGGCAGGCTTCAGGCCGTCCGACCGGCGCGCTCGGCCGGTCCGTCGACGCGCCCGGTCGTCTATCAGGCCCGGGCATCGCACCGGTCAAATCATTTAGATTGGCTGCGAGACATGGCAGGCGGCAGCCGCCCGCCTTCGTCAAGGGCGTCACGATGCCGGCTGCGCCTTCCGCCACTGCCGATAGCCCAGCACGGCCAGGCCGATCATCGCAGCATAGAGGCCGGCGGTAAGCCACAGCCCCTTGAACAGGAACATACCCACATAGAAGATGTCCACCGTGATCCACACCAGCCAGCTGGCCGCATGGCGACGCGCCGTCCAATATTGCGCGACCAGGCTGAAGCTGCTGAGCGTGGCGTCCATCCAGGGCAGGGCGGCGTCGGTATGGTGGCTGGTGATCCAGCCGATCAGCACGGCGCCGGCCGCCCCCGCCGCGAGGCCTTGTGTCGCGGCCAGGGGACGTAACGGCTTCACCACGATCTCACCAGAGTCCTGCCATCCGCGCGCCCAGATGATCCAGCCATAGAAGATGGCGATGCCGAACAGGGCTTGCAGCACCATGTCCGCATAGAGGCGCACATCGAGGAACAGCCGGAAATACAATGCGCAGGCCAGAAGGTTCACCGGCCAGCACAACACCCAGCGCTTGGCGGTCAGCCAGATGCCGAGGAAGCTGATGGTGACGGCGGCGACTTCGAGTACCGACATCAGGCCGAGGCTCCTCGCCCGACCTGCCGCAGGAAATCGCTTCCCGGCGCGGACCGGAACCACCGGGCGTGGCCGATCAGATAGCCCCGCCACGCCAGCATCGCCTGATCCCGATCACCCAAGATGCCGGCGAAATAGTCGACCTCCGACAGCGCGAACTCGACATGGACCAGCGGCAGGAGTTGGACGATGGTCTCGACGTCGGCATCCGACAGCGGATGCAGCGTTTGGTAGCCGGCCAGCAGCGCGGCGGCCGCGCACGCGTCCGCCGCGGCGGCACCCCTGCCCTCCGCCAGGTCGAGCCAGGGAATGGCCGTGCGTTCGATGGCCGTCGCGAGATCGTGGAGCGCGCAGGTCCGCGTCGCCAGCCCAAAGTCGAAGACGCTACTGACGGAGCCATCGGCCGACCAGAGCAGGTTGGAGGGATGCCAGTCATTATGGGTCCACAGCGGCGGCTGTCCCGCCAGCCGTTCGAACAGCCCGCGCCCTTGCGACTCGAACAATTCCGCCAGCTCCCGCCGCCACGGCCGGTCGGCCAGAAAAGCGGCCAGCGCCGGACGGAGGGCGACATAGGCGTCCGCCGCCGCAAGCGGATCGCAGGATGGCAGGATCGTCAGACTTGCGACAAGCGGATGGGGGCCGCGCGGCGGCGCGGCGTAACCCTGCGCCGCCAGATGGAACCGCGCGAGCGCCACGCCGGCCTGATAGGCGTGGTCGTGCGACAGGAAGGGCGTCCATGACGGCCTGTCGCGATAAAGGTCGATGCCGGCGCCGGCGCCGTGCAGCTCGTAGCTCCACGGTCCTCGCGCGACCACGCCCGTCCCGTCGGGCGCCGCGATCACGTCGGGCAACGCCAAACCTGCCGCGCGCAGGTGCGCCATGAAGCCATGCTCCTCCGCCAGTGCCTCGGGCGTCCGCACAGACTGGTGATGGCGCTTGAGAAGCAGCATCCCGCACGGGGTCTCCACCAGCGCCGCTGCGGAAAAGGGGCGTGGCGAATGCCAGTGCAAGGCGATGAGCGGCCCCGCCGCCGGAAACCCGGCCAGGACGCGCTCCGCCTCCTCCACCGTAATGGCGGGCCAGGCCGGCACTTCCAGCGCCGTGCCCATGCCGTGCACGCGATGCTCCGCTTCGCCCACTGTCAGAACGCGCGCGACAGCGTCGCCACCACGGCCCGCCCGCTCCCGATATAATAAGAGGGCGCCGTGCCCGGGATGACCGTACCGTTGCGGCCGATCGCATCGCGCGCATTGGCGCTGATCGCCTGCACACCGGACAACACATGGGAATTGGTCACGTTGATCGCGTTCAGCCGCAGGTCGGTGCGCTGCGCGTCGATCAATCCGGCCAGATGCACGCCGATCGACAGGTCAAGCGTCGCATAGCCCTTTATGCTCTCGTCATTCGCGAAGGTCGAATATTGCCGCCCTACATATTTGAGCGCGCTGCTGCCAAACAGGCGTCCGTCATCGTAAGTGCCGCCGACGCCGAACTGGACGGTCGGGGCCGACACCGCATGCTTGCCTTTGGTCGGCAGCAGGTCGCCGCCGATCGGCAGGTCGTCGCTCAGCCGCGCCCTGAGATATTCGCCCGACACATAGACGCTCACCCCCTTGGCCGGACGGTAGTCGATCTCCCCATCCAAGCCATACGATGTCTGGCTGCCGCCGTTGATCGTCGAATTAACGAGCGCGCCGCCGCTGTTCACCACGCTCGCCACCTGCCGATTGCGGAAATGATAGTGAAAGGCTGTCAGCGAGAAGGACAGGCTGGGACCGATATAGCGATAGCCCAGCTCCTGCGAGAGCGAATATTCGTTCTTGAGCGCGTTCGTCCCCTGCCCCACCAGTTCGCCGCCATAATAGCTGTCATAGAGCGCGAACTCGTTGGGCGTACGGAAATTGGCGGTGATGTTGGCGAATAGCTGCTGCCGATCGTCCAGCCGGTAATGCACCGCCGCGCGCGGCAACGCCGCAAAACTATCGCGGCGCACGCGAGACTGGGGACCGGGCAGCAGGTTGCGCCCCCGTCGCAGCACGTCCACACCCTTGAAGCCCAGATCCACGCTCAGGCGCGGCGTGACGGTGATGCTATCCGCCACGAAAAAGCTCTTGGTGGTCGTGACCGTGCGCTGGTTCTCAAAAGCCAGCAATCGGCCGTCGGCGGTCCGGATCGCCTCGTCCTGATGGCCCCATATGTCGAACGGATGGCCTTCCGCGTCGATCGACGTATAGGATTGGGTGACGCGGTCGGTACCATGGTCGAACCACAGGCCTGCCGTAATCCGGTGAGCGCCCGCCTGCATCGTCAGCTTCGTCACATCGCCGAGCCGCATCTGCTTGCCGGTATAGTTGCCAAGGACAGTGGCAACGCCATCGACGGCGCCGGGCAAGGCGACGGGCTGGTCCAGTTCTTCATCGCCCAGATAATTGCCGGTCGTGCTGAGTTCCGTACCATAAGGCGAATTGCCATACCCGAACTGCACATAGGCAGTGCTGTCGAACGTCAGCCGATCACTCAGCGCCAGATGCACGGGTGCCGCCATATAGAGGTTGCGAAACGGACCACGATAGAGCCGCCAGTAATTGGTATCGCCTGGGCTATAACGCGCGTCGAAGTTGAACCGGCGTCCCTGAGCCCGCCACTCTGCCAGTGTGGGACTGGGGTAGGTCGAGGTGTTGGCGTCGTTATACGACACCGAAATGCTGGCCCGGTTGCCATCGCCCCATTCGCGCAGCAGCTTGCCATCGATATGCTGGCGCTTGTCGAATCCGGCGCCGCGCCAATTGTCGGCGCGATTGCGCGAGTAGGACAGGAAAGCCCTGACTCCGCTACTCCCGATCCAGCCCGTGTCGATCCGCGCGAAGGCGCGTCTCTCGCTGTACGATCCGATCGACAGGTCGATCAACAAACCTGCCTTCGTTGCGGGATCGTCCAGTGTCAGCGAGAGCAGGCCGCCCGCCGCCGCGACCACCGGGGCATCGATATCGGCCGCGCCCTGCGCCAGCGCGATCTGCCGCACATTCTCGGCATCGGCGAACTGCGATGGATAGGCATAGAAATAGCCGATGTCGTTCTGCGGAGCGCCTTCCAGCAGCACGCCGATCTGATCCTGCCCCAGGCCACGCAGCGTCAGGCTCGACGTCGCGGACAAGCCATAGGGATCGCTCGACGAGACGTTCGCCCCCGGCAGCAGATTGATCAGCTGGAAGGCGTTCAGCGTGGGCGCCTGCTTGGCGATGAAATCCGCCGATACCGCGCTGACCGCCTTGGGCGCGGTCTGATCGGGCAACAGCCCTTCGGGATCGGGGTGGCCGGTCACCTGGATGGTCTCGGGATCGGCATCGTCGCGCCCCGCTGCCATCGCTGAAGGTGCCACGATCAACATCGACAGCGCGATCGCGTGCCGGCCCGCATGTTTTGCACAAATAGCCATCGTCTCACTTCCACTCCATTGGAGGGAAACGGACTGCCGCTTGCCCTCCCTACGCCGGTACAAACCGGATCAGGTTCAGCGGGTCGTGGTCTGCAGACCACCTCTCAGCCGCGCACTAGCGGCCCCCCGGGGAAAGTCTGCCTTAGGCGAACTGGCGCGACGGGAAAAGGGCGATGTGCAATATGTCATCGGGCGAGACCATGCGTCCGGCCAACGCCGTCTTCACTCCGAATGGCGTTGGGATATCGCGATCGGGCGCGGCCATGCCCCGGCGCCGGGCATCACAGGTTGCGCACCACCTCCGCGGCAAGGCGGGCCAGGTGCGCGGCAGGCGCGTCGGCGCCCGGGGCCGTATCGATGATGCACGCGACATCGGGCAAGGCCGGCAGGGCATCCCCCGATGTCGGCTTCGCATCGCCCAGGAAGATATGCGTCCGGCAGGTCAGGCCTAGGCCGGCCGCCACCGCCGCGCGCAACGCCGACAGGTTAGGCGATTCCACCGCGATGCGGTGACGCAGCCCTGCCGCCTCCAGGCTCGCGATTGCCGCCTCGCGAAAGCGGCATGGCTTCTCGAGCACCGCCAGCGGGATGGCGGGCTGTCGCGCCAGCGCCGCATTGCCGTACCAGCGCATCGGCGCGGTGCGGATCGCGGCGCGATTGTCGCTGGCCGCAAAGCCGAGGACGATGTCGAGCTGGTTGCGTTCGAGCAAGGCGTGCAGCTCGGCCGTGCCGGCGATTCGGACGAAGATCTGCGCGTCGGGGTGCAATTCGGCGAACTGCGCCAACAGGCCGGTCAGCAGGGTCTCGGCGAAATCCTGTACGGTGCCGATGCGTACCGGGCCACTGAGGCGCCCCGACGTGATCGCCGCGACCGCCTCGTCGTGGAGGCTCAGCAGCCGGCGCGCATAATCGAGCAGGATTTCGCCCGCGCGGGTCAAGGTCAGCCTGCGTCCGTCGCGGGTAAACAGGGATTGCTGCACCAGCTCCTCAAGCCGCTTGATCTGCAGGCTGAGCGCCGATTGGGTGACGAACACGCGGTCGGCGGCGCTGAGCATGGTTCCGGCGTCGACGATCGCGACGAAACTTCGGAGCAGGGTGGTTGGGAGATTAAGGGCCATCCCTTACTCTACCAGTGTAGGAAATGAGAACCCGCTCTCTCGCTCACCCGGGCGTCCGCCCGCTCGGGCAGGTGAACACGACTTCGCCAAGCCTGCGGATCAGAAGACCCGCAGCACGGGCAAAACGGAGGCGAAATCGTCGCTCCACGGGGTGAAGCCCGGCCGGCGGCGAAGCCCGCGCCAGCCCCTCGGCGAGCCTGCCGCGAGCCGCGCTACCATCGTCGGATCGCGTGACATCGCCACCCACACGGATCGCGCCGCCCCGGCCCGGTGCGCCGCTTCGTCCGGTGTATAATCGCGCAGCACGCCGGTCATCCCGTCGAGCCCGGCGCCTGCGGCCAGCACCGGCTCCAGATCGAAGAAGCGGTTGGAGATGTGGATCATCAGCAGCCCGCCCGGCGCCAGCGCACGGCGATATACCGCCAGCGCCTCGCGCGTCAGCAGGTGCATCGGCACCGCGTCGGACGAGAAGGCATCGATCACCAGCAGGTCGTAGGATGCGGGCGCCGCCTTCGCCAGATTGAGCCTCGCGTCGCCGATCGCCACCGGCACCCCCGGCGTGCAACGCGAGAGGAAGCTGAAGCGTGCCGGATCGCGCGCGATCGCCACCACGGCGGGATCGATCTCGAAGAAGCGCCAGCGTTGCCCCGGCCGTGCATAGCAGGCGAGCGTACCGGCCCCCAGCCCCACCACGCCGATCCGCGCCTGATCGCCGAACAGACCGGGCGCGGCCGCCATCGCCAGCCCCACGCCGGAAAGCGGCGCGTAGTAGCTCGTCGCCTCGCGCTCTCGGGCCGGCTCGCGCCGCTGGACGCCGTGGGTGGTGGTGCCGTGGATCAGGATGCGGGTGCCGTCCGCCTGGTTGCTGATCGTGTAGATCCCGTAATAGCTGCGCACCCGCATGCCCGAGACAGCGCTTTGCAGCAGCGTCTGCCAGCCGCCGCACACCAGCATCACCGCGACGATCGCCGTGGCGAACAGCACCCGCCGGCCCACCGCCGCGAATGCCGCCAACGCCAGCGCCGCGACGATGAGGCCGCGCACGATCGCCGGCGGATCACCGATCAGGAAGCCGCCGCCGGCCAGCGCCAGCAGCGCCACCCCCAGCACGAACCAGCGGATCGCGCGCGCCCGCCGCTGCGGCGTATCCAAATACCAATGGAGGCTTGTGAACAGCGGCCGCTGCGGCAGCATCAGCGCCGCCGCCACGATCAGCAGCGGATGTTCATAGGCCCAGTCGAACGCGACCGGCGCGATCAGCGCGCAGAACAACCCGCCGACGACCCCGCCGATCGACATCGCCAGATAGAAACGGGTCAAATGCGCCACGTCCGGCCGGCTGCGGTACATCGCCCGGTGGATCGTGACGGCGACGACGAACAGCAGCAGCAGGTTCGCCGCTGCCGATGGCAGCGGATAGGTGAGGCCGCTGGCAAAGGCCAGCGCCGCCCCCAGCACCGTCACCGCCGGGAAGGAACGCGCGATCGCCTCCGCCGCCCGCTGCCGATCCGAAAAGACGACGGAGAAACTCAGCAGATACAGGCCCAGCGGCACCACCCAGATCAGCGGCATCGCCACGATGTCGGTCGTCAGGTGGGTGGTAGTGGAAAGCATCAGGCCGGATGGGACGGCCGCCAGCCCGATCCAGCGCAGCCACTGCCGGCGCGTCGGCGGCGGCGAGATCGCGGCCAAATCGCGCAACACGGCATCCAGCGGCGCCGCCCGCCGAACCGCCGCCGCGCACAGCAGCACCAGCGCGACCAGCCCGGCATAGCCGATCGTCCACAACAGGCTCTGGTGCGCCACCGTAAGGGTCGGCTCCACCACCAGCGGATAGGCGATCAGGCCGCCGAAGCTGCCCAGGTTCGATGCCGCATACAAAGCATAGGGGTTTGCCCCCGGCGCGCGCAGCGCGAACCAGCGTTGCATCAGCGGTGCCTGCGCGGCCACGACGAAGAACAACGGCCCGATCGAGATCGCCAGCAGCCACGGCACCCACAAGGCCGGACTCGATCCCGCCGGCGCGGTTCCGGCGGCGAGGCCGATCGGCAACCAGCAGGCGGCGGCGAGCATCATCGCCAGATGCACCAGCGTCTGCCGCGCCGGGGCAAGCCGGCCCAGCGCATGGGCATAGGCGTAGCCGCCCAGCAGCAGCGCCTGATATACCAGCATCGCGCTGTTCCACACCGCCGGCGCCCCGCCCAGCCGCGGCAGCGCCATCCGCGCGACCATCGGCTGGACGAGGAACAGCAGGACCGATCCCGTCAGGATCGTCGCCACGAAGCACAGGCGGATCGCCACGCTCTCGCGGACGGAGGCGGCACTGGCACGAATGGCGGCTTCTTTCATACCGCCGCATTAACCATCAACGGTTAGCGTCGGGTTAGCGCCGGGCAAGAACGGAGAAGCTCGATCTCTCGCGCTCGTAATCAGCGGCGGCATCTTTTTCGGCGACCTAAGCTCTGCCGATCAGAGCACAGCTTCGTGGGTGTGGATGACCGGAAGCCGGATCATGCTCGCTCTCTACGTCTCGATCGGATTCCGGAAGTTCATGGACGCTCGTAGCTAACCACTGCGGTCAGCCACCGCGTAAGCCGATCGCCGCTGATGGCATCAGCGGAAAGTGCCGGCCTGCCATGGAGCCTCGCCTCCACTTGAAGCGATGTCACTTGTGCCACACAATGGGGGGTGGAACGGGTTGGGGGATGACGGTGCGGCTTTCGTTGGTGGTTTTGGCGTCCGTGCTCGTCGCCGCTCCTGTCTATGCGCAGCCCGAACAGGTCCGCCGTGGCCCTGCACCGGCTTGGGCTACACCTTCCGCGCTGCTGCCGGTACCCGAGACCGTCAGCGGCCCCCTGTTCATCCGTCGCCAGGATTTGGAAATCCACGTCAGCGATCAGGGGCAAGCGCAATATCTCGGCTATCGCATCAAGATCCTGCAATCGAGCGCGCTGCAGCTTGGCAACATCTCGATCGCCTGGAACCCGGCGGCCGGGGCCCCGATCGTGCATCAAATCAGGCTCTTTCGCGAAGGCGAGTCCATCGACGTCCTAAAGGGCTCATCCTTCGAGATTTTACGGCGTGAGGATCAGCTAGAGGCAGCGAGGCTCGACGGAACGCTAACCGCGGTCCTTCGTATCCCAGACCTCCGGGTTGGCGACGAGTTGGAAGTCGACCTTACCACTTTCGCGAGCGATCCTACGCTGGGCCACAATGAGGCCGGCCTTCTCCTCCTCACGCCGAGCCCGTCGCCGGGCCGATATCATCTCGGGCTAAGTTGGGAACAAGGCCACAAGCCCAACCTGAAGATGACCCCCGACATGACGGCGGCAATGCTGACGAGCGAACGCGCGGTGGATTTCCGGTTCGACAATCCGGCCGTCCTATCACCGCCGAAGGACGCGCCGGCACGGTATCAGTGGCAACGCGCTGTAGAGTACACCGACTTCGCCGATTGGGCTGCCCTCTCGCGCCACTTCGCGCCACTCTATGCGAAAGCGGCGACGCTTACAGCCGATTCTGCGATCAAGCGCGAGGCCAGCCGTATCGCTGCCGCGCAGGCGCGTCCGCTAGATCGCGCAAGCGCAGCGCTGAAGTTGGTCCAGCAGGACGTGCGATACATCTATGTGGGCCTAAACGGCGGCAATCTGAAACCGGCCTCTGCCGATGAGACCTGGCAGCGCCGTTACGGCGACTGCAAGGGGAAGACCGCGCTGCTACTGGCGCTGCTCAGTGAACTTGGCATCGATGCGGAGGCCGTGCTCGTCAATTCCAGCGGTGCCGATGACGGTCTCGATCAACGCCTTCCTCTTCCACAAATGTTCGATCATGTTTTCGTACGAGCGCATATCGACGGTGCAGCCTATTGGCTAGACGGGACACTCCCGCCCGTAGCGTTGCCCAGCTCCCGGCCCGTTTTTCCGATCGCTTGGGTTCTGCCGCTGACCGCGCGCGGCAGCGGAATCGAAAAATTGGCGTGGCAGCCGGCGACCACGCCCGAAGAAATCAGCTTGTTTGAGATCGATGCGCGTGCCGGATTCGATAAGCCTGCCCGGATCGTATCGACTGAAATCGTTCGCGGCGTCAAAGGCCTGCAACAGCAGATACAATTCTCCTCGGTAACATCTGGGCAGATGCTTGATGCGTTTCGTCAGCGCGCGATCGGCGATACCTGGCAGGCGATCGACGATGTCCAGTGGCACTATGATCAGAAAGCCGAGGCAAGCATTCTAACGATCAGCGGCACCGGCATAGTGAAGTGGGACGATGACGGCGATGGTCAAAGGTCGCTGGCGCTTCCCGGAGGCGGGTTCAGCCCGCCCGAGCGGCGGGTGCGGGCGCAGGACCGAAATCGGGACGCGCCTTATTACACCAAGCCCGAATATACTTGCCACGTCACGACGGTACGACTTCCAAGTTCGACACAGGCGAGACAATGGTCGTCCAAGCCAAGCTTCGATACCCGTATATTCGGGCGAAATTATTATCGTGCGTGGGAGCTTCGCGACGGATCAATACGCATGATCCGCGGATCGCGGGTGGAGCAGCCGGAGATTGATGCCGCCGCCGCGGAGCGTGATAACGGTCGGATCGCCACGTTTGACAATAGCATGGGCTGGATCACCTACAATCCCACCCGTCAAAAGGCCTCCGTCGGCAGCGGAGAGAAGGTGCCGGCCACCTATGACTTCGACTGGACGGCCGGCGCGGTGCCGTGCGCAAGTTCTACAATCACCTCTAAACAGTGACGTGTCCGAACACGAGCAGCCTTACAGCCCTCTATGCCAACAGGCCGGGTTTGCGGTCGCCAGGGTAGTCAAGTTGAAGAACGCGGCCTCGGCGTGGCAGGTTCGATACGTAGCAGCTGTAAACGTTTGGCCTCGAATAAACGCGGATGTCACTCGTCTTGCTAAAAGTTTTCGCCGCCCCAGCTGGTCAACGACCGCGCGAATCTTTTCCTCCGTTAATCCGTCACCCCTGTGCGAACCCGGTACTATGCGGAGCGGCGCATTAGACTCGTCGACAGCGTCTAGGTGAATCCGGACGGTCGGCATCCGCTGAAGGGTTTCGATGGTGGCTCGACTTGGATGACACCAGCCTTCACCGATGTCCGAAGCCCTTATACTCGCGCCGTCCCCTCACAACGATGGTGCAATCTTGATTATGTCAATTGGCTCGGAAGTGGGGACCGGCATCGGCGTGCAATGGAGGCCACCGAATTGTCGTGAGCGGCGGGTTGTCCCGGTCGTCCATAGGAAGGATCCCGAGATTGGCGCCGATCTCGATCAACGGTATCTTGGGAACGCGCCGGCCTGGTAGCGGTGAGTCCGACGGACAGTTAACGAAGCTCAAGCTGGTCAAACCTCAGATCCATGGCCACGGAAAGCTCGATCTTCAGGCCGAACTGACTAGAGCGATATGAACCTTATCATCGAAACTGCCTCAGACACTCTTTCTGGAAGCCGATTGACAGGAGGCTTGGGGAGCCGCTTTTACGACTCCAGATTGCCCGAGCGCTGAAGCCCGCGCCTCGTCGAAGAGGACGACGCCCATGATCCACTCACTCCGAGCACTCCTGCTGGCCTCCGTTCTCTCGATCGCGCCTCCTCTCGTGGCAGAACCGCTCGGCACAGCCGGTACGACGCAGCAGATCTTCGGTGCTCCGAGCGAGGATCCTTATACCCTCGCGACGAGGGCAACCGTCTGGGGCTACCCGCTGGTACGCGCAGCCCAGCTGCGCGAGAAGGCGACGCAGCCGGACCATCCTTTCGCGCCGCGCGCAGCGACGGTGGCGACGGCGCCGATCAACCGCCTGGGCCTGGCGCGCGCGCTCTCCGACCCTGATACCCGCATCGGTGTGGCTCCTAACAACGACACGCTGTACGAACTGGCCTTCCTCGACACGAACGTCGGCCCCTTTCAGCTCGTCACGCCGGATTTTGGCGATCGCTATTATGTCTTCCAGTTCGTGGAGGCGGATAGCTCTACGCTGCAATCCTACGGGCAGAGCAGCCACGGCCGGCGTCTCCCGCCGATCTTCATCGTCGGTCCGGACTATCGCGGCATGGCGCCCAAAGGCTCGCTGCTCGTCCGAAGCCGGCAGCGCTACCTGATGGTGGCCGGTCGCATCCTGATCGACGGCGCCAAGGATCTGCCTCTCGTGCATCGATTGCAGGATGGCATCCAGCTTCGCAAATGGCTCGGCCCCGATCAGCTTGTCGAAGCGCCGGTCACGCCCCAGCGCCCACTCTCAAGCGCGCCGGCGGGCGACCCGACGAGGTGGCTGGCCGATCTCGGGACCGTCCTTCGCGACTGGCGGCCCGATCCGGCGGAAGCGCCCCTGCTCGCTTCCTTCAAGAAGATCGGGCTCACACCCGAAGGCGGCTTTAGCGACCGGGATCTGACGTCAACGGAGCGGGAGGCGGTGAAGCGGGGCATTGAAGACGGCCTTACCGCGATCGCCGCGAAGACGCGCGCCTTGGGAGCTGTCGAGAACGGCTGGTCCACCAGTTATGCGGGTTCCCGCTTCGGCAGCGACTATCTCCTGCGCGCGGCCGTTGCGATGGATCAGATCTACGTGCTCGATAAGAACGAGGCGCTGTATCCCGTCGCGCACCTCGACGGTGCGGGGCAGCCGCTCGATGGTCGCAAACCCTATACGATCTGCTTCCGAAAGCAGGATTTGCCACCGGTCGACGCTTTCTGGTCAATGACGCTCTATTATGCGAAGGGCTTTCTCGTGCCGAACGCCATCGGCCGCTACTCGATCGGCGACCGGACACCCGGCCTGGTTTACGGCAGGGATGGTTCCTTGCGGCTGCTCGTCTCGGATGCGGATCCGGGTGCCGGCCGGCGATCGAGCTGGCTGCCTGCCCCGCCCGACAAGTTCATGCTGATGATGCGCCTGTACCGACCCAAGAAGCAGGCGATCGAAGCGCAGTGGCACCCGCCCGCGATCATAGCGGCTTCACCTATCGCGTCAGACAAACAGGATGCCTGCGATCCGTCGTAAGCTTCGGGCGAAGGCCATCCAGGCTGCAGTGACGCCCCCGAGCAGCCGGGATCGCAGGAGTACTCGCCGAAATCCGCACCCGCCGCGAGTGCGCCCGACCGGGGGTGTTATCCAGTTTCGACGCCGATCCACCTATCATCGACCACTCTGCCGCTGGATGCCTGCGCGTGATGGGCACGCGGCACATGGCAGCGCTCAATCCGACGAGATCGCTGTGGCTGTTGCGTTTCTCCTCGCCGACGCGGTCCGCTTACATCACCGGGCAGACAATCCACGTCGAGGCCGGAGGCTCGGCAAGGCCGCATTCTGACCCTGGATCGTGCGATAAAGAACTATCATGACCGAACAGACCGCCCTGGTTGTGGGTGCGTCGCGTGGGCTTGGGCTCGCGTTGGTGGAGAAATGGCTAAACCGGGGCTGGCGGATGATCGCGACTGCTCGCGGCGATTCTCCAGGGCTCGACGAGCTGAGAGCACGCTTTCCCGACACCCTCGAGATGGAACGCGCCGGCATCGTGCAAGCCGCGTCCATTCGAGAGCTGGGCGCTCGCCTGAGCGGCCTCCGTCTCGACGTCCTGTTCGTCAATGCCGGCATCTTCAGGTTCAATGAAAAGACACCAATCGATGTCGATGAGCAGGAATTCCTTGACATGATGCTGACCGACGCACTCGCACCGTCCAGCTACTGAGCGACCTCGTGCAGGCAGACGGCGCGATCGCGATCATGAACTCCGAGCTTGGCAGCATCGGCAATGGCACCGGCTTCTGGCCGCTCTACTCGTCTAGCGAGGCGGCTCTCAACATGCTGATAAAGGGATATGCCGCGCACCGACCGAATGATCCCCGCGCGCTGCTGCTGATCGCACCCGGTTGGGTGAAGACCGACATGGGCGGCGAAGCGGCCACGCTCTCGATCGAAAACAGCATCCCTCTCGTCGTCGTCGTGCTCGCCGCCAACCTCGGCAAGCCGGGCCTGCGCTACATCGACCGCTTCAACAAGGAGTTGCCTTGGTGAAGCCGTATTCGCTTGCAACTCCAGCTGATTAGAAGCTGCCCTTTGAAGGCGGCATCGGAGCGAGGCTCTGTCGGACGAGGAGTGGGCGATCATCGGATCGCTGCTGCCGTCCGAACGTAACCGCGAGGCGCGGCCTCGCACGAGGGACGACGCGCTTA
>CAXTTS010000055.1:0-15020 GCA_964247265.1 uncultured Sphingomonadaceae bacterium
CCATAGCACTGGTGTTGGTGGCCCCCGCCGCCGCGCAAACCGCCGCCCCGCCCCCGGCGGTCGCGGCGCAGGCGCGCGGGGCGGCGGCGATGAAGGCGCTCGGCATGTCCGATGCGGGCATCAAGGTGCTGCGCCAGCAGAGCGCGCCCGATCCGGACGCCAAGGCGCTGATGGCCAAGCGGCTGGCGATGCGCCAGCAGCTCGCCGATGCCGCCGCCGCCTCGCCGCTGGATGTCGATGCGTTCGCCGCGCTGCTGCGCGAATCGTCGCTGATGGAAGGCACGGCGCGGGCGCGCAACGAGGAGCGGATCATCGCGACGCTGAAGGCACTGCCAGCGGCCGATCGCACGATCTTCGCCAAGGTGGTGTTCGGCGGACCGCCCGGACCCGGGGGAGGGCCGGGCGCCCCGCCGCCACCCGCGCCATCGACGCCGCGCCCCTAGCCGGTGGCCGACCCGACATTATTGTGGTTCCGCCAGGATCTCCGCCTGGCGGATCAGGCGGCGCTGATCGCCGCGGCCGGCGAGGGGCCGGTCGTGCCGGTCTATGTGCTTGACGATCGTGCGCCGGGCGACTGGCGGATCGGCGGCGCGCAACGCTGGTGGCTGCACCACAGCCTTGCCGCCTTGGCCGATGCGCTTGCTGCCAAGGGCGCGCGGCTGATCCTGCGACGGGGCGATTGCGCGGAGGAGATCGCCCGGCTGGCCCATGAGGTGGGCGCGACGCGGGTGCATGCCCTGCATCATTACGAGCCGTGGTGGCAGGCGGTGGAACGCGAGATCGCCAGACGGATCGACCTCTGCCTGCACGACGGCACCAGGTTGATACCGCCCGATCGGGTGCTGACGGGATCGGGTGGCCGCTACCGCATGTTCACCGCCTTCTGGCGCGCGCTGAAGCAGCAGATGCCCCCACCGGCGCCGCTGCCCGCGCCGGAGAGGATCGCCACGACCGCCACGCCGCCGGCGTCCGATCGGCTGGAGGATTGGGCGCTGCTGCCGACCAAGCCAGACTGGGCCGGCGGCTTTGCCGTGTGGACGCCCGGCGAGGCGGGCGCCGGGGATGAGCTGGAGCGGTTCCTGCCCAAGTCCGCCGCTTATGCTGTGGCGCGCAACCTGCCGTCGGAGGCGGGCACGTCGCGCCTTTCGCCTCACCTCCATCATGGCGAGATATCGCCCGCGACCGTGTGGCACCGGGTGGCCGCTGCAAAAGGGGACAGCGAGCCGTATCTGCGCGAGCTGGCGTGGCGCGATTTCACCGGCAACCTCATCGATCAATATGGCGACTATGGCGATCGGAATGGGCGAAGCGTCTTCGATGCGATGCCTTGGCGCACCGGCAGGGCGGCGGATGCCGATTTCGCCGCCTGGACCAAGGGGCGCACCGGCTATCCGATCGTCGATGCCGGCATGCGCCAATTATGGGCGACCGGCTGGATGCACAATCGCGTCCGCATGATCGCCGCCTCCTTCGTCATCAAGCATCTGCTGATCGACTGGCGGCGTGGCGAACGCTGGTATTGGGATGCGCTGGTGGATGCCGATTATGGCAACAACGCTGTCAACTGGCAGTGGGTGGCGGGCACCGGCATCGATTCCAATCCGTTCGGCCGGATGATGGCGCCGCTGGTGCAATCGCCGAAGTTCGCGGCGGCCGACTATATCCGCACCTGGGTGCCCGAACTGGCGCAGCTGCCGGACGAGACGATCCACGATCCCCACGGCGCGGGCGTGGCGCCGCCGACCTATCCCGCCCCGCTGATCGGCCACCGCGAGGCGCGCGAGCGGGCGCTGGCGGCCGCCCGATCGGTGCAGTGACGCCGCGCGACCAACCATTGCGAATCGGCGCGAACGATCACAGTTAGGGCGCGATGGACGTTCATATATCCTCGCCGCAGGCGCCGCCGCCTTCATCCCCGGGGGAGCCGCGCGGGCGCCATCTGCTGCTCGCCGATCGCGGTTTCGCCACGGGTGCCGGCTGGTGGCCGCGCCTGCTGGCGCCGGGTTTCCATGCGATCCTCGACCGGATCGACGCGGGGCTGGAGCAGGGCTCGCTCGACGCGCGCCTGCCGGATGGCACGCGGCGACTGCTGGGCGGCCGGGCGGACGGGCCATCGGCGATCGTCGATCTCGTCAGCTGGCGGGCGCTGGTGCGGCTGATGACGACGGGATCGGTCGGCTGGTATCGCGCCTGGGCGGAGCATGAATGGGCCAGCCCCGATCCGGTGGCGCTATTCGACTTGTTCGTGCGCAACCGCCACGCACTTGGTGGTGCGGCGCGGGCGAAGGGGTGGGGCCGGCTGGTGAACCGGCTGGCCCACGCCGTCCGCCGCAACAGCCGCAAGCGCGCGCGGCGGAACATCGCCTTCCACTACGATCTCGGCAACGACTTCTACGCGGCGTGGCTCGATCGTGGCATGGCCTATTCCAGCGCGCTGTTCGCGGAGCCGATCGGCCCGCGCGAAAGCCTGGAGGTGGCGCAATCGCGCAAGATGCGCGCGCTGCTCGCCCGGCTGGACCTGAAGCCGGGCCAGCGCCTGCTGGAGATAGGCTGCGGCTGGGGCGGTCTGGCCGAACTGGCCGCGCGCGATCTGGGCGTCGAGGTGGTCGGCATCACCTTGTCCGCCGAGCAGAAGGCCTATGCCGATGCGCGGCTGTCGGCGGCGGGGCTGGACGATCGGGCGAGGATCGACCTGACCGACTATCGCGACGTGGCGGGCACGTTCGACGCGGTGGCGAGCGTCGAGATGGTCGAGGCGGTCGGCGCGGCCTATTGGCCGGCCTATATGCAGGCGATCGCCGGGGCGCTGAAGCCGGGCGGCCGGGCGGCGATCCAGTATATCGCGATCGACGACGCCATCTTCGAGAATTATGCGGCGAGCGCCGACTTCATCCAGACCTATGTCTTCCCGGGCGGGATGCTGATCTCGCAAGACCGCTTTCGTGCGGCAGCCGACGCGGCGGGGCTGGCGTGGGGCGAGCCACGGCGTTTCGGCCTGCATTATGCCGAAACGCTGCGCCGCTGGCGCGACGCCTTCGACATGGCCGAGGAGGAGGACAGGCTGCCGGACGGCTTCGACCCGGCATTTGCGCGGCTATGGCGTTATTATCTGATGTATTGCGAGGGCGGCTTTCGCGGCGGCGGCATCGATGTGGCGCAGGTGACGCTCACGAAAGCGTGATTCGCCATAGCGGGTCGCGACGTCGCGGAAGGTTATGAAAAATACGGTACGTGGGGTGGAGATGGCCCGGTTGCCAATCGTGCGGGCATGGCCGGACCGTGGAAAGATGCGCGACGCCGGGCCACGCTATCGTCGATAATGGCTAATCAGCGCTCGTGGGACAGAGTACGCCTGCCGCGAACGGGATCAGACGGCTTCAACCTGATCCCGCGCCGATCCCGCCAGACGGAAGCGGGCGCCGGTGACGAACGGATCGCCGATCATCCGCAGCAGCGCGGCGGCGGCGTCGTCCGGGGACTGGATCGTCGCGGCATCCTCGCCCGGATAGGCGCGGGCGCGCATCGCCGTGGCGGTGGCGCCGGGATCGACGATCGCCACGCGCAACCGGCTGATCGCCTTATTCTCCTCGGCATAGCTGAGCAGCAGCGTTTCGAACGCCGCCTTCGACGCGCCGTAGGCCCCCCAATAAGCCCGCGGCTTCTGCGCGACGGATGAAGTGAGGCCGACCAGCCGGGCATCGTCCGACGCGCGCAGCATCGGATCGAAGGCGGCGATCATCGCCTGCTGCGCGGTGACGTTGAGGGTGAAGAGGCGCGCAAATTCCTTGCCGTCGATCGCCGCGACGGGCGTGAGCGTGCCGAGCATCGCGGCGTTCAGAACCAGCAGATCGAGCGCGGGCCAGCGCCCGGCGACGGCGGTGGCGAGCCGCGCGATCGAGTCGTTCTCGGCCAGGTCGAGCGGCGCGATCGTCGCGGTGCCGCCGGCCTCGTGGATCTGCTGTTCCACCGCCTCCAGGCCGCCAGCGGTGCGCGCGGTGAGGACGACATGGGCACCGACCTTGCCGAGCGCGATCGCGGTGGCGGCGCCGATGCCGCGCGAGGCGCCGGTGACGAGCGCGAGGCGCCCGGACAGCATCTTGTCGCTCATCGGGATCAGACCACCACGCGTTCGTCGAGCATCGAGAGCTGGTCGGCCGGCGCCACCTCCTCCTGATCGGTCAGGTGGGTGGGGTAGTCGCCGGTGAAGCAGGCGTCGCAATGCTGCGGCTGGTTCTCGTTGCGGCCGACCTCGGCCCCCAGCGCGCGGTAGAGACCGTCGACCGACACGAAGGCGAGGCTGTCGGCGCCGATATAGTTGGCCATCTCGGCCACCGTCATCTGCGCGGCGAGCAGCTTGGCCCGCTCCGGCGTATCGACGCCATAATAGCAGCTGTGGCGGGTGGGCGGGGAGGCGATGCGCAGGTGGACCTCGGCCGCGCCGGCATCGCGCAGCATCTGGAGGATCTTCACGCTGGTGGTGCCGCGCACGATCGAGTCGTCGATCAGCACGATGCGCTGCCCGTCGATCAGCGCGCGATTGGCGTTGTGCTTCAGCTTCACGCCGAGATGGCGCACCTGATCGCCAGGCTGGATGAAGGTGCGGCCGACATAATGGGAGCGGATGATGCCGAGTTCGAACGGGATGCCGCTGGCCTGGGCATAGCCGATCGCCGCCGGCGTACCCGAATCGGGCACCGGCACGACAAGATCGGCATGCACCGGATTCTCCCGCGCCAGCTCCGCGCCGATCGCCTTGCGCACCGAATAGACCGAGGTGCCATTGGCGATCGAATCGGGCCGCGAGAAATAGACATGCTCGAAGATGCAGGGGCGCGGCCGCACCGGCGCGAACGGCCGGATCGAGCGGACGCCCTGTTCGGAGACGATGACCAGCTCGCCCGGCTCCACCTCGCGCAGGAAGACCGCGCCGACCACATCAAGCGCGACCGTTTCCGAGGCGAAGATGTACGAATCGCCGACGCGGCCCATTACGAGTGGCCGGATGCCGAGCGGATCGCGGCAGGCGATCATCCCCTCGGGCGTGAGGCAGACGAGCGAATAGGCGCCCTCCACCCGCTTGAGCGCATCGATGAACCGATCGAGCAGCGTGCGGTAGCTGGACGTTGCGACGAGGTGGATGATCGTTTCGGTATCCGAGGTGGACTGGAAGATCGATCCGCGCCGCACCAGCTCGCGCCGCAGCTTCATCGCGTTGGAGATGTTGCCGTTGTGGCTGACGGCGAAACCGCCGGAGGACAGTTCGGCGAACAGCGGCTGCACGTTGCGCAGCGCCGTCTCGCCAGTGGTGGAGTAGCGGACGTGGCCGACCGCGACGCGCCCGGGCAGCCCGCGAATGATCTCGTCGCGATCGAAATTGCCGGCGACATGGCCCATCGCGCGGTGGGTGTGGAACTGGCGGCCGTCCCAGCTGGTTATCCCGGCCGCCTCCTGCCCGCGATGCTGCAATGCGTGGAGGCCGAGCGCGACCATCGCGGCGGCGGTATCGGCGCCCCAGATACCGAAGACGCCGCACTCCTCGCGCAGTTTGTCGTCATCGAAGGGATTGGTGCTGAGCATCGCGCTGTCCCGCCCGCGGTGTCTGAATGGGGGCGCATATAGGGAGCCACGCCGGCTTTGTCGCCCCTTTGTAACGTAAGCGGCGACGCGAGTGGCGCGGTGCGGCGCTGACGCAACGGCTATAGCGGGCCTTGATCCGGCGAGAGCGCCCGCCTAGCGCCCGGATATGGATCAGGATCGCGAGAACGGCACCGCCCTCATGCCGAAGTTCGATGCCGCCGGGCTCGTGACGGGTGTGGTCAGCGATGCGGCGACGGGCGAGCTGCTGATGGTGGCGCACCTCAACGCCGAGGCGATCGAGCGGACCATCGCCACCGGCGAGGCGCATTTCTGGTCGCGGTCGCGCGGGCGGCTGTGGCGCAAGGGCGAGAGTTCCGGCAACGTGCTGCGGGTGGTGGAGATGCGGATCGACTGCGATCAGGACGCCATCTGGCTGCGTGCCGAGCCGGCCGGCCCCGCCTGCCACACCGGCGCGCGCAGCTGCTTCTACCGGCGCATCGGCGTGGACGGGCGGCTGGTCGACGAACGCTGACGCGCGCGGCATCCGCCCGGACCCGCTGGCCGATCATTGACGTTGACGTGAGCGGAAACTAGCTTCGCCTCATGTCCCATCCGCATGGCCATGCCACCGTCCACATGCCGGACGCCGAAGGGCGTGACAGCTTCAGCATATCGGATCTGTCGGCCGAGTTCGGCGTGACGGCGCGGGCGCTGCGCTTCTACGAGGATGAGGGGCTGATCGCGCCGCAGCGGATCGGCCTGTCGCGGGTCTATTCCAGACGGGATCGCGCGCGGCTCGCCTGGATCCTGCGCGGCAAGCGGGTGGGTTTCAGCCTGTCCGATATCCGCGAGATGATCGATCTCTACGACATCGGCGACGATCGCCGGACCCAGCGCCACGTGACGATCGAGAAATGCACCGCCCGCATCGATCTGCTGAAACGGCAACGGGGCGACATAGACGCGGCCATCGCCGAACTCGACGGTTTCGTCGCCTTGCTCGGCAAGGCGGAGCGGCAGGCCGGCGGCAGCGAATAAACGGAGAGCAGGACCATGCCGATCTACCGTGCGCCGGTGCGCGACACCCGCTATCTGCTCGATGCGGTGCTGGGGCTGGAGGCCTATGCCGATCTCGCCGGCTTCGCCGGTGCCGCCCCCGACACGGTGGAGGCCGTGCTGACCGAGGGCGCGCGCTTCTGCGAGGAGCAACTGTTACCATTGAACCAGATCGGCGATCAGGAGGGCTGCACCCGCCATCCCGACGGATCGGTGACGACGCCGACCGGCTTTCCCTCCGCCTACAAGGCATTCTGCGAGGCGGGCTGGCCGACGCTTGCGGCCGGTGAGGCGGAAGGCGGGCAGGGGATGCCGCATGTGATCTCCACCGCGTTCAACGAATATGTCACCAGCGCCAATCTGGGCTTCGCCATGTATGGCGGCCTGACCCACGGTGCGATCGCGTCGATCATGGCCAAGGGTTCGGCCGAGCAGCAGGCGCGCTACGTGCCGAAGATGGTATCGGGCGAATGGTCCGGCACGATGAACCTCACGGAGCCGCAATGCGGCACCGATCTTGGCCTGATCCGCACCCGCGCCGAGCCGAACGCCGATGGCAGCTATGCGATCACCGGCACCAAGATCTTCATCTCGGCCGGCGAGCATGATTTGACGGGCAACATCATCCACCTCGTTCTCGCCAAGATCGCCGGGGCGCCGGACAATGTGAAGGGCATCTCGCTGTTCATCGTGCCCAAGTTCATGGTTGGCGAGGATGGCGCGGTCGGCGCGCGCAACGCGGTATCCTGCGGGTCCATCGAGGAGAAGATGGGCATCCACGGCAACGCCACCTGCCTGATGAACTATGACGGTGCGACCGGCTTCCTCGTCGGCGAGGAGAATAAGGGGCTCGCCGCGATGTTCATCATGATGAACGTGGCGCGGCTGGGCGTGGGCTTGCAGGGCCTCGCGGTGGGTGAGGTCGCCTATCAAAACGCCGTGCAATACGCCAAGGACCGGCGGCAGGGTCGCGCGCTGAGCGAGCCGGCCGAGCCTGCCGAGAAGGCCGACACGCTGTTCGTCCATCCCGACGTGCGCCGGATGCTGATGGAGGCCAAGGCGCTGCTGGAAGGCGCGCGGGCCCTGTGCCTGTGGGGGGCGTTGCAGGTCGATCTGTCGCAGGCGGCCGCAACGGCGGAGGAGCGGCAGGCGGCCGACGACCTGATCTCGCTGCTCACCCCGGTCATCAAGGGCTATGTGACCGACATCGGCTACAAGGTCGCGACCGACGCGCAGCAGGTCTATGGCGGGCATGGCTACATCCGCGAATGGGGGATGGAGCAATATGTCCGCGATGCGCGGATCGCGCAGATCTATGAGGGCACCAACGGTGTGCAGGCGATGGATCTCGTCGGCCGCAAGCTGGGCATGCATGGCGGGCGCGCGGCGATGGCGCTGTTCGGCCTGATCGCCGCCGACATCGCGCGCGCCAAGGATGGGACGGCGACGGAGGATCTCGCCGTCCGGCTCGAAAAGGCGACGGGCGAGTTGCAGGCGGCGGCGATGTGGCTGATGAAGCACGGCATGGCTGATCCCAACCAGGCAGGCGCCGCCGCCTACAGCTTCATGACCCTGATGGGGATCGTCGTGCTCGGCTGGATGTGGCTGAAGATGGCCTTGGCAAGCGGCGCCGCCATTGCCGCCGGCGACGGCGACCGCGGCTTCCACGAGGCGAAGCTGGTGACGGCGCGCTTCTTTGCCGAGCGCATGTTGCCCGATGCCGGCGCGCTTCGCCGCAAGATCGAGGGCGGGGCGGAGAGCCTGATGGCGCTGCCGGTGGAGGCGTTCTGAGGCTCGCTCTCGCCTTGGCGGCGCTGCTGACGGCGGGGACGGCGCTGGCCGGTCCGCCGCCCGACGCCATCCGCGTGGTGCAGGCAGCGGCGGCGGTCGGGCCGCTGGCGCCCGGCGCGATCCGCTTCACCGCGGTGCAGAAGGGCCGTAGCGCGACCGTCTACCAGGCGGAGCGCGGGCCGAATGGCGTGTCGCGCACGGTGGTGGATCTGTCGCCCGACGCGAACGGCCGCTGGGCGATCGACGGGCGCGACAGCAAGCCGATGGCGGCCGAAACGCTGGACTATTTTACCGCCCGCTTCGATGCCGCGATCAAGGCCGCGCCCGCGCCGGCCGAGTGCGACAGCGGCGTCGATTATTATGTCGAACATGGCGCGGACGGCCTGTCCGGCGGCGGCTGTTCGCTCGATCATCCCAATGCGGCGATCGCCCGCGCGCTGGGCCTGGCCGATCCGGTGCAGCCCTGAGGTTGGACGGGCGCACCGGATCGCTCGATCATTCCGGCAGGAAATCCGGCACGGAGAGGTAGCGTTCGCCGGTATCGTAGTTGAAGCCGAGCACGCGCGGCGAACCGCCCACCTCGGCCAGCTTCTGCGCGATCGCCGACAGGGTGGCGCCGGAGGATATGCCGACGAGCATTCCTTCCTCCGTTGCCGCGCGGCGGGCATGGTCCTTGGCGGCGGCGGGATCGACCTGGATCACGCCATCGAGCAACTGGGTGTGCAGATTGGCCGGGATGAAGCCCGCGCCGATGCCCTGGATGGCGTGCGGCCCGGGTTGCCCGCCGGAGATGACGGGCGACAGTGTCGGCTCGACCGCGAACACCTTCAATGCCGGCCACCGCGCCTTCAGCACCTGCGCCACGCCGGTGATATGGCCGCCGGTGCCGACGCCGGTGATGAGGATGTCGATCGGGGCATCGGCGAAATCCGCCAATATCTCCTGCGCGGTGGTGCGGACATGCACGTCGATATTGGCGGGATTTTCGAACTGCTGCGGGATCCACGCGCCCGGCGTCTGCCCGGCCAGTTCGATGGCGCGCTCGATCGCGCCCTTCATGCCCTTTTCACGCGGGGTGAGATCGAAGCTGGCACCGTAGGCGAGCATCAGCCGGCGCCGCTCCAGCGACATGGATTCGGGCATCACCAGGATCAGCCTGTAGCCCTTGACCGCCGCCACCAGCGCCAGGCCGATGCCGGTATTGCCGCTGGTCGGCTCGATGATCGTGCCGCCGGGCTTCAGCGTGCCGGATGCCTCGGCATCCTCGATCATGGCCAAGGCGATGCGATCCTTGATCGATCCGCCGGGGTTCGATCGCTCCGACTTGATCCATACCTCATGCTCGAGGAACAGGCGCGAGACGCGGATGTGCGGCGTCTGGCCGATCGTTGCGAGGATGCTGGAGGCCTTCATATCGCCTTCTCCTGTCCGGGTGCGTCTTCAAGGGTCCTGGGTGCGGCAAAGCTGCGCGCATTCTTCAATTCGGGAAACCAGCGGGACCAGAGCAATGTCACCAGGATCGCGCCGATGCCGCCGGCGACGACCGCCGGCACCGGCCCGATCACCGCCGCGAGAAAGCCGGATTCCGCCTCGCCAAGCTCGTTCGATCCCGACACGAACAGGGTGGAGACGGCACCGACGCGGCCGCGCATCTCGTTGGGCGTGTAGAGCTGGATCAGCGACTGGCGGACATAGACCGACAGCATGTCCGCCGCGCCCAGCACCACCAGGCAGGCAAGCGACAGCGGCAGCCAGCGCGAGAAGCCGAAGGCGACGGTCGCCAAGCCGAACACCGCCACCGCCACCAGCATCTTCACCCCGACATTGCTGGTGAGCGGTCGCTTGCTGAACCACAATGCCATGCCGACCGCGCCGACCGCCGGCGCCAGCCGCAGCACGCCCAGGCCGCCGGGGCCGACGAACAGGATGTCGCGCGCAAAGATCGGCAGCATCGCGGTGGCCCCGCCGAGCAGCACGGCGAACAGATCGAGCGAGATCGCGCCGAGGACGAGGCGGTTCTCGCGGACATAATGCAGCCCGTCGATCATCTGCCGCCACGGATTCGCCTTCCGGTCGAGGCTGGTGGCCGGGATCGGCCCGATCAGCAGCAAGGCGACGAACGCGCACAAGAACAGCCCGGTGCTGACGGCATAAGGCAAAAAGTGGCCGGTGGCGTAGAGGAAGCCACCGAGCGGCGGCCCGAGGATCGATCCGCTCTGCCACGCGATCGAACTCATCGCGATCGCGGTGGGCAATATGGCGGCCGGCACCAGATTGGGCGCAAGCGCCTGCAAGGCGGGGCTGGCGAAGGCACGCGCGACGCCGAGCAAGGCGGCCACGCCGAACAAAGCCGGCAAGGTGGTGCTGTCATGCCACGCCATCCACGCGAGCGATCCGGCACAGCCCGCCTCCAGCAGCACGGCGGCACGCGCGATCCAGCGCCGGTCGATCCGGTCGGCCGTCCAGCCGACGACGAGGGTGAGCAGCAGCAGCGGGAAGAACTGGACGAGGCCGATCAGCCCGAGCTGGAAGGCGGCATCGCGCGGCGCCATCGTGCGCCGCGCGATATCGTAGACCTGCCAGCCGATCACCACGACCATGCCCATCTGGGCGACCGTGGTGGCAAAGCGCGCCAGCCAATAGGCGCGGAAATCCGGGATGCTGAACGGGGAGGGGGATCGCGCCATGCCTTCGTCTAGGCCGCCGGGGCATGGCGCCGCAACCACGGCGGCGACAGCTTTTCTATCAGCGCCGCAGAAAGTCGAGCAGGTCGGCCGTCACCCGATCCTTGTCGGTGGCCAGCAGGCCGTGCGGGCTGCCGTCATATTCGATCAGGGTCGCCTGGGCGATGCCGCGCGCGGCGGCGCGACCGGTGGCATCGATCGGCACCGTCTTGTCCGCCGTGCCGTGGATGATGAGGGTGGGCACCGCGATCGCCGGGAGATCGGGGCGGAAATCGGTGCGGCCGAACGCATCGACGCAGGCGACCGTGCCCTTCAGGCCCGCCTGCATCGCCATCATCAGCGACCAGTCGAGCACCTCCTGCGTGACCGGGCTGGAGATCCAGCCGACGCCGTAGAAATCCTGCGCGAAGCCCGCGAGGAAATGCGGCCGGTCCTTGAGCAGCCCCGCCTTGATCTGATCGAGCATCGCGCCGGGCACGCCGTCCGGATTGCTGTCGTCCTGCAACACATAGGGCACGACCGACGAGATCAGGCCCGCCTGCGCCACGCCTTTGCCGCCGTGACGCGACATGTAGCGCGCGACCTCGCCACCGCCCATCGAGAAGCCGACGAGCGCGGCATCCTGCACCCCGGCGGCATCGATCACCGTCGCCAGATCGTCGGCGAGCGTATCGTAATCGTAGCCGGAGAAGGGCTGGCTCGACCGGCCGAAGCCGCGCCGGTCATAAGCGATCACGCGGTAGCCGGCCTCGGCCAGCGCATAGGCCTGATCGTCCCACGAATCGGCGTTGAGCGGCCAGCCGTGGAGCAGCACGACCGGCCGGCCCGAACCCCAATCCTTGACGTAGAGATCGGTCCCGTCGCGTGTCTTGATGAAGGGCATTGAAGGCTCCCGGCGTGGTTTCGCTCGGCAGAACGCGCTCGTGCGCGCCCGGGTTGCGTTGCGCGCGACATGGGCCGCATTGCTCGACGATGGATGCGACGGCGCGGACAAGGGCGGCTGGAGCGTATAAGCGACCGCCTATGGCCGGAGTAAAGGCGTTCGACGTACAGCCGCTGCCGATCGGGATGGAAGTATATTGTTCGATGTCTTATGCGGATCGGGCAGTGATATACGTTAGATCGCGCCTGCCGGATCGCTATCTTCGGAGGCCGGATTGGATCGTGACGTGATCGATACGGGCCGCACGCCTGCACGGGATCGCATTGACGGCGATGCTGCCGTGTATTTTCCCGCGCTCGACCCCGATCATGTCGAACAGATCGGCCGGGAGGTCGATCGCGCCGGCTATTGTCGCATCGATGGCATCGTGCCGCCGGCCCTGCTGGCGGAGGCGCGGGACAGGGCGGAGGCGGCGGTGCGGGCCAATGGCGGCGAATATGTCGCCTTGACCGGACCGGTGGCGCAGGGTGGCTATCTGCTTTCGGCCATTCATGCCGATCCGGCTTTCGCGCGGCTGCTGCGCGCGCTCTACGCCGTGGCGGCCGGCGGTGAGGCCCGCCGCCACGTCCATCAGGTGCTCCGCTGCCTGCAGGGGGAGACCGCCCGGCGCCATGCCGACTATCTCCATTATGATTCCTATGCGGTGACGATCCTCATCCCGCTCGCCGTGCCGCGCGAAGGGCTGGGCGGCGATCTGCTGCTGCTGCCCAACAACCGCCCGATCCGGCGGAGCTATCTGGCCAATGGCGTGGAAAAGCTGCTGCTCGATCGCGGGCCGGTGCAGCGCTGGCTGTGGCGGCGGGTTCGCTCCGGCGCGCAGCGATCGGTGCGGCTGACGATGCTGCCGGGATCGGTCTACATTTTCTGGGGCTGTCGCAGCCTGCACGCCAACACGCCCTCCGATCCGGGCGCGCTACGGGCGACCTTGCTGTATCATTATGGCAATCCGCATGGCGACAGCCCGCTGCGGCGTTGGCGCGTGCGGCGATCGGCATGATCGGCCAGCGGGGCGCCGGGTAGGGACCGGCGGCCGACGGACAGGAACCCGTCACGCGCGGCAGGCCGGCCTCGCGCGATCCGCATCCGCCGAAGCGGACGCCACCTGAGTGCGCGCGCCGGATTGCAGCCGCATTTCAGCGTATGTCAGTCATCCTCATCCTCATAGCCGACCAGATCGAGCGCGCGCGCCTTGATCTGCCGGGTCATGCACCAGTGGACCAGGGCCTCCTCTCGGCCATGCGTCACCCAGACTTCGCTGGGCGCGATCTCGGTCAGCGTGTTGGTCAGTTCGTCCCAGTCGGCATGATCGGAAATGACGAGCGGCAGCTCGACATTCTTCTGCCGCGCGCGCTGGCGCACCCGCATCCAGCCCGATGCCATCGCGGTGATCGGATCGGGCAGCCGCCGCGACCAGCGATCGTTGAGCGCCGAGGGCGGCGCCACCACGATCCGCCCGCGCAGCTCCGCCGGTTTCAGCCCGGTGGCGGGGATCAGCTCGCCAAGATCGACGCCATGCGCTTGATACAGCGCGCACAGCCGCTCCATTGCGCCATGAATGTAGATCGGGTCGTGGTGGCCGCGCCCGCGCAGCTCGGCGATCACCCGCTGCGCCTTGCCCAGCGCATAGGCGCCGACCAGCACGCAGCGATCGGGGTTGGCGAGCAGCGCCGCGAGCAGCCGGTCGATCTCCGCGCCGGTATCCGGGTGGCGGAACACCGGCAGGCCGAATGTCGCCTCCGTCACGAAGATATCGCAGGGCACCGGCTCGAACGCATCGCAGGTGGGATCGGGCCGGCGCTTATAGTCGCCCGAGACGACGATCCGCTCCGCCCCGCGCTCCAGCACGATCTGCGACGATCCCAGCACATGCCCGGCCGGCACGAAGCGGACGGAGACGTCGCCCAGCGTCACCCGCTCGCCATAGGCCATCGCCTGACCGGTCTGCGGGCCGTAGCGCGTCTCCATGATCGCCAGCGTGCCCGGCGTCGCCAGCACCGCGCCATGCCCGCCGCGCGCATGATCGGCATGGCCGTGCGTCACCAGCGCGCGCGCCTTGGGCTGCGAGGGATCGATCCACGCATCGGCGGAGGGCACGTAGATCCCCTCGGGATGCGGTTCGATCCAGGATCCTAGGCGGGCCATGCTGGTGATATGGTCGGGCAATCCCTAAGTTCCAGCGGTGCCGATCTTTCCCGCTACCACTGCCACATCGCGCCGCCGGGTTCCCGCCTGCGCGGGAATGACAGCGTAGCGTGATGACGCCGCAACTCCCCGCCCCGATCGCCGACTGGTTCGCCGCGAAAGGCTGGGCGCCTAGGCGCCACCAGCTGGCGATGCTCGATGCCGCGCAGGCGGGGCGCGATGCGCTGCTCGTCGCGCCCACCGGCGCGGGCAAGACGCTGGCCGGCTTCCTGGCCAGCCTCGTCGATCTGGTGGAGCATCCGACGGACACGCTACACACCCTCTACGTCTCGCCGTTGAAGGCGCTGGCGATCGACGTGCAGCGCAACCTGCTGACCCCGATCGAGGAGATGGGGCTGGCGATCCGGGTCGAGACGCGCACCGGCGACACGCCGTCCGATCGCAAGGCGCGGCAGCGGGTGAAGCCGCCCAACATGCTGCTGACGACGCCCGAATCGCTCAGCCTGCTGCTCAGCTATCCCGATGCCGCCGGGCTGTTCGCCAACCTGCGCACTATCGTGATCGACGAGGTGCACGCCTTCGCCACCGGCAAGCGCGGCGATCTGCTCAGCCTGTGCATGGCGCGGCTGACGATGCTCGCCCCGCAGATGCGGCGCGTGGCGCTGTCGGCAACGGTGGCGGACCCGGACGGCTATCGCGGCTGGCTCTCGTCCGATGGCGACATCGACGCCGTCGCGCTGGTGCAGGGGGCGGGCCTGCCCTACCTCCGCACCGCCGCCACCGAGAGCGCGTTCCTCCTCCTGTTCGACTCCATCTCCGCCTTCGAC
>CAXTTS010000055.1:15030-16508 GCA_964247265.1 uncultured Sphingomonadaceae bacterium
GACCTGGGCTGGATCAATGCAATCCGGCCGGGCTCCGCGGCGGAGAACGAGGCGGCGTCGCGCGCCACTTTCGAGGCGGTGCAGCGGCTGAACCGCTTGGCGGTCCCGACGGTGGCGCTGGTGCAGGGCGATGCGGGGGCGGAGGCGGAGGTGGCGATCGTCCTGCCGCTCGGCCGCGTGCCGTGGTCCGGCCATTCCGGCCGCTATGCCGCGCCGCAGGTCATGAAGGAGATCGAGGCGCATCGCACCACCCTCGTCTTCTGCAACACGCGCAGCCTGGCGGAGCTGATCTTCCAGGATCTGTGGAAGGAGAATGAGCAGCAGCTGCCCATCGGCATCCACCACGGATCGCTGAGCCGCGAGGCGCGGCGCAAGGTGGAGAGCGCGATGGCCGACGGGCGGCTGCGCGCGCTCGTCTGCACCGCCAGCCTCGATCTGGGGGTGGATTGGGGCGATGTCGATCTCGTCATCCAGATGGGCGCGCCCAAGGGATCGTCGCGCCTGCTCCAGCGCATCGGCCGCGCCAATCACCGGCTGGACGAGGCGAGCCAGGCGCTCGTCGTGCCCGGCAATCGCTTCGAATATCTGGAGGCGCGCGCCGCGCTGGACGCGGTGGACGCGCGCGAGCTCGATCCCGACATCTTCCGCCCCGGCGCGCTCGACGTGCTGGCGCAGCACATCATGGCGATCGCCTGCGCCGGCCCGTTCGGCGAAGACGACATGCTGGCCGAGATCCGCCGCTCCGCGCCTTATGCCGCATTGTCCGATGAGCTGTTCGGCCAGGTGCTGCGCTTCATCGAATCGGGTGGCTATGCGCTGAAGGCCTATGATCGCTTCAAGCGCCTCACCCGCGATGCTCCCGCGACAGGCTCGGGTCAGGCGGTCTGGCGGGTCAGCCACCCGCGCTTCGTCACGCAGCACCGGCTGAACGCGGGGATCATCGTCGAGGCGACGATGCTCAACGTCCGCTTCCGCAACGGCCGCTCGCTCGGCAAGGTGGAGGAGGGGTTCGCCGCCTCGCTCAGCACCGGCGACACCTTCTTCTTCGCGGGCATCACCTGCGAGGTGGAGAAGATCGATACCGAGGATCTGATCGTCCACGCCTCGCGCAAGCCGGCGCGCATCCCGACCTATGGCGGATCGCGGATGCCGATTTCGACCAACCTGGCCGACCGGGTGCGCGTTTTCCTGCACGATCGCACGCAGTGGCACCGCTTCCCCGATGATGTGCGCGAGTGGCTGGAGATGCAGGATCGCCGGTCCGTCCTGCCCGATCCGCGCCAGCTTCTGGTCGAGACGTTCCCGCGCGAGGGGCGACATTATATGGTCGCTTACTGTTTCGAGGGCTGGAACGCGCAACAGTCGCTCGGAATGCTGCTGACGCGGCGGATGGAGACGCAGGGGCTCCAGCCGATCGGCTTCGTCGCCAGCGACTATGCCGTCGCCTGCTTCTCGCTGAAGCCCGTCACCGATCCGGC
>CAXTTS010000056.1:0-16392 GCA_964247265.1 uncultured Sphingomonadaceae bacterium
TTCTCCTCCAGGTTCATCGAGCAGCCGGGCGATTGCTCGCCGTCGCGCAGGGTGGTGTCGAAGATCAGGACGGTATTGCTGTTGTCGGTCACGGAACCGGCTCCTGTCGGGAGGAGTGTCTAAGTCGGGTGAAGCGGACCCCTAGACGCCGTGGCTCGAAGGCCTGCCGGCCCAAGCGGAAACGCGCGCCTAAGGGCGCG
This sequence comes from uncultured Sphingomonadaceae bacterium, assembly GCA_964247265.1. GTDB lineage: Bacteria > Pseudomonadota > Alphaproteobacteria > Sphingomonadales > Sphingomonadaceae > Alterirhizorhabdus. The sequence goes on from CAXTTS010000056.1 coordinate 201, forward strand.
TAAGTCGAAGCAGGGAGAGGCCGCGGCGCGACAGCATGTCAGCCCTTTAGCCGACAACGATTAAGAAAGAAACCCGGTTTTCGGGTGCGCGCCGTCCGCCGCGCGAACGGCGGCGCGCCGCTTCCGTTGCTTCACTTCTTCTCGAACGCCGCCGTGATCATCAGGTCGACCCGATCGCCGACCGCCGGTATGGCGTAGTTGACGCCGAAGTCGCTGCGGTTGATCGTGGCGCTCGCTTCGAAGCCAACCGTCGTCGCCTTGCTCATCGGGTTGGTGCCGGCGCCCGTGAACTTGGCCGCCAGCGTCACCGGCTTCGTCACGCCCTTCAGCGTCAGATTGCCCATGATCGTCGCGCTCGTCCCGCTGACCGTCACCCTGGTGGAGGTGAAGGTCGCGGTCGGGAACTTGTCCGCGTCGAAGAAGTCCGCCGACATCAGGTGCTTGTTGAGCGCGTCGCTGGTCGTGACGACCTTGGCGATGGGGAAGGTGATGGTGAGCGCGGCGGCGGCGGGCTTCGCCGGATCGAGCGCGAGCGTGCCGGTCGGATTGCCGAACAGGCCGTGATAGAGGCTGAAGCCGAGATGGTTCAGCGTCCAGGCGACCTGGGTGTGGCCGGGATCGACCGTATAGGTACCGGCGACCACCGCCGCCGGGTTCATCGAACCCGGCGCTGGCATCTGCGCGACTGCGGGCACGGCGGCCACAGCGAGGGAAAGGGCGATGAGCGCGGGACGCATGCTGATCTCCTGTTGTTTCGCCATCACCCTAACGCGGCAGCGGCCGGAGCGACAACAAGATTAGCTTCGCGTGCCCGCGCCTCCGGCCGGCCGGCTCAGTTCCTGGCCTTGTCGACGAGCTTGTTCTTGCCGATCCACGGCATCATCGCCCGCAGTTCGCCGCCGACTTTCTCGATCGGGTGGGCGGCTGCCTGCTTGCGACTGGCCTTGAGCTCGGGCTGGCCGGCGCGGTTGTCGAGGACGAAGTTGCGGACGAAGCGGCCCTGCTGGATGTCGGCGAGCACCCGCTTCATCTCGGCCTTGGTATCGGCGGTGATGATCCGCGGGCCGGTGGTAATGTCGCCATATTCGGCGGTGTTCGAGATCGAATAGCGCATGTTGGCGATGCCGCCTTCATACATCAGATCTACTATCAGCTTCACTTCGTGAAGACATTCGAAATAGGCCATTTCCGGTGAATAGCCGGCCTCGGTCAAGGTCTCGAACCCGGCCATGATCAGGTGGGTCAGGCCGCCACAGAGCACCGCCTGCTCGCCGAACAGGTCGGTTTCGCATTCCTCCTTAAAGGTGGTCTCGATGACGCCGGAGCGGCCGCCGCCGATCGCGCTGGCATAGGAAAGCGCCACGTCATGGGCGTTGCCGCTGGCGTCCTGCGCGATCGCGATCAGGCAGGGCACGCCGCCGCCGCGCTGATATTCGGAGCGGACGGTGTGGCCGGGGCCCTTCGGCGCGATCATGAACACGTCGATGTCGGCGCGCGGCTCGATCAGCCCGAAGTGCACGTTCAGCCCGTGCGCGAAGGCGAGCGCGGCGCCTTCCTTCAGGTTCGGGGCGAGGTCCTCGGCATAGATCGCCGCCTGGTGTTCGTCGGGGGCGAGGACCATGACGATGTCCGCCCACGCCGCCGCATCCGCGTTCGACAGCACCCTGAAGCCGGCGTCCTGCGCCTTGGCCGCCGTCGCCGAACCGGGGCGAAGCGCGATCGCGACCTCGCTAACGCCCGAATCGCGCAGGTTCTGCGCGTGAGCGTGGCCCTGGCTGCCATAGCCGACGATGGCGACCTTCTTGCCCTTGATCAGGCCGATGTCGGCATCCCGGTCGTAATATACGCGCATTCCCTTTTTCCTTCCTTCATAGCGTCTTGTCGGCAAAATCTGATGGCTCGTCGAGCAGCGCGCTCGCTCGGCGTGAGGACTCCGGCGCGTACCAGCGACGATTAGGCTCGAGTCAGGCGGCTTCGCGCCCCCGCGCGATCGCTGCGACGCCGGTGCGGGCGACCTCGACCAGGCCGACCTCGCGCATCAGTTCGAGGAACTTGTCGATCTTCTCCGGCCCGCCGGTCACCTCGAAGACGAAGCTTGTCGTCGTCGCGTCGACGACGCGCGCGCGATAGACCTCGGCGAGCCGCAGCGCCTCGATGCGATGGTCGCCCGCGCCGACGACCTTCACCAGCGCGAGCTCGCGCGCGACATGCGGCCCCAGCGCGGTCAGGTCGGACACCTTGTGGACCGGCACCAGCCTGTCGAGCTGGGCGATGATCTGCTCGATCGTCGCCGGCGCCCCGGAGGTGACGATGGTGATGCGGCTGATGCTCTCGTCCTCGGTGACGTCGGCGACGGTCAGGCTCTCGATATTATAGCCGCGCGCCGAGAACAGGCCGGCGATGCGGGCGAGGATGCCCGCCTCATTGTCGACCAGGACGGAGAGTGTGTGCCGCTCCGCTTTCTGCTGCTTGATCTGCATCAGACCAGCGCCTTCGCTTCGTCGTCCATCTCGCCCGAAATCTCGTTGGCGTGCAGGATCATCTCGGTATGCGCCGCTCCGCTCGGGATCATCGGGAAGCAGTTGGCCACCTTGGACACGAGGCAGTCGACGATCACCGGCCCGTCCGTTTCCAGCATCCGGGCGATGCCGCCGTCCAGTTCGTCCGGCTTCTCGATGCGGATACCCGTCCAGCCATAGGCCTCCGCCAGCTTGACGAAATCGGGCAGGCTGTCGCTGTAGCTGTGGGAGTGGCGGCCGCCATAGGTGAGATCCTGCCATTGGCGGACCATGCCCATATATTCGTTGTTCAGGATGAAGATCTTCACCGGCAGCTTGTACTGCGTGGCGGTGGCTAGCTCCTGTATGTTCATCTGGATCGATGCCTCGCCGGCCACGTCGATCACCAGCGCATTCGGATTGCCCAGCTGCGCGCCGATCGCGGCGGGCAGGCCATAGCCCATCGTGCCGAGCCCGCCCGAGGTGAGCCATTTGTTCGGCCCTTCAAATCCCATGTACAGCGCCGCCCACATCTGGTGCTGGCCCACCTCGGTGGTGATGATCGGCATCCGCGCCTTCGTCGCCTCATGCAGCCGGCGCACCGCCTCCTGCGGCATGATCTCCGTTTTCGAAGCCGGAAAGGCGAGCGACTTCCGTGCGCGCCACGCGTCGATCTGTGCCCACCAAGCGGTGAGGTCCTGCCGCTGATGCTGGCGCGCCCGCCACAGCCGGATCATATCCTCCATCGCCCGACCGACATCGCCGGTGATCGGCAGATCCACCCGCACCGTCTTGTTGTGCGAAGCGCGATCGATATCGACGTGGATCTTCTTGGAATGCGGCGAGAAGGCGTCGAGCCGCCCGGTCACGCGGTCGTCGTAGCGGGCGCCAAGGCAGACCATCAGGTCGCAGCCATGCATCGCCATGTTCGCTTCGTAGGTGCCGTGCATCCCCAGCATCCCGAGCCACGCGTCGCCGCTGGCCGGATAGGCGCCGAGGCCCATCAGGGTGGAGGTGACGGGTGCGCCGGTAAGCTTCTGCAACTCGCGCAGCAGCTGGCTGGCGGCTGGGCCGGAATTGATGATGCCGCCGCCGGTGTAGAGGATCGGCCGCTCGGCCGCCGCGATCATCTCCACCGCCGCCTCGATCAGCGCCGGATCGGCCTTCACCTGCGGGCGATAGCCCTTGTGCGGCAGCGCGCCGGTGCCGGGCTTGCGATAGATGGCGGTGGCGACCTGCACGTCCTTCGGCAGATCGATCACCACAGGGCCCGGCCGGCCGGAGGTGGCGATGTGGAACGCCTCGTGGACGATGTCGCCCAGCTTGGCGGGATCCTTCACCAGATAGTTGTGCTTGGTGCAGTGGCGCGTGATGCCGATCGTGTCGCATTCCTGGAACGCGTCGGTGCCGATCAGGCCGGTGGGCACCTGGCCGGTGATGATGACGAGCGGGATGGAGTCCATCAGCGCATCGACGATGCCGGTCACGGCGTTGGTGGCGCCGGGCCCCGAGGTGACGAGGACGACGCCCGGCTTGCCGGTGGCGCGCGCATAACCCTCCGCCGCATGGACTGCGCCGCCTTCCTGGCGAACGAGGATGTGGCGGATGCGCTTCTGGTGGAAGATCGCGTCGTAGATCGGCAGCACGGCGCCGCCCGGATAGCCGAACACCACCTCGACGCCGAGATCGGTCAACGCCTCGATCAATATGTCCGCACCCGAACGCTCGGTAACCATGTCTCGGCCTTCCTCAACTGCGCGCGGCCCGTAGAGCAAAATGCCCGCCAGCGAAACCGTCCTGCCGGCAAGGACCGACATCCCGGCCGCACGAATGCGGACGAGGCCTGCACGAAGGAGCGGAAGCGACGGCACGCCAGGATGCGCTGCGAACCGTGGAGCGGCTGCTAAGGCGAAGAAACTAAGCTGTCAACAGCCTCCGGAGTAATAATCTTGCTAAGTGCTTGGCTGCGACATCATCTAGTTGCGTTGTGCATCTCAACCAGTCGTTCGGCGGCTGGTTGCTGAACCAAGTATATTGCCGCTTGGCATAACGCCGGGTCGCCTGCGCGGCCGAGGCGATCATCGTCTCGTGCGGAAGCGTGCCCTCGATCCATGCGGTGATCTCCGCCACGCCGATCGCCCGCATCACCGGAAGCGCCGGATCGAGTCCGCGTGCGGTCAGCGCAGCCACTTCCTCCACGCCGCCCTGCGCCAGCATCGCCGCGAACCGGGCGTCGCAGCGGGCGTAGAGCCAGTCGCGCGGGGGCAGCAGCAGCAGCGGCACCAGCCGGATCGCCGTGCCGATGCCGCCGGCTTTCTCCGCCTGCCATGCGGCGAGCGTGCGCCCGGTCGATCGCACTACCTCCAGCGCGCGGGCGATGCGGCTGGCGTCGGCGGGATGCAGGCGGGCGGCGGCGATCGGGTCCTCGACCGACAGGGCAAGGTGGGCTTGCTCTGTGGGCAGGGCGCGAACCCCGGCGCGCACAGCGGGATCGATCGGCGGCACCGGGGCGATCCCCTCCAGCAAGGTGCGCAGATACAGGCCGGTGCCGCCGACGAGGATGGGCAGCCGCCCTGCGGCATGCGCCTCCGCTATCGCCATGCGCGCGTCCGCCGCCCAGTCCGCTGCCGAGCAGGCGTGCGCGCCATCGACATGGCCGAACAGGCGGTGCGGTGCGCGTGCCTCGTCGGCGGGCGATGGCCGGGCCGAGAGGATGCGGAGATCGGCATAGACCTGGCTGGCATCGGCATTGACGATCGTGCCGCCGGCCATCTCCGCCAGCCGCAGCGCCAATGCCGACTTGCCGCTGGCGGTCGGCCCCGCGATAAGCGCGACCGGCGGCAGGGCTGAGGAGCAGTTGGTGTTCATTGCGACCGTGATAGCAGGCGTGCAGGCCGGCGGAACGCTGGGCGACGGCGATATTTCGATGTGCCGGGATGCCTTGTCGCAGGCCGGTTGCGCGCCGGGCGCATCCGCCTGGATCGATCGCGGCGCCGCCTTCGATGTGCCGTTCACCGGGAATGCCGCTGCTGCCCGGCTGGCGCTGGAGGGCCTCGTGCCCGGCACCGACGCGATCGTTCAACCGCAGGCGGAGCGACGCAAGCGGTTGCTCGTTGCCGACATGGACTCGACGATGATTACGATCGAATGCATCGACGAGCTGGCGGACTATGCCGGGATCAAGGCCGAAGTCGCCGCCGTGACGGAAGCGGCGATGCGCGGCGAACTGGATTTCGAAGCGGCGCTGGATGCGCGCGTGGCGCTGCTGCGCGATCTGGACGCGAGCGTGATCGATCGCTGCCATGCCGAGCGCGTGGTGCTGATGGGCGGCGCGAAAACGCTGATCCGCACGATGAAGGCAGGCGGGGCGCGCTGCGTGCTCGTCTCGGGCGGGTTCACCGTGTTCGCGGACAGAGTGGCGGCCGAGATCGGCTTCGATCGCGCTTTGTCGAACCGGCTGGAGATGGCGGATGGCCGGCTGTCCGGCACGGTCGCCCGCCCGATCGTCGGTGCGGCGACCAAGCGGGACAGGTTGCTGAGCGAGGCCGCCGCACTCGGCCTGCCGCTGTCCACCACGCTTGCCGTAGGGGACGGTGCGAACGACATTCCGATGATCGAGGCGGCGGGGCTTGGCGTCGCCTTTCACGCGAAACCGAAAACCGCAGCGGCGGCGGGTGCGCGGATCGATCATGGCGATCTCACCGCCTTGCTCTACGCGCAGGGCATCGCGCGGTGGGAATGGGTGGTGGACTGATCCTCACTTCGCCTGCACCGGGAAGCAGGCGGCTCCGGTGGCGGAGATCCGCGCACAGGCCTTGCCCGCCTCGGCACGGCTGGCGAGCGGGCCGGCCTGGAGACGGGTCACGGCGCCGGCCTTGACCAGATAAGAGCGCAAGCCGAGCCCCGGCGCCTTGCGCGCGATTCCTGCCCATACGGTGCCGGCGGCGGCGGGATCGGCGAACGCCCCCACCTGAACGCGCCAGCCGCCATCGACGGCGGCCGCGCGCATCGGTGCTTCGGCGGGCGCCCTTGGCGTGACAACCGGCCTGGGTGGCGCCGGCTTGGCAGCGCGTGACGGGGTCGGTGGCCGGGCGATAGGCGGGCCCGCGGCGACGATCGCCGGCGGGGTGGCGGGGCGCGGGGCTGCCGGCTCGGCCGGCTTGACCTGAGCGGGCTTCGCCTTGACGAGCTGGCCGTCATCCGCCTCCACCTCGGCGAGCGTGACGCTCCGCTCCATGTCCCGCGCGACCGCGGTGCCCTGCACGCGCTGGTTGAGCGGGATATATTTGTCCATTTCGGCAAGGCTCGTCATGGCGGCGCGGATACCGGCGGCGCTGGCGCGGGTCATGAAGGCATAAGCGCGAACCCAATCCTTGGTCAGCAGGTCTCCGTTGAAGAGGGCGGTGCCGATCACATATTGCGCGCGCGGATCGCCTTGGTCGGCCGCCTTCTGCAGCCACGGTAGCGCGCCTTTGCGGTCGCCATTCTGGAACATCAGCAGGCCGTAATTCGCCTGCGACGGTCCATGCCCCTGCATCGCCGCCTGACGATACCAGTCCGCCGCCACCTTGTCGTCGCGCGTCACGCCATTGCCGAGGCGATAGGCCTGACCGAGATTATACTGGGCGAAGCGGTTGCCGGCGGCCGCCAGAGGGCGCCAGATCGCGAGGGCTCGCGCATAATTCTGGGCGTCCCATGCCGTCGCGCCGGCCATCACCGCATCGCCGCCGCCGGCTGCCGAATCATCGGGCCGGCGTTGCGCCGAGGCACCTAGCGCGGGGAGCATCGCCGCCGCCAGCAGGCCCGCAACCGAGAGAATGCCGCTCCGCAATGTCATTCCCCACTATCCCCTTCCGCTGCCCCGATCTGCGCACAACATGCCTAAAGCCTGGTTAACGAAAGCGCCGAAGCTCGGGCAGCGGCCTCGTCGGCCAGCAACCCCCGATTAACCACTTCTTAGCCGAGCCCGGCGCATGAAGGGTCCGAAGCGGGGGTTTGGGGCAGACATGCGCGTATTGGCAATGGCATCGCAGAAAGGCGGATCCGGCAAGACCATGCTGGCCGGCCACCTTGCGGTGCAGGCCGAGGCGGCGGGTGCAGGGCCGGTGGTGCTGATCGACATCGATCCGCGCGGGACGCTGGCGAACTGGTGGAACATGCGCGACGAGGACACGCCCGCCTTCGCCCAGACGACGGTGGAGAGGCTGGCCGCCGACATCGCTATGCTGCGGGTGCAGGGCTTTCGGCTGGCGCTGATCGATACGCCGCCGGCGGTGTCGCTCGCCGTGAACAGCGTGATCGCCTGCGCCGAACTGGTGGTGGTGCCGACCCGACCCTATGGCGACGAGCTGCGCGCCGCCGGCGGCACGATGGAGCTGTGCGCCCGCGCCGGCAAGCCGCTGCTGTTCGTCGTGAACGGCGCAGGCGCGCAGACCCCGATCACGCCGGACGCGATGATGCTGCTCGCCCAGCACGGGCCGGTCGCGCCGAAGCCGATCCACCATTGCCCGGACTTCGCCAGCACGATGCTGGCGGGCAGCACCGTGGCCGAGCGGCAGGCGGATTCGCTGGCCGCGCGGCAGATCGAGGATCTGTGGCACTATGTCGCCGGCCGGCTGGAAAAGAATTTCCGCCGCACCGTCTTCGCCGTGCCGCGCGTGGCGGCTGGCGGCTTTGGCCGGCGCGGGCTGTGACGATGGCCGAACGATGGCACATCGGCCCGACGACGCAAGCCGGACGCCAGCGATCGCGGGCACCGAGCGGCTGATGGCCGGGGCGATGCCGCCTGGCGACCACCAACATGCCGCCCAACGATCATGGGGACCGAACAGATGAACAAGGCAATCGTAATCAAGTTCGCCATGTCGGCGGCGTTGATCGGAACGGTAGTCGTCGGCTGCAAGCCGTCCTCGCATCCCGCCTCCTTGTCCTCCGTCGCGCCGAAAGCCGACAGGGAAGCCGGCCGGCTGGCGGACAGGGCCGGCGAGGCGCTGGCGCGGCAGGACAGCGTTGCCGCCGTGAAGTTCGCCGAGGATGCCGTCTCGCTCGATCCGAAAGCGGCGTCGCACCGGGTGATGCTGGGGCGCGCCTATATCGCGGCGGGGCGCTTCAAGTCCGCCGAGGCGGTGCTGGCCGACGCGCTGACGCTGAGCCCGGGCGATGGGCAGGCGGAGCTTAGCCTGGCGCTCACCCGCATCGCGCTCGGCAAGTGGGACGAGGCGCGTGAGCTGCTCGCCTCCGCCAAAGGCAAGGTGAGCGAGAGCGACCGGGGACTGGCGCTGGCGCTGGCCGGCGACAAGGCGGGCGGCGTCGAGGTGCTGGAGGCCGCGGCGCGGACGGTGGGCGCGGATGCCAAGGCGAGGCAGAACCTGGCGCTGGGCTATGCCCTTTCCGGTCGCTGGGCCGAGTCGGCCTCGATCGCCGCGCAGGATCTGTCGCCCGAGATGGTCAAGGTGCGGATGACCGAATGGGCGCAGATGAGCCAGCCGAAGGACGCCTGGGATCAGGTGGCCGCGCTGATGCATGTCACGCCGGTGGAGGATGGCGGCCTGCCTACCGCGCTGGCGCTGGCGCAGCCGCAGACGCCCGCCGAGCCGGTGGCGCTCGCCGCTGCCGAACCGGCGCCAGCCGCTGCTCCGGTTGCCGATGTGCCTGCTCCCGTCGAGGTGGCACAGGCTTCGGCTCCTGCTCCGTCCGAGGTGGAGACGGCTGCGGTGACGCCGCCGCTGCTCGCCGCGCCGGCCAGGCTCGGCCGCCTGCTGCTGGCGCGCCTGCCGGGCAAGCCGCTGCGGCAGAGCAACGGCGGCCGCTATGTCGTTCAACTCGGTGCCTATTCCAGCGCGCAGGGCGCGGAGAGCGCATGGCGCCGGACGGCGCGTCGGCTCGACCGGATCGCCGGGCTGACGCCATCGCAGGCGACCTTCGGCTCGATTCACCGCCTGTCGCTGGCCGGGTTCGAGACGCGCGCGGCGGCGATGGATCTGTGCCGGCAGATCCGCGCGGGCAACGGCCAGTGCTTCGTGCGGGTGACGGCGGGCGATGCGCTGGCGCAATGGGCGAAGCCGGGAATCCGGCTCGCCTCGCGCTGAGCGTTGGCCACCGATCAGCCAAGCGCGCGGCCGCCCTTGATCGTGCGGCGCACCTTGCCCTGAACCGGCAACCCATCGAACGGCGTGTTGCCGGCGGCCGCGGCCATCCGGTCGGTATCGATCCGCCACGGCGCGCCCTCATCGACGAGGATCAGGTCCGCCTCCTCGCCGACATTTAGCCCGCCGCCCGGTATGCCGAGCAGCCGCGCCGGGTTGGTGGAGAGCAGGGCGAACAGGCGCGGCAGATCGATCACCTCGTCCCGCACCAGCGCCAGCGACAGAGCGAGCAGCGTCTCGGCACCCGACATGCCGGGTTCGGCATCGGCGAACGGCAGGCGTTTCGCCTCCGGCCCCTGCGGATCGTGGGCGGAGCATAAGATGTCCACCGTGCCATCGCGTACCGCTTCGATCGCGGCCTTGCGATCCGCCTCGTCACGCAAGGGCGGCGAGAGGCGGGCGAAGGTGCGAAAGCCGGTGACGGCGGTGTCGGATAGCAGCAGATGCGCCGGGCTGATGCCGCACGTCACCCGCACGCTGCGCTGCCTGGCGGCGCGGACGAGATCGAAGGCGCGCCGGGTGGTTAGCTGGCGGAAGTGGAGGCGGGCGCCGGTTTCCTCGGCAAGCAGCAGATCGCGCGTGACGGCCATCGCCTCGGCGGCGGCAGGGGCGGCGGACAGGCCGAGGCGCGTGGCGGTCTCGCCGGCCGTCGCCACCGCGTCGCCGGCGAGCGCGCCATCCTCTGCATGGGCGATCACCAGCATATCCAGCGCGGAGGCGTAGCTGAGCAGGCGGTGCATCACGCCCGAATCGGCGATCCAGCGGCGGCCGGTGGCGACGGCGCACGCCCCGGCGGCCTTCATCAGCCCGATCTCGGCGAGTTCCAGCCCGGCGAGGCCGCGGGTGGCCGCCGCGATCGGGTGGATCCACGCATCGGGCTTGCCGGCCGCCGCCGCGCGCTGGACCAGCGCCGAATCGTCGAGCGGCGGCGACTGATCGGGCATCAACGCGGCGCGGGTGATCCCTCCGGCGGCGAAGGCGGGCAGATCGATCGCGAAGCTGCCCAGATCGACGATACCCGGCGCGATCAGCGTGCCCTTGGCATCGATCGTCTCGATCCCGGCAGGCAGATCGATCAGGCCGACGGCGGCGATGTGGCGATCCTCGATCAGCACGCCGCCTTCGCGCAGCGTGCCGGCGGCCGGATCGACGATGCGGCCGTTGAGGATGGCGAGCGGGTTCATGCCCAGCCCTCCACGCCGCGCTGCCTTCGCGTCAGCACGTCCAGGCAGGCCATGCGAACGGCGACGCCCATTTCCACCTGTTCGGTGATGGCCGAGCGGGTGGGGTGATCGGCGACGCTGCTGGTGATCTCAACTCCCCGATTCATCGGGCCGGGATGCATGACGAGCGCATCGGGCGCGGCGCGCTCCAGCCGTTCGGGGGTGAGGCCGTAGAGCGCGTGATATTCGCGGGGGGAGGGGACGAAACCGCCGCTCATCCGCTCGCGCTGCAGGCGGAGCATCATCACCACGTCGCAGCCGTCGAGGCCGGCGTCGAAATCGTGATAGGGGGTGACGCCCATGCGGTCGATCGCCGCCGGCATCAGCGTGGGCGGCGCGACCACCCGCACCTCCGCGCCCAATGCGGTGAGGGCGAGGATGTTCGAGCGGGCGACGCGGCTGTGCAGCACATCGCCGCAGATCGCCACGCGCATCCCCTCTATCTTGCCCAGCCGGCGGCGGATGGTGAGCGCGTCGAGCAGCGCCTGCGTCGGATGTTCGTGGCGGCCGTCACCGGCGTTGAGCACGGGGCAATCCACCTTGTCGGCGATCAGCTGCACCGCACCCGAAGCCTCGTGCCTGATGACGATCACGTCGGCGCGCATCGCGTTGAGCGTCACGGCGGTGTCGATCAGCGTTTCGCCCTTCTTCACGCTCGACTGGCCGATGCCCATGTTCACCACGTCCGCCCCCAGCCTTTTGCCGGCGATCTCGAAGCTGAGCAGCGTGCGGGTGCTGTTCTCGAAGAAGGCGGTGATGACGGTGAGGCCGGCGAGCCGATCGTCATGCTTGGAGCGGCTGCGGTTCAGCGCGATCCACTGTTCGGCCTCGTCGAGCAGATAGGTGATCTCCCACGGCTGGAGCCCGAAGATGCCGGTGAGATCGCGGTGCGGAAATGGGGATGTCATCAAAAAAGGGGGTGTAGAGCGGGCGGCCGGCAAGCTCAAGGCGGCGGGTGAAGATGAACGAAATGGCGGACATCTCCAACAAAAGCCACGAAAGCCACGCTATGAGGGGGGTAAAATGCGGACGCGCCCGCCCGAGCGGGCATGTGGCGGAAGGGGAGGACGGCGCATCCGGCGACGATGGCATCGGCGCGCCATGTAGGACAGTGCGTGGCGGCCTACCCCCGGCTCACCCCATCGTCATCGCGTCGATCGCGCCCTGGAGGATGTAGGCGGCGGCCATCTTGTCGACCAGTTCGCGGCGGCGGGCGCGCGAGGCGTCGGCTTCCAGCAGCGTGCGGGTGACGGCGGCGGTGGACCAGCGTTCGTCCCACAGCAGCACGGGCAAAGCGAGCGGATCGAGGTTGCGGACGAAGGCTCGGACCGACTGGGTGCGCGGCGAATCGCTGCCGTCGAGGCTCAGCGGCAGGCCGACGACGAGCCCACGCACCGACTGGCGGGCGATCACCTGCCGGAGAAGCGCGATGTCGACAGCGAACTTCTTGCGCTGGATCGTCTCGGCCGGAGTCGCGATCGTCCACATCGCGTCGCAGATGGCGATGCCGATCGTCTTGGTGCCGACATCGAGGCCGGCGAGGCGGCCGCCTTCGGGAAAGCGATCGCGAAACTCGCTCGCGGCGGCGAGGATCACCGCAGGAAGGTGGCCGCGCGCGCGGCGGCATCGGCGCGGATGTTCGCCCAGAACAGGGCGTAGTCGAAGACATGGTAGTTGCCGCCCGGCAGCACATAGGCGCCATAGCCTTCCGGCGGTGCGCCGATCAGCAGGAAGCCGTGCCTGCCGCAGCGCGCCGGCACGCGGCCGGGCACGATGTCGGCGCCGCCGAGGCCCGGCTTGGGTACGAGCGCGCCGATGTTCGCGCCCGGCAGCGCCGCCGTATCGGGCGCGCCGGTGAGCGGGTTGACGCACAGCATCGGCGTGCCCCGGCGCGGCTGGCCGGTGACGCCGACGGTGGCATCGTAGGTGTCCGTCACCTGATGCGGATCGGCGGGTTCGGCGAAGCTTTGCCAGGAGAGGATGCAATTGGCCTGCCCCGGCCCGGCGCAGGCGGGCAGGCCGAGCGCGGGCAGATCGGCGGTGAGCGAGATCGGCCAGCCGACGAGGTAGGCGGCGACGATCCGCTTCGCCAAGGGCCGGCCGGCGACCCGCGCGTGGATCAGCCGCATCAGGTGCAGCGATCCCTGGCTGTGGCCGACGAGCATGATCGGGCGATCGGCGGGGATCTGGGCGAGGAACGCATCGAACGCGCGCGCCACATCGCGATAGGCGAAATCGAGCGCGGCATTCGCATCGGCGCTGCTGGCGAGGAACGCGCCGATGCCGGCCTGGCGATAGCGCGGCGCCCAGACCGCGCCGACGCCGTTGAACGCGCTCGCCTGGCTGGAGGCGAACAGAGCGAGGCGATCGTTGGTCTCGCGATCGTCCAGCGCGGCATTCCAGGCGGTGCGGCGGGTGAAGGCGGTGGGCGCGACGTAGAATATGGAAACGCGCGGATCACGCGCGCGGGCGAAGCCGGCGGGCACCCAGCGCGAGGGATCCTGCGGCAGATCGGGGCGGGCGAGCCACGCCGCCGGCGTGGCATAATCGGGCGCGCCGGCCTCTGCCGGGGCGGCGAAGGGGGTGGACGGCACGAAGGCGGCCCGCATGATCCTGTCCTGAAACAGGTTCCAGCCGATGGCTGCCGACAGTGTAAGCACGATGAACCCCGCGATGACGTACAGAAACTTGCGTGCCACGGGGATCCTCATCCTTATTGTGCAGTGCAGCATAAGCCCTTGCCGTTCAAGTGCGTAGCGTCAGGCAGGGGGTGCGCGCAACGCAAGCGTGCGCGGGCGGCTTGAAGCACAAGGGCGCGGGTGCTAGCCGCGCGCCATGTCCGTTGACCTTCCCACCGTCCGCAAGATCGCCAGCCTGGCGCGCATCGCCGTGAGCGATGCCGAGGCCGAGGCGATGGTGCCCGAGCTGAACAACATACTGGGCTGGGTGGAGCAGCTGGCCGCGGTGGATACCGACGGCATCGCGCCGCTCGCCGCCGTGATCCCCAACAGCCTGCGGCTGCGCGACGATGTGGTGACCGACGGCAATCGCCGCGACGACGTACTGCGCAACGCACCGCAGGCGGAGCATGGCTTCTTCGCGGTGCCGAAGGTGATCGAGTGATGAGCGACCTGACGGACCTTGGCGTCGGCGAACTGCGCGACGGCTTCCGCGCCGGCGACTTTTCCGCGCGCGAGGCGGCCGATGCGTTCATCGCGGCGGTGGCGGCGGGCAAGCCGCTGAACGCCTTTCTGGTCGAGACGCCCGATCATGCGATCGCGGCGGCGGAAGCGGCGGACCGCGAGCGGGCGGCGGGCGAGTTCCGGCCGCTGTCGGGCGTGCCGCTGGGGATCAAGGATCTGTTCTGCACCGCCGGCTATCAGACGACGGCGGCGAGCCACATGCTCGAAGGTTTCGTGCCGACCTACGAATCGACGATCACCGCCAAGCTGTTCGGCGCGGGAGCGGGGATGCTGGGCAAGCTGAACCTCGATCAGTTCGCGATGGGATCGTCGAACGAGACGAGCGCGTTCGGCAATGTGATCTCGCCGTGGCGGCGGGCGGGCAGCGGCAATGCGGCGCTGGCGCCGGGCGGCTCCTCGGGCGGTTCGTCGGCGGCAATCGCGGCGCGGATGGTGCCGGGGGCGACGGGCACCGATACCGGCGGATCGATCCGCCAGCCGGCGGCCTTCACCGGCATAGCGGGGATCAAGCCGACCTACGGGCGCTGTTCGCGCTTCGGCGTGGTGGCGTTCGCATCGTCGCTGGATCAGGCCGGGCCGATGGCGCGCAGCGTGCGGGATTGCGCGATCCTGCTGGAGCAGATGGCCGGCTTTGACCCGAAGGACGCGACCTCGCTGGAGGTGGCGGTGCCGCGCTGGGAGGCCGAACTTTCCGGTGATCTCAAGGGCAAACGCATCGGCATTCCCAAGGAATATCGGGTGGACGGGATGCCCCGCGAGATCGATGCCTTGTGGCAGCGGGGCATCGACTTCGCACGCGATGCGGGTGCCGAGATCCTCGAGGTATCGCTGCCGCACACCGCGCACGCGCTGCCAACCTATTATATCATCGCCCCGGCGGAGGCCTCGTCCAACCTCGCGCGCTACGATGGCGTGCGCTACGGCCTGCGCGATCTGCCGGATGGGGCGAATCTGCAGGACATGTATGCCGCGACCCGCGCCGCCGGCTTCGGCGCGGAGGTGAAGCGGCGCATCCTGATCGGCACCTATGTGCTCTCCGCCGGCTTCTACGACGCTTATTATACCAAGGCGCAGAAGGTGCGGGCGCTGATCGCGCGTGATTTCGCGCGGGCGTTCGAGACGTGCGACCTGCTGCTGACGCCCACCGCCCCCTCCGCCGCCTTCGCACTCGGCGAGAAGAGCGACGATCCGCTGGCGATGTACCTTAACGACGTTTTCACCGTGCCGGCGAGCCTGGCGGGGTTGCCGGCGATGTCGGTGCCGGGCGGGTTGAGTGGCGAAGGGCTGCCGCTGGGGTTGCAGATCATCGGCCAGCCGCTGGACGAGCAGGGCGTGCTGGATGCGGGGCTGGCGATCGAGCAGCGCGCCGGCTTCACCGCGCGGGCCGAGCGTTGGTGGTGAACCGCGTCGGCTTCCGCCGGCGCACCACCCACGTCCTCACCGAGGCGCAGAATGCGCTGAACGTCGCGTTCGGGGCGATATTGAGCGCCTATATCGGCAACTCGCTGGCCGAGATCGACAATGCGCCGTTCGATCATCACGCGCTCGCCCGCTTCTTCCTGGGGCTGGCGGTGTTCATCCTGGGGCTGTGCGTCGGCAACTCGCTGCTGCTGCGCGGCGAGTTCCGGCCGGCTGCGCTGCTGCTGCTGATCGGGGCGGTGGGCGCTGTGTTCGCCCATGCCGAAGGGCAGGCGTTGGGGTTCGAGGTAGTTGTGCTGCGAATCTTGTGCGGCTGCTGGGTTTCGGCCTTGCTGGGCAGCAACCTGATCCTCACCTTGTTTCTCTACATTCATCATCGGACGACGACATGAGCGCATATCGCATCCAGGGCGCCACCGCCGAGTGGGAGGTCGTGATCGGGCTGGAGGTGCATGCCCAGATCACGAGCGAATCGAAGCTGTTCTCCGGTGCCTCGACCAAATTCGGCGCGGAGCCGAACGCCAACGTCTCGCTGGTGGATGCGGCGATGCCGGGGATGCTGCCGGTGCCGAATGCGGAATGCATCCGCCAGGCGGTGCGGACCGGCATCGCGCTGGGCGCGGAGATCAATCGCTGGTCGCGATTCGATCGCAAGAATTATTTCTATGCCGATCTGCCGCAGGGCTACCAGATTTCGCAGCTTT
>CAXTTS010000057.1:0-16370 GCA_964247265.1 uncultured Sphingomonadaceae bacterium
GCCACGGCCAGAAGCCGCCCGCCGTACCCGCATCCACGATCCGCACCGGCCCCAGCGCCCGCCCGGTGGCACCGAGCCGCTGGAACCAGGCGACCTGCGCGAAATCATAGGCGCCGGGCACCGCCGCCGGCGCCGGCGGCATCAGCCGGGCACGCATCGCCACGCGCCCGCCCGGTTGCAGCCCGGCCGGCATGTCCTGCTCGGCCACGTTCACCCGCACCCGCGGCGGCAGGTTCGCTGAGGTATCGGGGACGAGCGTCAGCCGCACCGTCTCCCGAGCCGGCTGCGGCTCCACCGCCTCGACTTGGCTTTCGAAAATCGCGATGGTTGCCCGCGCCAGACGCGGCGCGCGCACCTGCTCGCTGCGCCACCACATGATCGCGCAGCCCAGCGCCATCATCAGCGCCGCCCAGGCCAGCGCCCGCCCCAGCCGCCCGCCGCCGGGCACCAGCGCGCAGCCGGCGCTCAGCCCCAGCATGGCCAGCACGAAGCCTGCCCAGCGCGCCTCGCCGGGCAGCAGGAACCACGCGCTGATGCCCGCTCCCAGCGCCACCGGCAGCCACAATGGCAGCTGGTCCCGCTCCGCCTCCAGCCAGGTTTCGATCCACCCCGGCAGGGCACGGATCGGCGGCCACCAGTCGGTTTGTCGCCGGCGGGGTGCCATGCTAGGGGCGGTGCCGATCGTGCCGGGCATCCGGCATGCGTAGAGCGGATCGCCACGGCGCGGAACCGCCCTGCTGGGGTTTCATCGCGATTTGTCGGCCGGCGCGCTCCTTCTGCGCGATCCGGCGATCGCCTGCCGGGAGTGTGGATTGGTGGCAAGCGCGGACGATGTTGTGGCGGCAAATGCGACGGCCGAAAAGGCGGTGGTCACGCGCTTCGCTCCCTCACCCACCGGTTTCCTGCACATCGGCGGAGCGCGCACCGCCTTGTTCAACTGGCTGTTCGCGCGGCATCATGGCGGCAAGTTCCTGCTCCGCATCGAGGATACGGATCGCGCCCGCTCCACCCAGCCGGCGATCGAGGCGATCATCGACGGGATGCGCTGGCTCGGCCTCGACTGGGATGGCGATGCGGTGTTCCAGTTCGCCCGCGCCGCCCGTCACGCCGAGGTGGCGAACACGCTGCTGGCGCACGGCCACGCCTATAAGTGCTTCGCCACGGCAGAGGAGCTGGAGCAGATGCGCGCCGAGCAGAAGGCCGCCAAGCTGCCGATGCGCTACGATGGCCGCTGGCGCGATCGCTCGCCCGACGAGGCGCCGCCGGGCGCGCCGTTCGTGGTGCGCCTGCGCGCGCCGCAGACCGGCGCCGTGACGATCGAGGATCGCGTGCAGGGTGCCGTCACCGTCCAGAATGCCGAGCTGGACGACATGGTGCTGCTCCGTTCGGACGGCACGCCCACCTATATGCTGGCGGTGGTGGTCGACGATCATGACATGGGCGTCACCCACGTCATCCGCGGCGACGATCACCTCAACAACGCCTTCCGCCAGCTCGCCTTGATCCGCGCGATGGATGCGGCGGAGGGCGGCTGGCCCGATCCGGTCTACGCGCATGTGCCGCTGATCCACGGCGCGGATGGCGCCAAGCTTTCCAAACGCCACGGCGCGCTCGGCGTCGAGGCCTATCGGGACGATCTCGGCATCCTTCCCGAAGCGTTGAACAATTATCTGCTGCGGCTCGGCTGGGGGCATGGCGACGACGAGATCATCAGCCGCGAACAGGCCGTGAAATGGTTCGACATCGCCGGGGTCGGCCGCTCGCCGTCCCGTTTCGATACCAAGAAGCTGGAAAGCCTCAACGGCCATTATCTGCGCGAGGCGGACGATGCGCGGCTCGCGGCGCTCGTCGCCCCGGCCGTGGCCGCTGCCGCCGGGCGAAAATTGCAGCCAGGCGACGATGGATTGCTGCGCCGCGCCATGCCGTTTCTGAAACCGCGCGCCAAGGATCTGCGCGATCTGGCGGACGCTGCCGCATTTCTGTTTCGCACCCGCCCGTTGGACATGGACGAGCGCGCGTTTTCGCTGCTAGACCCTGCGGCGGTCGATCTGCTCGCAAAAGCGAGACAGGCGATCGAGGCGGTGGCGGACTGGAGCGCTCAAGCGCTGGAGGACGCCGTCCGCAGGGTTGCGGAAGAAGCCGGGATCGGGCTTGGCAAGGTAGCGCAGCCGCTTCGTGCGGCGCTGACCGGCCGGACCACCTCTCCCGGCATATTCGACGTGCTGGCTCTTCTCGGCCGCGAGGAGAGCCTCGGCCGCTTGTCGGACAGGCTGGCGGCCGGTTGATCTTGATCCGATTCAAAGGAGTGAAGGCATATGGGGGACGGCAGCGCCAAGGTCGATTTCGCTGGAAAGACGACCGACTATAAGGTCCTCTCGGGCACCGTCGGCCCGGATGTCATCGATATACGCAAACTCTACGCCAATACCGGCGCCTTCACCTTCGATCCGGGCTTCACCTCCACCGCCAGCTGCGAATCGAACATTACCTATATCGATGGCGATGCCGGCGTGCTGCTGCACCGCGGCTACCCGATCGATCAGCTGGCCGAAAAGTCCAGCTTCATGGAAGTGGCCTATCTGCTGCTGAACGAAGAACTGCCGAGCAAGGCCGAACTCGACAAGTTCACCTACACGATCAGCCGGCACACGATGCTGCACGAGCAGCTTTCCACCTTCTACCGCGGTTTCCGCCGCGATGCGCATCCGATGGCGATCATGTGCGGCGTCGTCGGCGCGCTGTCCGCGTTCTACCACGACTCCACCGATATCGCCGATCCGTACCAGCGGATGGTCGCGAGCCACCGGCTGATCGCCAAGATGCCGACGATCGCGGCGATGGCGTATAAATATTCGATCGGCCAGCCCTTCCTCTATCCGCGCAACGATCTCAGCTACACCGGCAACTTCCTGCGCATGACGTTCGGCGTGCCGGCCGAGGAATATGTCGTCGATCCGGTGATCGAGGATGCGATGGACAAGATCTTCATCCTCCACGCCGATCACGAGCAGAATGCCTCCACCTCCACGGTGCGTCTGGCGGGTTCGTCCGGCGCCAATCCGTTCGCCTGCATCGCGGCGGGCATCGCCTGCCTCTGGGGGCCGGCGCATGGCGGCGCGAACGAGGCCGCGCTCAACATGCTGCGCGAGATCGGCACGCCGGATCGCATCCCGGAATATATCGCCCGCGCCAAGAACAAGGACGATCCGTTCCGCCTGATGGGCTTCGGCCATCGCGTCTACAAGAATTTCGATCCCCGCGCGAAGGTGCTGTCCAAGGCGGCGACCGAGGTGCTCGACAAGATGGGCCGCAACGATCCGGTGCTCGATACCGCGCGCGAGCTTGAGCGGATTGCGCTCAGCGACCCTTATTTCATCGACAAGAAGCTGTATCCGAACGTCGACTTCTACTCGGGCGTGATTCTCTCGGCGATCGGCTTCCCGACGACGATGTTCACCGTGCTGTTCGCCCTTGCCCGTACCGTCGGGTGGGTCGCGCAGTGGAACGAGATGATCTCGGATCCCGAGCAGAAGATCGGCCGTCCGCGCCAGCTCTACACTGGCCCGGCGCAGCGCGACTACATACCGGTCGCCAGCCGCTGACCCGACGAAGCGACACCGGCGCTGCCCGTAGGCAGGCCGGTGTCGCTTCGATCCGCTACGCCGCCGGCAGCGTCAGCGTGAAGCGGGCACCTTGGCCCGGCGCGCTCTCCACCGTGATGTCGCCGCCCATCGCCCGCGCCAGACGCCGGGAGATATAGAGGCCGAGCCCGGTGCCGCCCGGCTCCGACGGATCGACCCGCTCGAACTTGTCGAAGATGCGCGCCTGATCCTCCGGCGCCAGACCCTTGCCCTGATCTGCCACCGTGATCGAGGCGGCAGGATGACCCGGCCCGCACCGCACCGACAGCGTGGCGCCCTCCGGCGAGTAGCGCACGGCATTGCCGATCAGATTGACGAGGATCTGCAACACCCGCCGGAAATCGCCGAGCGCCGGCACGGTCTCCTCGTCGCCGGGCCGATCGATCCGCACCAGCCTGTCCGCCGCACGCACGCCCAGCAGGCCCGCGGCCCGGCGGCAGATGTCGGCCAAGTCGATCGGCTCCGGCGCGACGCGGAAGTCCGGCCGTTCGATCGCCTGCAGATCGACGAGGTCGCCAACCAGGGCGAGCAGATGCCGGCCGGCCGTTGCGATGTCCCCGGCATAGGTCGCGTAATCGCGGCGCAGCGGGCCATCCGACTGCGTGCGGATCGTCTCGGCATTGGCGACGATCCGGTCGAGCGGCCCGCGCAGTGCCGCATCGAGCCGCTCGCCGAAGGCGTCTGCCTCCGGCGTCTGGTTCGGCGTCGGGCGCGCCGATGGCGGCGGCGCGATCGTCGCGCCGCCGCTGAACCCCGAAAAACCGCCCTGCCCGTCAAGCAGCGGCACACCGGAAAGACGCACATGCGTATCCGAGCCGGTCAGCGTCGCCGGCTGGTCGTCGAACCGGCGGTGCATCGCCACCGCCTCCAGAATCGGCAACGCCCCATCCTGCCCGGGGAGCAGCGTGAACAAGCGGGTGAGCGGATCGCCGGTGGCGATACCGGCTTGCGGCGGCGACAGGTCGGTCAGTCTCAGCGCGCCATCCGTCTGCCAGGTCCAGTCGGTTCCGGCGCGCAGGAAATCCTGCTCGCGCACGCGTTCGTCTGCCGATGCCGGCGCGGCGACACGCCGCGTCCAGCCGGCCAGCGCCAGGGCTATCCCGTCCTGCCGGGGCTCGGCACGCACCCAGAGATCGAGATCGCCCTCTTCATCGGCGACGATCACGCTGCGCGACACGACGATTCCGATACGCTGCACCAGCCGGACCAGCGATGCCAATTGGGGCGGCGCGATCACGCCGCCATCCTGTCCGCCCGCGCGCAGGTGGAGAGCGGTCAGGTCGGGGTGCGCCTCCAGCAGCCTGCCGTTTCGGTCGACGAGGCCACGCACCGGCCCGACAGCCTGGTTCATCGGCCACCACCGGGCGCAAGCGCGGCGATGGACTGGAGGTAGACCCGGTCGAGCCGAAACAAGGTGAGTGCCGAATAGGCCCGCTGCGGCGTCAGCGTGCCATAGGCATCCAGCCGGTCCGCGAGCGCATCGTCATCCTCCCCGGTCGATAACCGCAACATCAGATCGGCCGCCATCTCCACCGCCATGCCTGCGCCCCGACAGAGCAGCAACAGGCGACCGGCATCGGGATCGACCATCATGTCCCATGCCGGAGCGAACTCCACTCCGATCCGGACGGAAAGCGCCGCCGCAGCCAGCGCCGGCTCCCCATACGCCGTGACCGCCACGATCCAGCCGTCGTCCAGACGCCCCCGAAGGTGGAGCGCGCGAGCCAGTGCCCTCGCCAGCCCGGCGAGCGTCTCCCCCTCGTCATAGCCGGCGAGCGCAGCCTCCGCCGCCCGGGCGATCGCGGCGTCGATCGATGCAAGGTCCGCCGCCTGGCTCGCCACGACATAGTCGCGCAGCGCCGCCGCCACCTGCCAGACCAGCCGGTGCTGCGCCTCCGCCGGCAATTCGGCCTCCGCGAGCAGCGGGGCACCGACCGCATCGCGACCGATGCGCGCAGCGGCGTCGAAGCGACGAGCCGCCGCTGCGACCGCGCCGTCATCGTCCCCGACCAGCAAAGCGAGCGGATCGACCGGCAGCCGGGCTTCGAGATCGGCGTCGCGGCGGCGAGCGAGCCGCAGTCGCGCGATCAGCCGCCCTTCCTCGGCCCGCCGCGCCAGCGTGGCGACGATCGCCGGATCGCGCAGCGCGCCGCTTCGCTCCAGTATCGGTGCGGCGATCGGGATGCGGCTGGAGGCGAGCGACTCCGCCAGCATCGGTCGATCGGCGAAGGCTTCCGCCAGCTGCCGGCGCAGCACGCGCTCTACGGCGCCGGTCAGGTCGGCGAGCAGGCGGGCGATCGTCACGCGATCGTCGTCGCGCAGGCGCCCGTCCAGCGGCAGGAACAGATCGGCCGCCGCCACCTCGCGCCGGGCACGGCCGAGCAAAGCGACACGTGCGGGATCCGCGACAAGCCACTGGGTTGGGGAGGGAGCGGGATCGGCAGCGGGCATGCGGCGGTGATAAACGGATGTCGTTAACAGCCTGCTAAACGCGCCCGCCGGCTACCGCCCGCCATAGCCGATGCTGCACGAAGGCGACGCTGCCGACCGCATAGATCGCCAGGACTGTGGTTCCAGCAAGCCACGATCCCAGCGCGACGACGGGCAGCATGAGCCAGATCAGCCCATCCACGCTGGCCAGCCAGATCGGCAATGGCACGCCCGCAACGGCGGCGAAGATCATGCGCTCGCGACGCAGCCCCAGCATTGCGACCACGGTGATCGCGACGATCAACCAGCATCCCCACCCCTGCGCCGCCGCGAGATCGGCGTCGAGCAGCAGCAGCGCCCCCGCCGCCCCGCCTGTGCGAACCGCCTGAACCGTGCGCGATTTGCCCGGCGGCTCCATCCGCACACCGGCCAGCCGCCCGCCGATCGCAGCCGCCGGGCCCGAAAGCAGCAGCAACGCGAGCGCCGTCCAGCACCAGCCGAACAAGGCGAAGGGCAGCGCCAGCAACGCCAGCGCCGCAGCGCCGGCGTCAATCCAGCCGGGCAGCAGGCCGCGTCGCAGGAGCGGCAGCGCCATGTGCCTGACGAGCGGTGGGAACAGCAAAGTGGACGGCCAATCCTCCGCTGCGCCGCTCGCCCCGTCGATCAGCGCGCGGTCCAGCCCATCCACCGACATCACCCGGTCGGCGATCATCACCGGCGCCGTGCTTTCGTCATAGGCGGCGATGCGGACGGCACCCTCCTGCACCGCGCGGCGCAGCAGGGTCGATTCGAGATCCCACTCGCCCAGCTTCGCCGCCGTATGGTGCAATCGCGCACCGTCGATCAGCAGCAGCCCGCCCCACCGCGCGCCGGCGTCGATCCGTTCGAATGCGGCATGGGCGTTGTCGTCGGGAACCGTGAGCAACGCCGGCGGCGCTCCGCCCGACACCCGCGCGACGACGGCGGCATGGGCGACGCAGCCATCGGCGATCACCAGCAGGGCTTCTTCCGGGTGGATGCGGTCGGTCGCATCGGCGATGCCCCGCGCGATCTCCACCCGCAGCCCATCGCGGCGCAGGCGGTCGATCGCGGCCGTCAGGGTGGCGGGCAATCGCTCGACAAGGATGATGATCGGCGCGGCACCGGCCGCCCACGCCAGCCGCGCCTGATGCTCGATCAGCGTTCCGCCAGCCAGCGGCAGGCTGGCACGCAGCACATCGGCCGCGCCCTCGCGCGGATCGTCGGCCGCCCGACAGGCGGAAATCAGTGCGGCCAGCGCCACGATACTGCCTTCATGGCAAACCGATAGGCCGGGACAATGAAGTTGCAAAGCGATGACGGCGTGGCGGCGCCCGATCAGGCGGTAAAGGCGCCCACCGCTTCGTCGATCAGCCGCAGGCTGGCGGGATCGCCCGGCACGCCGCGCGCGCTGGCGGATGCCAGTTCCATCAGATCCACCGCGCCGAAGCTGGCGGCCAGCCCGTGGAGACGCCACGCCGCCGCCTGCCAATTGGCATCGCAGCGCGCCCGCCGCAGCAGATCGGCCAGACCGCTCGCGCTCGCGACGAACGCCCCGCGCAACTCCGCGACAAGCGCCGGATCGTCGCCGACTGCCGCCGCGAGCGCGCTGTGCAAGGCTCCGGGATCGTAAGACATTCCGGCATCCTGGCAGCGAGGGGTTAACCAATCGTTGATCGGCTCGCCGCCCCTTCCGTCGGCGAACGAAACTGTTAAGCTGCCGATATGAACAGCGGCGCACGATCGACCGAGCAATGGCGCGAACATCGCGCGTTGCTTGAAGCCATACAACGCGGTGGGCCGGTGGCGGCCCCGGAACCGGTGGCCGCTGCCATCGAACCGGAACCGGACCCGACGCCGGTGCCGGCATCCTCGGTGGAGCGTTTCGGCGCGATCGCATTGGGCATACTCGGCCTGTTGTGGCTCGCGGCGATCGTCACCTCGATGCAGACCGACGCGGCGCCGGTCGCCGAGATCGCCAACCGGGTGTCGCTCGCCAGCGGTCCGCTCGCGCTGCTGGGCATCGTCTATCTGCTGCTCCAGCGCAGCAGCCGGCGGGAATCCCGACGCTTCGGCGAGACCGCCGCCGCTATGCGGGCGGAGGCCGCGGCGCTGGAAGCGACGGTTGCGCGGCTGAGCGCGCGGATCGACGACGATCGCCGGGCGCTTGCCGAACATAGCCAGCAGTTGATGTCGCTCGGCGAAGATTCGGCGCTCCGCCTCGCCGAGATCGGTGCCCGGATGCGCCACGAGACCGAAGCGCTGGGCCGGCAGGCCGAGCAGCTCGAATCGGCGGCGACAGGCGCCTTCACCGATATGGGCGTGCTGATCGCCGACGTTCCCCGCCTGGAAGCACAGGTGCACTCCCTCGCCGCGATCCTGCGGGAGACCGGGGGCGACGCCAGTGATCGGGTCACGGCATTGTCGACGGAGCTGGGCACGCTCGCCGACCGCTCGCGCGAGGTGGACGAGGTCGCCGGCAGCGCGGCGCAGCGCCTTTCCGCTCATCTCGCCCGGATCGAGAGCATCAGCGACGCCGCCGGCAACCGCATCGATGCCGCTGCCGACGGGATCGCCCGCACGGTCGATTCGGCACTCACCAGCGCCGCGGATGCGGTGGACGCGACCCGCGCCAGCATCGATTCGCAGAGCCTCGCGCTGCTGGCGATGGTGGAGCAGAGCAAGGCCGCCTTCTCGAACGCCGGCATCGATACGGCCGACAGGCTGGAAAATCGTATCGGCGCACTCGCCGGAGAGATCGAGCGGATCGGCAGCCGGCTGACCGGACATGACGAGGTTGCGCGCAACCTGCTGGACATGCTGTCCGATCGCATCGCGATGATCGATCGCGCCTGGGCCGAGGCCGAACTCAACGGCACCGCCCGTGCCAGCCAGCTTGCCGCCCGCCTCCGTGCGGTCGGGGACGATGCCGACGCGGTCAACGGCGCGATCGAGCGGGGCAACGAATCCGCCGAAGCGCTGATCGCACGCGGCCAGCAATTGCAGTCCGTCGTATCGGGCTGCGCCAGTGAGCTCGGCGAGCGACTTCCCGAACTGCTGCGCAACCTTGAGGCCGAGGCACTGCGCGGTGGCACGGCGATCGAGGCGTTGATGCCGAAGGCTGAAGCGCTCGCCAGCGGCGTCAGCGATGCCGATCGTTCGATCGCCTCGATCGATTCGCGCCTTTCCGCGCAACGCGATGCGCTCGATTCGATCGAACGATCGGCGGTCGATCAGCTTTCTGCCCTGGAGGAGCGCGCGCAGGCGGTCGGCGCGGCGCTGTCACAGGCCGGCGAGCAGGCGACCGCATTGGCGGGCGGCGCCGGCCCGCAGCTGGTCGAGGCGCTGCTGCGCGTGCGCGAGACGGCGGCACAGGCTGCCGATCATGCCAACCGTGCCTTTGCCGAGGTCATCCACAACGCCGCGGCGAGGCTTGGCGAGGAGAGCCGGAAGGCATTGGACGCGGAGCTGGGATCGGCCGTCGAGCAGAAACTGATCGGCATCGCCGCCGCCTCCGACCGCGCCGTCGCCGCCGCCCGGCAGGCCAGCCGCGCGCTTACCGACGAGATGACCGCCATCGCCGCGACCAGCAGCGCCCTGACGCAGAGCCTCAGCGAAGCCCGCCGGCCCGATGTCGAGACTTCGGGCGAGGACGGGGTTTCCACCCGCGTCGCCCACCTGATCGAGCAGCTCAACTCGACCACCGTGGACGTCGCCAGGCTATTGGCGATCGATATCCCGGATACCCAATGGTCCGCTTATCTGAAGGGCGATCGCGGCGTCTTCACCCGTCGCGCCGCCCGCCTGATCGAAGCATCGGAAGCCAAGGAGATCGCCCACCGTTATGAGGCGGATGCCGCGTTCCGCGATCAGGTGAACCGTTACATTCACGATTTCGAGGCGATGGTCCGCCACATCATCGCCAGCCGCGACGGATCGCTGCTCGGCGTTACCCTGCTCTCATCGGACATGGGCAAGCTTTATGTCGCTTTGGCGCAGGCGATCGAACGCCTGCGCACCTGATCTCAGCCGCGCTGGCGGCCGGCGGTGAAGAAGTCGAGCGATTGCGGCTCGATCCAGCCATAGATGTAGTTGAGATAATATAGGCCGAACACCGCCAACGAGAGCCAGGTCGTCCAGATCGCCGTCCGCACCAGGCTGAAGCGGGGCGGCGCGCCGTTCATCTGCCCCGGCACCAGCAGGTCCGCGTCGGTCGTACTGCGCAACCGGAACGGCAGCACGAAGAACAGGCAAAGCGACCAGAACAACGGGTAGAGCGCTAGGATCGATGAGAATCGCATAGGTGCCGCAAGGCCTCCGCTCGTGTCACGCACAGTCCCGATCGCTCCGGGCGCCCCGGATGCGACATTCCGCCACCTGCCCGACTCCGACGCGGCAGGTGACGGAAGGCCCATCATACCCGAATGATCGAGACCTCGACGACAGGCTTCTTTCCCGTCCACTGCGTCGCACGGCGGCGCACGCTCAGCCGGATCGCCTCGCGCAGTCGCGCTTCGTCCTTGACGTTATCCTTGATCGCGCTGGCGGCAGCATCGCGCGCTTCGGCGATGAAGTCGTCACGATCCTCCTCCACCGGGATGCCCTGGATCGCGACCGCCGGCTCGCCGCGCAGCTTGCCCGCCTTGTCGAGCGCCACCGTGACGGCGACAACGCCGTTCAGCGAGATCCGCCGACGCTCGTTCATCGTCGATCCGTCGGCCGGCAGGATCACATCCCCGTCAAGGATCAGCCGCCCGACCCGCTCGTGCCCGACGAGCGACGGGCCGTCTGGCGCCAGCTTGATGACGGTCCCGTTCTGCTGGATCACCGCATTCGGCACGCCTTCGGATAGGCCGAAGCGCGCCTGCTCCGCCATGTGGCGCATCTCGCCATGAACCGGCAGCAGGATCTCCGGCCGAATCCACTTGTACATCAGCGCAAGTTCGGGCCGCCCGGGGTGGCCGGAAACATGCACATGCGCCTGCCGATCGGTTATCATGATGATGTTCTTGGCGGCCAGCTGGTTCTGGATGCGGCCGATCGCCATCTCGTTGCCGGGGATCTGCTTGGACGAGAAGACGACCGTGTCGCCTTCCGAAAGCTTCAGCTGGTGGCTGCCGAACGCCACCCTGGCCAGCGCGGCGCGAGCCTCGCCCTGCCCGCCCGTCGCCACGATCATCACCTCGCGCGGCGGCAGGCGCATCGCCTCGTCGAAGCCGATCGTCTCCGGGAAAGTCTTCAGGTAGCCCGTCGCCTTGGCCACCTTGATGATGCGATCGAGCGACCGTCCGGCAACGCACAGCTGCCGCCCGGTGTCGCGCGCCACCTCACCCAGCGTCTGCACGCGCGCGGCGTTGGAGGCAAAGGTCGTCACCATCACCCGGCCCTTGGCGGCGCCGACCACCGCATCCAGCCCCTCGCGCACGGCAGCCTCCGATCCGGAGGCCTTGTCGTTGAACACGTTGGTCGAATCGCAGACGAGCGCGAGCACGCCCTTGTCGCCGATCGCCTCCAGCTCGGCGGCGGTGGAAGGCACGCCGATCTGCGGATCCTCGTCGATCTTCCAGTCGCCGGTGTGCATGATCCGGCCATAGGGCGTCTCGATCAGCAGCGCGTTGCCCTCGGGAATCGAATGGGCGAGCGGCACATAGGTGAAGCCGAACGGACCGAGCTGGAAACTGCCCTCATTCGGGATGATGTGCAGCTTCACCTTGTTGCCCAGCCCCTCCTCGTCCAGCTTGCCGCGGATCAGCCCGGCGGTGAACGGCGTGGCGTAGAGCGGCACACCCAGATCGGCCGCCAGATAGGGGATCGCGCCAATATGATCCTCATGCCCGTGGGTCAGCACGATGCCGAGCAGATCCCTGCGGTTGCGCTCGATGAAGTCGAGGTCGGGGAGGATCAGATCGATGCCGGGATAAGCCGGATCGGCGAAGGTGAGGCCGAGATCGACCATCACCCATTTGCCCTGCGTGCCATAGAGATTGACGTTCATGCCAATCTCGCCGGACCCGCCAAGTGCGAGGAAAAGCAGTTCGTTACCGGGTTTCGTCACTCAAATGTCCGTTCGATAGTCGCGCGGGCGGCTTAACCGCCCGCGCATATGTGTGGGCGTTCGGAACGCCCGGATGTGCCGTTTTCAGGCGATGCTTCGCTGGTAGAGCAGGGCCAGCCCCTGGATGGTCAGATCGGGCTCGATCGCCTCGAAGATGTCGGTTCGCTGATCGAACAAGGTCGCGAGGCCGCCTGTCGCGATCACCCTGGCCGGGCGGCCGATCTCCGCCTTCAGCCGCGCGACGAGCCCCTCGATCATGGCGAGATAGCCCCAGAAGATGCCGATCAGCATCTGGTCCTCGGTCGTCCGCCCGATCACGCTTTTGTCCCGCGGCGGCTCGATCGCGATGCGGGGCAGTTTGGCGGCTGCGGCAAACAGGGCGTCCAACGACAGGTTGATGCCGGGCGCGATGATGCCGCCCTTATAGGCGCCGCTATAATCCACGATCTCGAATGTCGTCGCCGTCCCGAAATCGACGATGATGAGGTCGCCAGGATGATTGTGGTGCGCCGCGATCGCATTCAACGCACGGTCCGCCCCGACCGTCTTCGGCTCGATCACGTCCAGTTCGATGCCATACTCCACCGGTGCCTGACCGGCCACGAAGGCGGTCACGCCGAAATATTTGCTGGCCAGCACCTGCAGATTGTGCAGCGCACGCGGCACCACCGTGCCGATGATGACGGCGGAAACGGCCGAACGCTCATAGCCTTCGAGTTGCAGCAACTGGTGCAACCACACGGCATATTCGTCCGCCGTTCGCCGCGCGTCCGTCGCGATCCGCCAGCGCGCACGGATCTCGCCATCGCCTGCCACCAGCGCGAACACGATATTGGTGTTGCCGGCATCAATGGCAAGCAGCATAAGCGAGACCTTCACAACGCGAATACGTCGCCGGCGTGAATGACATGGCGGGAGCCATCCGCCAAGCGCAGGCGCAACGCCCCGTTCTCGTCCAGCCCGTCGAACAGGCCCTCGATGTCGGCACGCGCATCCTGTCGCGCGATCAGCGGTGTTCCAATCGGATGGGCGATCGCCAGCCAGCGCGCCCGCACCGGCCCCAGCCCCTCGCCGCGCCACCGCGCCACCCACCGAGCGAAGGCTTCGGCGAGGTCGTGGACAAAGCCAGATGGATGCGGCGCCGGCAGTCCGAGTGCCGGCAGGCTCGTCACCGCACGATCGAGGCCTTGCGGATGCCAGGCCAGATTCACGCCGAACCCGATTACGATTGCGTCCCCGCTTTTCTCAAGCAGGATGCCGGAGACCTTGGCGCCCTCCAGCAGCAGATCGTTGGGCCACTTCACGATCAAGTCGCGCCCGCCGACATGAGCGGAGAGCAGCTCGTGCAGCGCGACCGCAGCCACCAATGCCAATGTCGCGGCCGGTGGATCGCCGCGCCGCTCGCGCACCAGCGTGCTCGCATGGAGGTTGCCCGTCCCGGTGCCCCATATCCGCCCCTGACGCCCGCGCCCTTGCGTTTGCATGGCAGCTCGCAACCATAGGCCCTCCTGCGCGCCCTCGGCAGCGAGCGCGGCGACATCGTCATTGGTCGAGCCGGTCTCATCGACCGTGCGGATATCGATCAGAACAGCGCCCGCGCTGCGGCAAGGCTCGCCGCCCCCAGTGCCGGGATCGCCAGATAGCCCAGCGGCGAGACGAACAACGCGGAGACCGCTATCAGCGTGCCCTCGGCATAGCTCGTCACCGGTGCGTAGGTGGCGGCAGGCTCGTCGAAATACATGGTCTTGACGATCTTGAGATAATAAAAGGCGCCAATCACAGATGTGGCGATGCCCACCATCGCCAGCGGCCACATGCCGACCGCGACGAGCGCGTCGAACACCAGGAACTTCGGCCAAAAACCGAACAGCGGCGGGATGCCGGCAAGACTGAACATGAACATCGCGAACGCCGCTGCCAGCGCGGGTCGGGTTCGCGAGAGACCCGAGAGGCTCGCGATCGTCTCGATCGGCTCGCCGGCCGCATCGCGCATCTGCAACACGCACAGGAAGCTGCCGAGCGTCATCGCGACGTAGACGGCCAGGTAGGTCATCACCGCCGCCACGCCTTCGGCCGTCCCCGCCACCAGGCCGAACAGGGCGAAGCCGACATTGTTGATCGACGAATAAGCCAGCAGCCGCTTGATGTTGCTTTGCCCAATCGCCGCGACGCCACCGAGGATCGTCGAAGCCAGTGCCGAGAAGATCACGATCTGCTGCCAGGCCGAGGAGGCTGGCCCCATCGCCTCGATCGCCACACGCACGAGCAGACCCATCGCGGCGACCTTGGGCGCGGACGCGAAGAAGGCCGTTACCGGGGTGGGCGCGCCCTCATAGACGTCCGGCGTCCACATATGGAACGGCACGGCCGACACCTTGAACGCGATACCTGCCATGACGAAAACCAACCCGAACAATTCGCCCGTGGACAGGCCATCGGCAAAGGCCGTCGAGATGCCGGAGAACAGGGTCGTGCCGGTAAAGCCGTACACAAGCGAGATACCGTAGAGCAGTATTCCCGAGGCGAGCGCGCCCAGCACGAAATATTTCAGCCCGGCTTCGGCCGAGCGGTTGTCCCGTCGCATGAAGCTGGCCAGCACATAAGCGGACAGGCTTTGCAGCTCCAGCCCGACATACAGCGTCAGCATGTCGCCAGCCGACACCATCATGCCCATGCCGACGGTCGAGAGCAGGATTAGGATGGGATATTCCGCCCGCAATGCACCGCCCCGCGCGAAAAAGCGCGGTGCGATGATGATCCCGACCGCCGCCGCCAGGTCGATCAGCACCTTGGCGAATGCGGAAAAGGCATCGGCATGATAGAGGCCGCCGAAGCCCTCTCCGCCGCCATGTGGCGGCAGAACCGCCGCGATCGCCGCCGCCACCAGACAGGCCACTGCCGCGATCGAGATCGCGCGCGTCTTGTCGTCGCCGAGGAACGCCGCCGCCATCATCAGCGCCAGCGATCCCAGCGAAAGGATCAGTTCCGGCAGGGTCAGCAGGATAGAGGAGCTGGTGGACATCAACGTGCCTCTCCGTGCGCCGCGACCGGCGTGTGAGCGGCCTCATGGCCCGTTGCGCGCGAGCCGGCGGAAACATGCGCGTCGCCGCCCGGCCATGTGCGATCGACCCGCGCAAGCACCACGCCGACATCCCGACGCATCGGATGGATGAAGCTTTCCGGATAGACGCCCATCCACAAGACAACGAGCGCGATCGGCACGAGCAGCGCGATCTCTCGCTTGCTCAGGTCGGCCATCGCCATCACGTCCGGCTTGTCGAGCACGCCGTACACGACCCGGCGGTAGAGATAGAGCATGTAGGTCGCACCCAGGATGATCCCCGTCGTCGCCACCAGCGCGACCCAGCTATTCGCCCGGTACGAGCCCATGAGCGACAGGAACTCGCCGACGAAGCCGCTCGTGCCCGGCAAGCCGACGGACGCCATCGTAAACAGCAGCAGCAGGATCGCATAGCGCGGCATGTTGTTGGCCAGGCCGCCATAACGCGCGATCTCCCGCGTGTGCAGCCGGTCGTAGATCACGCCGACGCAGAGAAACAGCGCGCCGGAGACGAGGCCGTGGCTCAGCATCACCAGCATCGCGCCTTCGATGCCTTGGCGGTTGAACGAAAACAGCCCGATCGTCACGAAAGCCATATGCGCGACCGAGGAATAAGCGATCAGCTTCTTCATGTCGCTCTGCACCAGCGCGACGAGCGAGGTGTAGACGATCGCCACCATCGACAGGCCCATGACCAGCCAGAACAATTGGGCGGAGGCCAGCGGGAACATCGGCAACAGGAAACGGATGAAGCCATAGCCGCCCATCTTCAGCAGCACGCCGGCCAGGATCACGGAGCCCGCGGTCGGCGCCTGCACATGCGCGTCGGGCAGCCACGTATGCACCGGCCACATCGGCATCTTTACCGCGAATGATGCGAAGAAGGCCAGGAACAGCCAGGTCTGCGCATGGGCCGGAAAGTCGTGCATCATGAGGGTCGGGATGTCGGTGGTGCCCGCCTCGCGCGCCATCCACAGCATCGCGATCAGCATCAGCACAGACCCGAGCAGCGTGTAGAGGAAGAATTTGTAGCTCGCGTAGATCCGCTCCGCGCCGCCCCAGATGCCGATGATGAGGTACATCGGGATCAGGCCGGCTTCGAAGAAGATGTAGAACAGGAACAGGTCCTGCGCCGCGAACACGCCCAGCATTAGCGTTTCCATGA
>CAXTTS010000058.1:0-8426 GCA_964247265.1 uncultured Sphingomonadaceae bacterium
GCTATGGACGGCGTAGAAACCCTCGGCCTGCGCCTTGCTGAGCTGGATCCGGCGGGAGGCGACGACGCGCAGGCCGCCATCCTCCAGCATCTTGGTGACGGCGCCGGTGAGGTTGCGGCGCGTGGCATCGGGCTTGATGATCGAGAAGGTGCGTTCGGTCGCCATGACGGGCGGCTCCATTGCTGATGAGGGTGGGAAAAGTGGCGGCTCTCTAGGCGTTCGGCCGCCGCGCGGCAAGGTGGCGCCC
The DNA here is from genome assembly GCA_964247265.1 of uncultured Sphingomonadaceae bacterium. GTDB lineage: Bacteria > Pseudomonadota > Alphaproteobacteria > Sphingomonadales > Sphingomonadaceae > Alterirhizorhabdus. The sequence continues at coordinate 248 of CAXTTS010000058.1, forward strand.
CGGGCGGAAGGATTCAGGCGACCTTCGCCCAGCGTCCGGCCTCGTCCTGCTTCCAGAAGTTGCGCGCGATCCCCTCGCGGCCGGCCAGCGCCTTCCACGCGGCGCGGGCGGCGCCGATCGTCTCGTCGTCGAAGAAGTGAAAGGCGCGATCGAAGTCGAGCGCCTCCTCGCGCCACATGCCATCGGCCAGAGCGATGTGGCGGGCGCCGTTCGCGGCGGCCGGGGCGGGCGCGATCAGGATCGGCTGGTCCGCCTCGCCCGCCTCCCCCGCCCGACCGTGCGGCAGGAAGCTGTCGGGCGCGACAGCCCAGAGCGCCGCATCGAGCGCGACGGCGCGATCCACGTCCGCCAGCACGACGAGCAGCCGCCCACCGTCCGCCAGGATGCGCTCTGCGATGCGGGCGATCACCCTGGCGGGTGCGGCCGACGCGAGGTGGTAGAAATCGACCTGCACGCCGCCGCCCCGCCGACCCGATCAGCCCTCGAAATTGTCGGCGACGAAGCGATCGAGCAGGCGCACGCCATAGCCCGTCGCGCCCTTGTCGTAGAGCGTGCCGGGCTTCGCCGCCCACACCATGCCGGCGATATCGAGATGCGCCCAGCGCACGCCTTCGTCGATGTAACGCTTGAGGAACTGGGCGGCCGAGATCGAGCCACCATCGCGCGGGCCGACATTCTTCATGTCGGCGATCGGCGAATCAATCAGTTTGTCATAGGCGTCGCCCATCGGCAGCTGCCACAATTTGTCGCCGCTGGCGGTGCCGGCGGCCTTCAGCTGGTCGGCCAGCGTGTCGTCATTGGCGAACAGGCCGCCATGTTCGTGACCGAGCGCCACGATCATCGCGCCGGTGAGCGTGGCGAGATCGACGATCGTCTTGGGCTGATAGGTCCGCTGCACCCAGGTGAGCGCATCGCACAGCACCAGCCGCCCCTCGGCATCGGTGTTGATGACCTCGATCGTCTGGCCGGACATCGAGGTGACGACATCGCCGGGGCGCTGCGCCTTGCCGTCCGGCATGTTCTCGACGAGGCCACACACGCCGACCACGTTCACCTTCGCCTTGCGCGCGGCCAGCGCGTGCATGGCGCCGGCTACGGCACCGGCGCCGCCCATGTCCCACTTCATGTCCTCCATCCCGGCGGCGGGCTTGATCGAGATGCCGCCGGTATCGAAGGTGACGCCCTTGCCGACGAGGGCGAGCGGCGGATTGCCGGCATCGCCGGTGCCGTTCCAGCGCATCGCCAGCAACCGCGCCGGCCGCTCCGACCCGAGCGACACGCCGAGCAGCGCGTTCATGCCGAGCGCGGCCATCGCCTCCTCGTCGAGCACCTCGATCTCCACGCCGAGCGCGGTGAGCGCCTGGCAGCGTTCGACGAAGCTTTCGGGATAGATGATGTTCGCCGGCTCCGTCACCAGCGTGCGGGTGAAGGCGATGCCGTCCGCCAGCGGCTTCAGCGCATCCCATGCCGCCGCGGCGCCATCGCCGCCGCCGACGATTACGATGCCGGCAAGGCTGGGCTTCGACTTGGCCGGCACCTTCGTGCGGTAATCGTAGTGCCACGCGCGCAGCACCGCGCCGAACGCGACGTGGGCTGCGGCCTGCGCCTTGTCGGCCGCATCCAGCTCCGACAGATCGATCACCAGCGTGGTCGCGCCCGAGGTGAGCAGCTTGGCGGCAAGCGCCCCGCCGGCTTTCTCATAGCCGTTGGTGCCATCCTTGGCGAAGCTGCCCGTGCCGGTGAGGAGCGTGCGGCGCGCGCCATCCCCTTCGCCGAGATAAAGGTCCACGATCGATCCGGCTTCGCCCGTGTAGCGCGTCGCCTCGACCGCGTGGCCGACGACGGCCGCGTGGCCGGCGCCCAATGCCTGAGCGGGCACCGCCCCGCTCGCGAACAGATAAGCGAGGACGTGATCCCCTTCGGGGCGTTGCGCTGTAAACTCGACCTGCATGGGCAAAGACCTCTTTTCTCGATTGCCCTCTATCTAGGGCGGGCAGCGCCGGGATTGAAGCACCGTTGCAGCGGGCGCAGTCGTGCGATAGGCGGCGGGGATAGCGGATCGGGGCGCACGGAACATTGTGAAAAGTTTGCGAGTGAGTTCCGTGGCCCTGCTCGCGCTTGCCGTCGCAGCACCTGCCCACGCGCAGGATCTGGGCGATCGCCCGGTGCCGCCGCCGCCCTCCGGCTCCGCGCCGATGCCGGCGAACGACCAGGAGGTGACGTTCAGCGCGAACGCCCTCGACTATGACGACAACGCGCAGATCGTGACCGCGACCGGCGACGTGCGGATGCTGCGTGCCGGCAACCGCCTGCGCGCCGACAAGGTGATCTGGCATCGCGACACCGGGCGGGTGCGGGCGGAAGGCAACGTCGCGGTCGTCAACCCGGGCGGCGACACCGCTTATGGCGACAATGTCGAGCTGACCGATACGCTGCGCGACGGCGTGGCGGACAATCTGCTGCTGGTGCTGGAGGGCGGCGGCCGCCTCGCCGCGCGCCACGGCGAGCGGGTGGACGGCAAGACCACGGCGGAACATGCCGCCTATACGCCTTGCGCGGTGGTGGACAGCGGCGGCTGCCCGAAGAACCCGGTGTGGAAGATCACGGCGGTGCGCGTGGTGCACGATCCGGTGAAGCACCGCATCTCGTACAAGGATGCGCGGCTGACGATGTTCGGCGCGACGATATTGTGGCTGCCCGGCCTCTCCCACCCCGATGGCTCCGGCACGGGCGGTGGCAGCGGCCTGCTGGTGCCCGATTTCCGCTACAACCGGACCAACGGGCTGGAAGCGGCCCTGCCTTATTATTTTCAGCTCGCCCCCAATCGCGACCTGACGATCACGCCACACGTCTATACCGAGGTGCTGCCGGCGTTTGAGGCGCAATATCGATCGCTGACCGGCAACGGCGCGTACCAGATCACCGGCATGATTACCGAAGGATCGCGCCTGCCCGCCGGCACTACCACCGGCGGCGTGGACGGCGATCGCGGGGTGCGCGGCTATCTCGACGCCAATGGCCGGTTCCAGCTGGACCAGAACTGGACGATCAGCGGATCGACCCGCCTGACCACCGACAAGACCTTCCTGCGGCGCTACGACATATCGCGCGACGATCGCCTGCGCTCGACAATCAACGCCGAGCGGATCGACAGCGACAGCTACCTCTCCATCGCGGGCTACGCCACGCAGAGCCTGCGGGTGAACGACAATGGCGGCCAGCAGCCGATCGCGCTGCCCGCGATCGATTATCGCCGCCGGCTGACCGATCCGCTGTTCGGCGGGAAGATCGAATTGCAGGCGAACAGCCTGGCGATCCTGCGGACCGACGGGCAGGATACCCAGCGCGCCTTTGCCGGCGCGCGCTGGGATCTGCGCCGCATCACGCCGCTGGGCCAGGAGGTGACGCTGACCGCCTACGGCCGCGCCGACGTGTACCACACCGCGAACACGGCCAACACGATCACCGAAAGCTATCGCGGCACCGCCGGCTGGACCGGGCGCGGCATCGCCGCCTTGGCGCTGGACGTGAAGTGGCCGTTCGTGGGCGAGGTGTTCGGCGGCACCCAGCGGCTGACCCCGCGGGTGCAGTTCGTCGCCTCCCCGCCCACCGCGAACCTGCGTATCCCCAATGAGGATGCCCGCGCCGTTGATCTGGAGGACAGCAACCTCTTCGCGCTGAACCGCTTTCCCGGCTATGACCGCTGGGAGGATGGCAGCCGCGTCACCTATGGCGCGGAATGGGCGTTCGACCGGCCGCGCTTCGCGTTTCGCACGATCATCGGGCAGAGCTACCGTCTGACCGACAAGCCCGGCATCTTCCCGGTGGGCACCGGGCTGTCGGGGCGCTATTCGGATATCGTCGGCCGCTCCACGCTGCAATATGGCCGCTTTGTGGAGATCACCCACCGCTACCGGCTGGACAAGGACGACTTCCACATCCGCCGGAACGAGCTGGATCTGACGCTCGGCAGCCGCAAGACCTATTTCTCCGCCGCCTATCTGCGGCTGAACCGCAACGTCGATACCGCGATCGAGGATCTGCGCGACCGCGAGGAGGTGCGTCTGGGCGGGCGCATCCAGCTGGCGAAATACTGGTCGATCTTCGGCTCAACGGTGGTCGACCTGACCGGCCGCAGCGAGGATCCGGCCTCGCTGGCGGATGGCTTCGAGCCGGTGCGGCACCGGCTGGGCCTGCTCTACAGCGACGAATGCCTGGAGCTGGGCGTGACGTGGAAGCGGGATTACGAACAGATCGGCGATGCCCGGCGGGGCAACACCTTCCTGTTGCGGGTGGCGCTCAAGAATTTGGGCCGCTAAGCGTGGGTTCAGCCGATCCGGCGCAGTGCGCCGGCGAGACGGCTTAAATCGATGGGGCGAGAGTGACGCTGACAGGCAGAACGGGTGTGAAGCTGGGTGTGGCCGCCGTGGCGATGGCCAGCGCCTGGATAGCGACGATGGCGCCCGCGCAGAATGCGGACGATCCGATGGAAGCGCCGTCGATGGGGCTGAACCTGCCCAACGACGTGACGATCTTCGGCAAGTCGGACCCGACGCTCCACAAGGCGACCGCGATCGTCAACGGCACGATCATCACCGATACCGACGTGGACCAGCGGCTGGCGCTGGTGCTGGCGGCCAATGGCGGCAAGGTGGAGGGCGAGGAGCGCGACCGGCTGAAGCTGCAGGTGTTGCGCAACCTGATCGACGAGACGCTGCAGATCCAGGAAGCGGCCGCGCAGAAGATCGAGATCAGCAAGGCCGAAATCGACCAGACCTACAATCGCGTGGCCGGCAACTTCAAGCGCAGCCCCAAGGCGTTCGCCCAATATCTGGCGGAGCAGGGATCGTCCGAGCGGTCGATCAAGCGGCAGATCGAGGGCGAGCTTTCGTGGCGGCGCGTACTGGGCCGCAAGGTGGAGCCGTTCGTCGCGGTGGGCGAGGATGAGGTGAATGCCGTGATGGCGCGGCTCAACGCCTCCAAGGGCCAGCAGGAATATCGCATCGGCGAAATCTTCCTCTCCACCACGCCCGAGACGAGCGCGAACACCCGCGCCAATGCCGAGCGGATCGTGCAGCAGGTCCGTCAGGGCGCATCGTTCACCGCCTATGCGCGGCAGTTTTCGGAGGCCTCCACGGCGGCGGTCGGCGGCGATCTCGGCTGGGTGCGCGCGGAACAATTGCCGGAGCCGATCGCGGCGGCGGCGCAGGCGCTGGGCAATGGCCAGATCAGCGATCCGGTGGTGGTGCCCGGCGGCTTCTCGGTGATCGCGCTGATCGACAAGCGGCAGGTGCTGACGGCCGATCCGCGCGATGCGGTGCTGTCGCTCAAGCAGATCGCGATCAACTTTCCCAAGGGCATGACCCAGGCGCAGGCCGCCCCCAAGGTCGAAGCCTTTGCCGCCGCGCTGAAAAGCACCGCCGGCTGCGGCAAGGCCGACGAGGTGGCCAAGGCCGTGGGCGGCGACGTGGTGGACAACGATCAGGTGAAGATCCGCGACCTGCCGCCGCAATTGCAGGAGGTGATGGTTAACCTGCAGATCGGCCAGTCCACCCCGCCCTTCGGCTCGCTGGCCGATGGCGTGCGCGCGCTGGTGCTGTGCGGCCGCGACGATCCGAAGAATGCCGGCGCACCATCCTATGACGCGATCTACTCCCAGATGGAGGAGGAGCGGGTGAACCGCCGCGCGCGCCGCTACCTGCGGGATCTGCGGCGCGATGCGATCGTCGATTATCGATGAGCCGCCGCGGAGTTCCGACGCGTTGAGGCCGCTTGCCGTATCGCTCGGCGATCCGGCCGGCATCGGGCCGGAGATCGCCGCCAAGAGCTGGGAGCAGCGCCACGCGCGTGGGCTTACGCCGTTTTTCGTCGTGGGCGATGCGCGATCGATCGAGGCGGTGTGGCATGGCCCGATCGTCCGCATCTCATCGCCCGAAGCCGCGCTGCCTCGCTTCGACGAAGGGCTGCCGCTGATCCAGGTGGAGGATGCCGGCGAGATCGTGCCGGGTGAGCCGAACCTGCCCGGCGCGCGCTGTTCGCTCGATTCGCTGGAGATGGCGGCCGGGCTGACGCGATCGGGCGCGGCGGCGGCGCTGGTGACGGGGCCGGTGAGCAAGGCACAGCTCTACGCGATCGGGTTCGACCATGCCGGGCAGACCGAGTTCGTGGCGGAACGCTGCGGCGTGTCGCCGGACAATGCGGTGATGCTGCTGGCCGGGCCAACGCTGCGGACGGTGCCGGTGACGACCCATGTCGCGCTGCGCGACGTGCCGGACCTGCTTTCGATCGACCTGATCGTCGCCAAGGCGCGGGCGACCGAGCGCGGCCTCACCCGCAATTTCGGGATCGAGCGGCCGCGCCTGGCGATCGCCGGGTTCAATCCGCATGCCGGAGAGGGCGGCGCGCTCGGCCGCGAGGAGATCGAGCTGATCGTGCCGGCGATCGAGCTGCTGCGCGCCGAGGGCATCGACGTGGTGGGGCCGCTGGCGGCGGACACGATGTTCCACCCCCGCGCCCGCGCCGCCTATGACGCGGCGCTGTGCCTGTACCACGATCAGGCGCTCATCCCGGTAAAGACGCTGCACTTCGACGAAGGCGTCAACATGACGCTGGGGTTGCCGATCGTGCGCACCTCGCCCGATCACGGCACCGCCTTCGACATCGCGGGCCGCGACAGGGCCGATCCGGGCGCGATGATCGCCGCGATCGCGATGGCGCGCAGCGCGGCCGACTGGCGTGCCGTGGCGGCGTGAACGGCCGGCCTTCGCTGCCGCCATTGCGGGATGTGATCGCGCGCCACGGCCTGAGCGCGAGCAAGGCGCTGGGCCAGAACTTCCTGCTCGATCACCAGCTGCTCGATCGCATCGCGCGGGTGCCGGGGTCGCTGGACGGGCGGACGGTCTACGAGGTCGGCCCTGGACCAGGCGGGCTGACGCGGGCGCTGCTGGGGGCAGGGGCGAGCGTGGTGGCGGTGGAGCGGGACGATCGCTGCCTGCCCGCGCTGGCCGAGCTCGGCGCGGCCTTTCCGGGGCGGCTGCGGGTGATCCCCGGCGATGCGATGGCGATCGACGAGGCGGCCGAGGCGGGTGTTGGCGCGCACATCGTCGCCAACCTGCCCTACAATGTCGGCACGGCCTTGCTGGTGCGCTGGCTGACGGCGCCGGCATGGCCGCCCTTCTGGGCATCGCTGACCCTGATGTTCCAGAAGGAGGTGGCCGAGCGGATCGTCGCGAAGACCGACGCCGATGCCTTTGGCCGGCTGGCGGTGCTTGCGCAGTGGCGATCGCGCGCGACTTTGGCCTTTACCGTCCACCGATCGGCATTTGTGCCGCCGCCCAAGGTGATGTCGGCGGTGGTCCATATCGTGCCGGCCTCCCAGCCGCAGGGCGTGGGCGTCGCGACGATCGAGGCGCTGACGGCGGCGGCGTTCGGCCAGCGCCGCAAGATGCTGCGGCAGAGCGTGAAGGGTCTGCCCGGCGCGCTGGCGGCGCTGGATACGGTGGGGATCGATCCGGCGCGGCGGGCGGAAACGCTGTCGGTGGACGAGTTCGTCGCGGTGGCGCGTGCGATCGAGGCGGCGCGCGGCTGAGGCCGGCTCAGGCCGGTTGCACGCCCTCCACATCGACACCATCCGCGTCCGTCCGCACGCCGATCACGCGGACACGCTTGCCGACGAGATCGACCGGCGTGCGGTGGAGATCGAGGCGCCAGAGGCCGCCGCCATCGCGCTTCAGGGCGAAGCCGCCGCCGACGCGGAGCAGCATCCCGGTTTCGTCGACAGCTTGGCCCGGCTCGGTCAATCGACGAACAGCAGGGCCGGCGTTTCGATCAGCCGCTTCACCGCCTGGATGAAGCTGGCCGCATCGAAGCCATCGACCACGCGGTGGTCGAAGCTGGATGAAAGGTTCATCAGCTTGCGCACCTCGATCCGGCCATCGACCACGGCGGGCCGCTCGACGATACGATTGACCCCGACGATCGCGACCTCGGGCCGGTTGATGACGGGAGTGGAGACGATGCCACCCAACGTGCCCAACGAGGTGAGCGTGATGGTGGAGCCGGACAGTTCGTCCCGCGCCGCCTTGCCGCGCCGGGCGGCATCGGCGAGGCGAACGATCTCCGACGCGAGGGTCCACACATCGCGGCCATCCGCATCGCGGATCACCGGAACGGTGAGACC
>CAXTTS010000058.1:8436-16299 GCA_964247265.1 uncultured Sphingomonadaceae bacterium
CGGCATCGGTCTGCGTGGCAAGGCCGAGATGGACGGCGCGGTGGCGCGAGACGATGTTGGCCTTGTCGTCATAGCGCGCATTTATCATCGGGAAGGCAGGCAGCGCGCGGGTGATTGCCTTGATGAGGAACGGCAGCAGGGTGAGCTTCGGCCGATCGCCGCGCGTGGCGTTCATCGCCTGGCGCAGCGCCTCCAACGCGGTTACGTCCGTTTCTTCGACATAGGCGAAGTGCGGGATGCTGCGCTTGGCCTCCGCCATATTCTCGGCAATGCGGCGGCGCAGACCGGTGACGCGGATTTCCTCGATATCGTCGTCGGCTTCGCCAGCCGGGCGTTGCGTGGGCGGTGTGGCCGGGCGGGCGGCGGCGGGCGGCGCGCTGGCATAGCGGAGGAAGGCGTCCAGATCGGCATGGCGGATGCGGTCGCCATGCGCGGATTTCACCTCGGCGAGATCGACGCCGAGATCCTTCGCCCGGGCACGCACGGCGGGAGATGCGAGCACGCGGGCGCGCGCCGCCCCCGCCGGCTCGGCTGGTTCGGGCATTTCGCGCACGGGTGCGGCGTGGCTTGTCGCCGGCGCTGGTCGCTCCGAACCGCCATCCTCGGGTACGGGCTTCGGCGCGGCGACCTGCGAGGCTTCGGGCGGCGCCACCGCCACCGTCGGTTCCGCTGCCGCTTCCTCCTCGCTCTCGAACACGGCGAGTATCGATCCGATGGCGATCTGGTCGCCCACGGCGCCCGCGATCTCGACGACGCGACCGGAGACGGGGGCGGACATCTCGACCGTCGCCTTGTCGGTCATCATGTCGGCGAGCGGCTGATCCTCCTCGATCATGTCGCCGACCTGGACGTGCCACGCGACGATCTCCGCCTCGGCGATGCCCTCGCCGATGTCCGGCAGCTTGAAACTGATCCGTGCCATCTCAGGCCTCCATCACGCGCTTGATTGCCTGGCCCAGACGGACGGGGCCGGGGAAATAGGCCCATTCGAGTGAATGGGGATAAGGCGTATCCCAGCCGGTGACCCGCTCGACCGGCGCCTCCAGCGAGTGGAAGCAGCGTTCCTGCACCAGCGAGGAAAGCTCCGCGCCGAAGCCGCTCGTCTTGGTCGCCTCATGCACCACGATGCAGCGGCCGGTCTTCCTCACCGACGCTTCGATCGTCTCGATGTCGAGCGGGACGAGCGTGCGCAGGTCGATCAGTTCGGCATCCACGCCGCTATCGGCGATCACCCCGGCGGCGACATGCACCATCGTGCCATAAGCGAGGATGGTGAGATCATCGCCCGGGCGGACGATCGCCGCCTGGCCGAGCGGGATGCGGTAATGGCCTTCCGGCACATTGCTGGAGGGGTGCTTCGCCCACGGAGTGACCGGGCGGTCGTAATGCCCATCGAACGGGCCGTTATAGATGCGCTTCGGCTCGAAGAAGATCACCGGATCGTTGTCCTCGATCGCAGAGATCAGCAGCCCCTTGGCATCATAGGGGTTCGACGGGATCACCGTCTTCAGCCCGGCGACATGGGTGAAGATGCCTTCCGGGCTCTGGCTATGCGTCTGGCCGCCGAAGATGCCGCCGCCGAACGGCGAACGCACGGTGATCGGCGCGGTATATTCGCCGGCGGAACGGTATCTCAGTCGGGCCGCTTCGGACACGATCTGATCGAGCGCGGGATAGATATAATCGGCGAACTGGATCTCCGGCACCGGGCGCAGGCCGTAGGCGGCCATGCCAACCGCGACGCCGATGATGCCCAATTCGGTGATCGGCGTGTCGAAGACGCGGGTCTTGCCGTACTTCTTCTGCAACCCCTCGGTTGCCTTGAAGACGCCACCGAAATAGCCGACATCCTCGCCGGTGACGATGATGTCGGGGTCGCGCCCCATGCAGACGTCCATCGCGGAATTGATCGCCTGGATCATGTTCATGGTGCGGCTGTCGCTCACTTCTCGGCTCCCGCCGTCACGCCGGCCGCCGCACGCTCGGCATACATCTGCTCGGCCTGCTCCTTCAGGTGCCAGGGCATCTCCTCGAACACATCCTCGAACATGGTGCTGAACGGCTGGTGCATGCCATCGCCGAGTATGCCCTGCTTCTCCGCCTCCTTGGCGGCGAGGCGGACCTCCTCGGCCACCTCCTTGTCCATCGCGGCGTGACGCTCCTCGTCCCACGCGCCGATGCGGATCAGGTGCGCCTTCAGCCGTGCGATCGGATCGCCGAGCGGCCACAGGGTGCGTTCCTCGGCCGAGCGATATTTGCTGGGATCGTCGGAGGTGGAGTGGCCTTCGGAACGGTAGGTGAAATGCTCGATCAGGGTGGGGCCGTGGTTGCCGCGCGCCCGCTCCGCCGCCCATTCGGTCGCGGCATAGACGGCGAGCGCATCGTTGCCGTCCACCCGCAGCCCGGCGATGCCGTAGCCCACCGCGCGCGCCGCGAAGGTGGTCGATTCCGCACCGGCGAAGCCCGAGAAGGACGAGATCGCCCACTGATTGTTGACGACGTTGAGGATCACGGCGGCGCGGTAGACGCTGGCGAAGGTGAGCGCGGAATGGAAATCGCCCTCCGCCGTGGAGCCTTCGCCGCACCAGGCGGTCGCGATGCGGGTGTCACCCTTGGCGGCGGACGCCATCGCCCAGCCGACCGCCTGCGGATATTGCGTGGCGAGATTACCGGAGATCGAGAAGAAGCCTGCTTCCTTGGCCGAGTACATGATCGGCATCTGGCGGCCTTTCAGCCGGTCTCCTGCGTTCGAGTAGATCTGGCACATCATGTCGGCCAGCGGCCAGTCGCGCGCGATCAGCACGCCCTGCTGGCGGTAGCTGGGGAACACCATGTCGCCACGATCGAGCGCGTGGGTGGCGGGGATGCAGGTGCCCTCCTCGCCGAGGCATTTCATGTAGAAGCTCGTCTTGCCCTGGCGCTGGGCACGGTACATCCGCTCGTCGAACGCGCGGGTGAGCGCCATGTGGCGGAGCATCCGCAGCAGCCGATCGGGCGCCAGCTTCGGATCCCACGGGCCGACCGCCTGCCCGTCCTCGTCCAGCACGCGGATCAGGCCATAGCTATGCTCACGCATCACATCGGGCGCAGCATCGACCGGCGGGCGGGGCGAGGCGCCGGCGGGCGGCACGTCGAAATGGTTGAAATCCACCGCGTCGCCGGGACGGAAGCGCGGTTCCGGGATATGGAGGGTGAGCGGGGGAAGATTGCGCCCTGCGTTATCGTCGCCCATCGGTCCCTCCTCGGCACGGCCAGCGGCGTTGTGTCGCCTTGCTGCACAAGCGACACCTGACCGCGCTGGTTCCACTGCGTTGCATTGTTGTGCGAGCTTGTTATTTAATTTCGCGTCGCTCAACCAGCTTTTTCTGTGTGCCGATCGGTCTTCTATGTTGTCGGGAGGCGGCAGATGGCTTCGAGCCCGCCGCCGTCGCGATTATGGAGGACGAGACTGCCGCCATGTTCCTGCGCGATGTTCCGCGCGATCGTCAGGCCGAGGCCGATGCCGCCAGTATCACGGTTGCGCGAGGGATCGCCGCGCACGAAAGGCTCGAACACGGTCGCGATCCGATCGGCCGGCAGCCCCGGTCCGCGATCGGCGACCGTGACGAGGGCGTCGCTTCCGTCGCGCTGCAACGACAGCTCGACCGAACCACCATAAGCGATGCCGTTGTCGATCAGGTTCTGGAGCAATCGCTCAAGCGCCAGCCGGTCGCCCGATACGCTTGCAGGCTCCACCGTCGCGAGCCGCACCGGCCGGCCGATCTCCTGCTCGGCCTCGGCCAGCCGCGCGAGGAGGTGATCGAGCGAAACGGGGCCGATCTCCGCCGTGCGGGTGCTGCCGCGGACGAAGCCGATGGTGGCGGCGATCATCGCCCGCATCTGTTCGATATCCTCCTGCACCTTGTCGCGTACCGGCTCGGGCGCGGCCTCGATGCGGAAGGCGATGCGGGCGAGCGGGGTGCGCAGATCGTGGGCGATCGCCCCGATCATCGCCGTCCGCTCCGCGACATAATCGGCGAGGCGATCCTGCATGCGGTTCAGCGCATGGGCGGTGACGCGCAGTTCGGCCGGCCCGTCCTCCGGCACGCGCGGCGACAGCGGATCGCTGCCCATGCGATCGGCTGCGGCGGCGAAGCGGCTGATCGGGCGGGTGAGCCGGCGGGCGAAGAACCAGGCGAACGGCACCAGCATCAGCGCGCACAAGGCGAACCAGAGCAGCATCCGCCGCTGCCACGGCGCGATCAGCGGGCGCGGCGGCGTCTGCACCACGCGCCAGCCCGCCCCGGTATCGACCGCCGCGAAGACGGTATCGAAGAACAGCGGCTCGCCCCGCCGCATCGGCACGAGGCGCCGGGCGCGACGGTGCCGGGGCCCGAAATCGGCGCGCTGGTCCGGCTCGAAATACAGCATCACGCGATCGGGGCGGACGCCGATTCGATCGGCCAGCTGCGCGACGAAGCGCGGATCGACGACCATGCCCGCGCCGGGTGCCGGCGGTAGAGGCAGGACGCGGACGGTGAGCGCCCGCTCGCGCTCGCCTTTCTCGTGATCGCGGCCGGCGAGCGCGTCGGCGATGTCGGACAGGCGGTTGAAATCGGGACGTGGCGGATCGATCAGCACGAACAGGGCGACGGTGAGCGCCTGCGAGGCGACGAGGCTGGCGAGCAACAGCAGCATCGTCGCCCAGAAGATCGGCAGGCCGCCGAAGCGGAGCCTCACTCGTCCACCTTCAGGGTGAACATATAGCCTTCGTTGCGGACGGTGCGGATCGGGTCGTCCGGCCCCAGTTTCTTGCGCAGACGGCTGATCGTGACGTCGATCGCGCGATCGAACACGTCGCTGTCGGCGCCCTTGCCATGTTCGATCAGCTGATCGCGGGTGAGCACGCGCTGCGGACGATCGAGAAAGGCGGTAAGGGTGCGGAACTCGGCATCGGTCAGCACGGCGGCAGCGATGCCGGGGCGTCCCACCTGCCGCTCGACCAGATCGAGGGTCCATGCGCCGAACCGGCGAACCGGGCCAGTCGGCACGCCGCTTTCCCCCCGGCGCAGCACGGCGCGAACGCGGGCGAGCAGCTCGCGCGGATTGCAGGGTTTCGGCAGATAATCGTCGGCGCCTACCTCCAGCCCGATGATGCGATCGGTATCGTCGCCCATCGCCGACAGCATGATGACAGCCGGGCCGCCGGGGCGACGCAGGCGGCGCAGGATTGAGAGGCCGTCCTCGCCCGGCATCATCAGATCCAGCACGACCAGATCGAAGCGGCCAACGGCGATCCGCTCGTCCATCTCCGCGCCGCCAGCGGCGGTTTCGACCGAAAGGCCGTTATTGCCCAGAAAATCGGCGATCAGCCCGCGCAGATCGGCATCGTCGTCCACCACCAGGATGCGTGGCTGCGCGTTCATCGCGGGCGCTTGGGCACGGCCGGCGGAAGGGTGGGATCGCAACCGGCGGCGGCGGCCTGCGGCGGCGTCTTCGGCAGGCCGGCGAGATCGAGATAGCCGCGATTGCCCTTGTCCAGCTGGGCGAAGCGATCGGCGGCGGCGGCGCGGAACTCGGCCAGGCTGATGCCGCGGTTGAGATCGGCATCGGCGGCGGCGACAGGCTCCGGCACGTTCAGGAACGCCCAGCGCCCGGCGCCGAGCGGGGCGCCATATTGGCCGGCGGCCTTGCGCTCCTGCCTGGTCGGCGCGCGCATCGCGGCGGCGGCCCCGCGCGAGACGTAGAGGCGGATCTCCGGCGCGATATCGCGTTCATAGGCGCTGACCTCCGCCGGGATCAGCTCGCCGTCATGGTCGGTGTCGAGCCGGGCGAAGAAGCGATCGGCATCGGCGGTGAACTCGGCGCGGGTTATGTGGCCATCGCGGTCGGCGTCCAGCTTGGCGAACCACTGGTTGACTGGATCGGGCGCGTCCGGCGCGGCGCGGAACGGCTCGCCCATGGGGGCGATGAAGAGCTGTGCCGCCTTGGGAGGGCATGGCGGCAGCTTCTTCGCGGCGAGGGCCGGCGTGGCCAAAGCTAGTGCCATTCCCGCGAAGGCGGGAATCCAGTGGTGCCACGTCGCGGTGCGCGTAGAAAGGTCATGCAGCTGGATTCCCGCCTTCGCGGGAATGACAGGGAGAGTGTAGAGACGATACAGCCGCTTCATTCATGCCTCAATGCGTCGATCGGGTTGAGCGAGGCGGCGCGGCGGGCGGGGAAATAGCCGAACACCACGCCGATCAGCGCCGAGAAGAAGAAAGCGAGCAGGTTGATCTGCGGATCAAAGATGAATGGCACCTTCAGCACCGGCGCCAGCGCGACCGAGCCGAGCAGCGCCAGCAGCAGCCCGACGACGCCACCTAGGCAGGCGAGCGCCACCGCCTCGACGAGGAATTGCAGCAACACCTCGCTCGCCACCGCGCCGATGGCGAGGCGGATGCCGATCTCGCGCGTGCGTTCGGTGACGGATACCAGCATGATGTTCATGATGCCGATGCCGCCGACCAGTAGCGACACCGCGGCCACCGCGCCAAGCAGGGCGGTGAGGATCTGGGTGGTGCCTTGCAGCGTGTCCGATATCTGCTTGGTATCGAAGATGTTGAAATCATCGTCCTTGCCGCCGGTGATGTTGCGCCGTTCGCGCAGCAGCTTCTGCACCGAAGCCTGCACCACCGACGTATCATAGGCCTCGTCCACCGAGACCATGATGTTGCGGATGTCGCGGCTGCCGGTGAAGCGGCGCTGCACCGCCTTGATCGGCATGATGACAACATCGTCCTGATCGTTGCCGAAGCCGCCCTGCCCCCGCGTGACGAGCGTGCCGATCACCTCGCACGACACATCCTTCAGGCGGAAACGCTGGCCGACCGGATCGCCGGTGCGGAACAGGTTGGTGACGACCGTGGAGCCAATGATGCACACCGCCCTGCCCGCCTGTTCCTCGGCGGGGGTGAAGATGCGGCCGGCGGACAACTTCCAGTCCTGCGCGGTGAAATAGTCGCTGGTGGTGCCGTTGATCGTGGTCGACCAGTTGGCCGCATTCGCCACCGCGATGCCGGTCGACTGCGCCTGCGGGGCGACCGCGCGCACGCCCGCGATCTGGGAGCGGATCGCCTCGACATCCTCAGGCTTGAAATCGGGCGGCTGCGGGCCGCCGCCGCCGCGGCCGAAGCCCTGGCCGGGGCGGATCTGGAGGATGTTCGAGCCAAGCGAGGCGATCTGCTCCTTCACCGCCGCCGTGGCGCCGTTGCCGAGCGTGACCATCGTGACGACCGCCGACACGCCGATGACGATGCCGAGGATCGTCAGGAACGATCGCAGCAGGTGCCGCCGTATCTCGCGGATGGCGAGGATGATGGTGGTGCCCAGCATCAGGCGACCGGCTCCCCCATCCGGTGCTTCGCCTCGGTGCGATCGACCAGGCCATCCTTGAAGTGGATGATGGTGTGGGCGAAGGCGGCCATGTCCGCCTCATGCGTGACCATCAGCACGGTGATGTCGCTGTTGCGATTGAGGTCGGTGAGCAGCTCCATGATCTCGACCGAGCGTTCGCTGTCGAGATTGCCGGTCGGCTCGTCGGCCAGCAGCACGTCCGGGTGGGTGACGATCGCGCGGGCGATGGCGACGCGCTGCTGCTGGCCGCCGGAAAGTTCGGCGGGGGTGTGATCCCACCAGTCGGCCAGCCCCACCTTGTCGAGCGCGGCCATGCCGAGATCGTGGCGCGTCTTCTTGTCCTCGCCGCGATAGAGCAGGGGCAGTTCGACATTCTCCAGCGCGGTGGTGCGGGCGAGCAGGTTGAAGCCCTGGAACACGAAGCCAAGATAGCGGCGGCGAAGCAGCGCGCGCTGATCGCGGTCGAGGCGTTCGACATGGTGCCCCTTG
>CAXTTS010000059.1:0-16113 GCA_964247265.1 uncultured Sphingomonadaceae bacterium
CCGCCTTCCTCGCCGCCGCGCCGGACTGGGTGGCGGACTGGACCGGCTTCCGCCCCGACAGCGCACCGCCGATCGCCGGCGGCGAGCAGATCATCGCGTGGTGGCGCGCGAAGGGGCGCGATCCGGCGACCAGGCTGCTGATCTTCTCGGACGGGATGGACGTCGACACGATCGAGGCGACCTACCGCCACTTCGCCGGCAGGGTGCGGATGAGCTTCGGCTGGGGGACCAACCTGACCAACGATTTCCGCGGCTGCGCGCCGTTCGCGGCCGCCGGGCTGGAGCCGATCTCGCTGGTCTGCAAGGTGGTGTCGGCCGACGGGCGGCCGGCGGTCAAGCTCTCGGACAATCCGGCCAAAGCCACCGGCTCGCCGGCCGAGATCGACCGCTATCTGCGCATCTTCGGGCAGGCGTGCCGCGCGGTAGCACCGGTCACGGTGTAGCCGCCACGCGGCTGGAGGCCCGAGCCGGAATCGAACCGGCGTGCAAGGATTTGCAGTCCTCTGCGTAACCACTCCGCCATCGGGCCCCGATGCGTGGCAGGCGGCGCAGATGCGGGTTTTCCCCGGTCCAGTCAAGCCGCCCCGCCGATCCGGGTTGCACCGCCCTTATTAGCGTCTAGAAGCGGAATGCCAACTTGGTGTATTGCATCAGTAAGACAGCCATGCGACGAGAGTGACGCGGGTTCGTCGGGGGATAAGACGGGGGCATGATGACGGATCACAGCTTCGAAGCCATGCGCCGCGCGATGGTCGCCAGCCAGCTGCGCACCACGGCGGTGAACGATCCGCGGGTGGTGGCGGCGATGGGCGATGTGCCGCGCGAGCTGTTCGTCGCGCCAGAGCGGGCTGTTTTCGCTTATACCGATCGCCCGGTGCCGCTGGCGAACGACCGTATGCTCAACCTGCCGATGGCCACCGGCCGCCTGCTGACCGAAGCGGGGCCGCTGCCCGCCGATCGCGCGCTCGTCGTGGGCGCGGCCAGCGGCTATGCCGCCGCCTTGCTGTCGCGCCTCGTCGCCAGCGTGGTCGCGCTGGAGGAGGATGCCGCCTTGCCGGCGCTGGCCCGCACGCCGCACGCCGCGAACGTCACGCCGGTCGCCGGCCCGCTGGCCGATGGCTGGGCCGATGGCGCGCTCTACGATCTGATCCTGATCGATGGCGTGGTGGAGGCCATTCCCGATGCGCTGGTCGAACAGCTGGCGGATGGTGGGCGCCTCGCCGCCGGCCTGATCGATCGGGGTGTCTCGCGGCTCGTCGTCGGGCGCAAGTCCGGCGGGGGGTTCGGCACGGTCGCGTTCGCCGATGCCGAGGCTGTGCCCCTGCCCGGCTTCGCCAAGCCGCCCGTCTTCAGCTTCTGACAGGATAAGGCGGGGGCGATGCGGGGGAAGTTGCTGGCGGGATTGGCGCTGACGCTCGGCGCCGGCAGTGTCGCGCGGGCCGATACGCTGCGCGAGGCCTTCGCCCGGGTCTATACCACCAACCCGACGCTGACCGGCACCCGCGCGAACCTGCGCGCGACGGACGAGGATGCAGCCATCGCCCGCGCGCAGGGGCGGCCCAATCTCGGCCTCACCGCCAATTACAACGAGTTCCTCCGGCGCTCGGCGAACAGCTTTTCCGCACCCGTGCGCGCGGCCAGCGGCGGCGTGTCGCTCAACGTGCCGGTCTATAGCGGCGGGCAGGTGCGCAACGGCATCAAGGCCGCCGACGCGCGCGTCGATGCCGGGCGCGGCCAGTTGCGCTCCACCGAGGCGGACATCTTCACCCAGACCGTCGCCGCTTATATGGACGTGATCCGCGACCAGTCGATCGTCGAGCTGAACGGCGGCAACGTGCGCGTGCTGGAAACCAACGCCAGCGCCTCGCGCGATCGCTTCCAGGTCGGCGATCTCACCCGCACCGATGTCGCCCAGTCCGATGCGCGCCTGCAACTCGCGCGCAGCCAACTGGTCAGCGCGCAGGCGGAGTTGCAGGCCAGCCGCGAAAATTATCTGCGCATCGTCGGCAAGCTGCCGGAGGATCTCGAACCGCCGCCGCCGCTGCCCAACTTCCCGGCCAACCCCGACGACACGGTCGATATCGCGGTGGAGAACAATCCGGTGCTGGAAACCGCGCGCCAGCAGAGCAAGGCCGCCGATTACGATATCGGCGTCGCCCGCTCGCTCCGGCTGCCGCGCATCTCCGCCTTCGCCAATGCCGACTATACCGATTATCTCGGCACGCTCGGCGACTCGACGGTTGGCGCGGTGTTCGTCCAGAAGGACAAGACGGCCACCGCCGGCGTGCAGGCGTCGCTGCCCTTGTTCCAGGGTGGCGAGCCAGGCGCCCGCGTCCGCCAGGCGCAGGCGCGCAAGAGCAGTGCGCTCGAACAGATCACGCTGACCGAGCGGTCGGTCATCGCCGATGCGCGCACCGCCTACGCCCGCTTCCGCGCGTCGGAGGAGGTCATCCGCTCGCAGCAGATCGCCGTCGTCGCCAACGAACTGGCGCTGGAGGGCACGCGCGCCGAGCAGGGCGTCGGCACGCGGACGCTGCTCGACGTGCTGGATGCCGAGCAGGAATTGCTCAACAGCCGCGTCACCCTCGTCAGCGCGAGGCGCGACGCCTATGTCGCCGGCTTCGCCTTGCTGGCGGCGATGGGCAAGGCCGAGGCGCGCGATCTCGGGCTGGAGGGCGGTCCGCTCTACGATCCCGATCTCAATTATCGCCGCGTTCGCCACAGGCTCAACGATTGGGACAGCGATCCCCGCCCGCAGCCGGTCGCCACCCGCACCCTGGGCGTCGCCACCACCCGGCCCGCCGTCGCGCCCTATCCGCAGGCGACGAGCGAAGGCACCAAGAATCCGGCGACGACGGCCCCCGTCACCACGCCGGTCGCTTCCCCCAGCACGCCGCCGCAGCCGGCCGGCGCGCCCGTCGCCCGACCTGCGGCTCCGCCCGCGACTCCGGTCGTGACAAGCCCGCAAAACTGAGGAATACAGATGCTCATGGGGGACATCCGCACCGAACCGTCGATGGACGAGATTCTCGCTTCCATCAAACGCATCATCGCCGATGACGGGCTGGCGCCGAACGGCACCCGCCCCGGGCCGCGCCCCGACCCCGCCGATCCGGAGCCGCTGCCCACCCTCGCCGCCGATCCGGTGATCGAGCCGGCCCCGCCGCCGCCCACGCCGCCCGAAGCGATGGCTCCGCCACCGTCCGAGCTCCCCGCCCCCACGCCGCCCGTATCGGCCGCGCCGTCGCCCACACTCACACCGCAATTGCACGAGCGAACGCCATCGCTCGTCTCCGAGGATGCGGCCTGCGCCAGCCGCCAGGCGCTCTCCAGCCTGTCGTCGATGGTGCTGCGCGCACCCGGTGCGGACAACACGCTGGACAATCTGGTGCGCGACATGCTGCGCCCGTTGCTCAAGGAATGGCTCGACGCGCGCCTGCCCGGCCTGGTCGAAAGCCTCGTCGCGCGGGAGATCGCGCGCATCACCGGCGAGGCGCTCTGACGACCCCCCTCCCTTGAACGGAGGGGGTTTCCGTATAAGACCCCGCCGCATGACCATCGACAAGACCTTCGATCCCGCCGCCATCGAGGCGCGCTGGTACGCCCATTGGGAGGCAGAGGGCCGCTTCCGCCCCAAGCGCCCCGATGCCACGCCCTATACGATCGTCATTCCGCCGCCGAACGTCACCGGCTCGCTCCACATCGGCCACGCGCTCGACAATACGCTTCAGGACATATTGATCCGCCACGCCCGCCTGCAAGGCAAGGATGCCTTGTGGGTCGTCGGCACCGATCATGCCGGCATCGCCACGCAGATGGTGGTGGAGCGGCAGATGAACGCCGCCGGGGAAAAGCGCACCGATCTCACCCGCGAGCAGTTCGTCGATCGCGTCTGGGCGTGGAAGGAGGAAAGCGGCGGCACGATCACCCGCCAGCTCCGCCGCCTCGGCGCATCGTGCGACTGGGCCAATGAACGCTTCACGATGGACGCGGGCTTTTCGAAGGCCGTCCTCAAGGTGTTCGTCGATCTTCACGCGCGCGGTCTGCTCTACCGCGACAAAAGGCTAGTGAACTGGGATCCCGGCCTGACGACCGCCATCTCCGATCTGGAGGTCGAGACCAGGGAGATACAGGGCAGCTTCTGGCACCTTTCCTATCCGCTCGCCGACGGCAGCGGCGTCATCTCCGTCGCCACCACCCGGCCGGAAACGATGCTGGCCGACATGGCGGTGGCGGTGAACCCCGAGGATGAACGCTACATCGCCTTGATCGGCCAGCAGGTGCGCCTGCCGATCACCGGCCGCCTGATCCCGATCGTCGCGGACGAACATGCCGATCCGGCGCTCGGCTCGGGCGCGGTGAAGATCACGCCGGGGCACGACTTCAACGATTTCGAGGTGGGCAAGCGCGCCGGGTTCAAGGCAGGCGAGATGCTCAACATGCTCGATGCCGAGGCGCGCATTGTGCAGACGGCGGACGGCCTGATCCCCGCCGACTATCTCGGCCTGAGCGTGAAGGATGCGCGCGAGGCGGTCGTCGCCGCGCTTGATGCCGCCGGCGTGCTGGAAAAGGTCGAGGCGCGCGTGATCCAGACGCCCTATGGCGATCGCTCCGGCGTCGTGATCGAGCCATGGCTGACCGATCAATGGTATGTCGACGCCAAGACCCTGGCCGGCCCCGCGATCGACGCCGTGCGCAACGGCGATATCCGCGTGGTGCCCGAGACGTGGAAGAAGACCTGGTATCAGTGGCTGGAGAACATCCAGCCGTGGTGCGTTTCGCGCCAGCTGTGGTGGGGGCACCAGATCCCGGCATGGTATGACGAGGACGGCACCGCTTACGTCGCGATCGACGAGGCGGCCGCACAGGCGCAGGCCGGCAACAAGCGCCTCGTCCGCGATCCCGACGTGCTCGACACCTGGTTCTCCTCCGCGCTCTGGCCATTCGCCACGCTCGGCTGGCCAGACGAAGAAGCGATGGTCTCGCGCCATTATCCGAACGACGTGCTCGTCTCCGGCTTCGACATCCTGTTCTTTTGGGATGCCCGCATGGCGATGCAGGGCTTGCAGTTCATGGGCGAGGTGCCGTGGAAGACGCTGTACCTCCACGGCCTCGTCCGCGCGCCCGACGGGTCGAAGATGTCCAAGTCCAAGGGCAACACCGTCGATCCGCTCGGCCTGATCGATCGCTACGGCGCCGACGCCCTGCGCTTCACCCTCGCCGCGATGGAAAGCCAGGGGCGCGACATCAAGCTCGATGAGAAGCGCGTCGAGGGCTATCGCAACTTCGCCACCAAGCTGTGGAACGCCGCCCGCTTCGCCCAGTCGAACGGCATCGGCGCGTCCATCGCGCCTGAGCCGCCGTCAGCCACTCTCGCGGTCAACCGCTGGATCGTCGCCGAAACCGTCAAGACGGTGCAGGCCCTCGATCTGGCGCTGGCCGATCTCCGCTTCGACGAGGCGGCGAACCTGATCTACCAGTTCGCCTGGGCCACCTTTTGCGACTGGTATCTCGAGCTCATCAAGCCCGCCTTCGCGGAAGACGCCGATCCCGCCGCCGCCGCCGAGACCCGCGCCGTCGCCGGCTGGGTGCTCGATCAGATCCTAGTCATCCTCCACCCGTTCATGCCGTTCATCACCGAGGAGCTGTGGCACGCGCTCGCCGCTCCCTCCACCCGTCATCTCCGCGAAGGCGGGGATCCATTTGGGGAAGCCACCAACGGGCTGGAGGGCGAAACGCAAATGGATCCCCGCCTGCGCGGGGATGACGAAGAGAGTGGCGGAACGAATGGACGGTCCAGCGCCCGCCCCTATGATCTCATCCTAGCCAAATGGCCGATGGCCGATGCCCGCGCGATCGACCCGGCGGCGCAGGCGGAGGTGGACTGGCTGGTGCGGCTCGTCTCCGCCATCCGCGCGGCGCGCAGCGAGCTGAACGTCCCGCCGGGCGCGAAGCTGCCGCTCCACGTCCGCGATGCCACCGGCGAAACGCTCGCCCGGCTCGATCGCCAGTCGGCGCCGCTCTCCCGCCTCGCCCGGGTCGCCGGCATCACCGCCGATCCCGCGCCCGCTGGGGGTGCGCTGCAACTGGTGCTGGACGAGGCGACCTATGTATTGCCGCTGGAAGGCGTCGTCGATTTGGCGGCGGAGCGGTCCCGCCTCGCCAAGACGATCGCCGTCACCACCAAGGAGCTGGCGGCGACGAGGAAGAAGCTCGACAATCCGAGCTTCCTCGAACGCGCCAAGCCCGAGGTGGTGGAGGAGAACAGGGAGAGGCTCGTCTCCTTCACGGCGGAGATCGAGCGGCTGGAGGCGGCGCTGAACAGATTGAGTTGAGGCACGCCTTTATCCTCCAGCGGCGCGGCCACCACCAACACGCCGCGCGCCACCTTGGCAGTGATCGGCGTGCGCGCCAGCACCTCGCCATCGATCGATATCGGCAGCGGCGGATCGGTGACGATGCGGAGCGACCGGCCCTTGAACTCGCGCACGGTATGCTTGCGCGCGCGCAGCCGCAGCCAGCTCGCCCCCCAGCTGTAGATCAGCCGGTGCCGCGCATTGCCGACCACCGCCTGCACCACGATCTCGCCGCTATCCAGCTCGGCATCCTCGACCAGTTCGGTGCCGCCATGATAGGAGCCGTTGGCAATCCGCACCTCCAGCGCGTCGATCGTCTCGGCATCGGCGCCCTCGCCCACGGTCAGCCGAAACGGCTTGAACTTTGTGAGCTGAAAGGCCGCCCAGCCGAGATAGCCGATCCGGCCTAGCGCCTTCTTCAGCCCGTGCGGCACCGTCTCGGCGATCAGCGGCGAAATGCCCATCGCCGCGCAATTGGCGAAATAGTCGCCGTCGATCATGCCGAGGTCGATCCGGCGCGGGCGGCCGTTGGCGATCACGTCGACCGCCCCGTCCAGCGTCAGCGAGATGCCGAGCGTCCGGGCAAAGCTGTTGGCCGTGCCCAGCGGCAGCAGGGCGAACACGCTGTCATGCCCGACGAAATAATCCACCGACGAGGATAGCGACCCGTCGCCGCCGCCGACGATCACCATCGGCGCGCCCTCCTCCACCGCGCGCTTCACATAGTCGCCCAGCCGCTTGGGGTCGCGCACCGCATGCGCCTTGTCGATCGTCAGCCCCGCCGCGCGCAGCTTGCGGCACGCCTCGCGGAACACCTTCTGCCCTTTCCGCGAGCGGGCGTTGACGATCAGCGTGGCGTTGCGGGGCAGCATGTCCATGCGCGTTGAACGCGCGGTGGTCGTTTCGGGTGCAAGCGCGCGCCTCGCGCACTACTTTGCCGGCATGGACGGTACGATCACCCACCACTTCACCCAACTCGCCGCGAACGGGTCCCGGATCGCCACCGATCGCACCGTCGCGGTGGAGGCTCCGATCGCGATCGAGATCAACGGGCTCGGCTATGCGGTGATGATGGCGACGCCGGCCGACCTGATCGATTTCGCCTACGGCTTCGCCTTCTCCGAACGGCTGATCGATCGCGCCGACCAGCTGATCGACGCCGAACCGCACGACAGCGGCGGCGGCATCATCCTGCGCATCACCCTCTCGGCCGATCGCACCGATCGCGTAGTCGATCGCGTCCGCCACCGCGTGTCGGAGTCGTCGTGCGGCCTTTGCGGTGTCGAGAATCTGGAACAGGCGCTGCGCCCGCTATCGCCGGTTTCCGCCACCTGCACAGCGCCGGACGCCGCGATCTTCACCGCACTCGCCGTGTTGCGCGATCACCAGCCGCTCAACCGCGCCACCGGCGCCGCCCATGCCGCCGCCCTCTGCGCCGCCGACGGCACGATCCGCCTCGCCCGCGAGGATGTCGGCCGCCACAACGCGTTCGACAAACTGATCGGCGCGATGGCCCGCAACGGGCTTGGCTGGGACGGCGGTTTCGCCCTGCTCTCGGCGCGCTGCTCCTACGAGCTGGTGGAAAAAGCTGCCTTGGCCAACTGCCCGATGCTCGTCACCGTCTCCGCCTCCACCAGCCTCGCGCTCGATCGCGCCGCCGCCGCCGGCCTGCGGCTCGTCACGCTCGCCCGCCTCGATGCCGCACTGGAAGCGAGCGGGCCGGAAGGCTAAGCCACCCCAATCCCAGCCGCGGAGTTTCGATGACCAGCTTTCCCGCCCTCCGCCTCCGCCGCCCCCGCGCCGCCGCGTGGAGCCGCGCGCTCCATGCCGAGACCAAGCTCACCCCGGCCGATCTGATCTGGCCCCTGTTCATCACCGAGGGCACCGGCATCGAGGATCCGATCGCCACCCTGCCCGGCGTCTCCCGCTGGTCGGTCGATCTGGTGGTGGAGCGGGCGCGCGAGGCGGCGGCCCTCGGTATTCCCTGCCTCGCTTTCTTCCCCAATACACCGCGCGCGCTGCGCACCGACGATGGCCGCGAGGCGCTCAACCCCGACAATCTGATGTGCCGCGCCATCCGCGCGGTGAAGGATGCGGTGCCCGGCATCGGCATCCTCACCGATGTCGCGCTCGATCCCTATACCAGCCACGCGCATGACGGGCTGACCGACGCGAACGGTTACGTGATGAACGACGAGACCACGGAGCAGCTCGTCCTGCAGGCGCTGGTGCAGGCGGAGGCCGGCGCGGACATCGTCGCCCCGTCCGACATGATGGACGGCCGCGTCGCCGCGATCCGTGCCGGGCTGGAGGCGGCCGGCCATCGCAACGTGCAGATCATGGCCTATGCCGCCAAATATGCCTCCGCCTTCTACGGCCCGTTCCGCGATGCGGTCGGCTCCGGCGGGCTGCTGAAGGGGGACAAGCGCGGCTACCAGATGGACCCGGCGAACACGGACGAGGCGCTGCGCGAGGTGGCGCTCGATCTCGCCGAGGGGGCGGACAGCGTGATGGTGAAGCCGGGCCTGCCCTATCTCGATATCGTCCGCCGCGTGAAGGAGCGGTTCGAGGTGCCGGTCTTCGCCTATCAGGTCAGCGGCGAATATGCGATGATCGAGGCGGCGGTCGCGGCCGGTGCCGGCGATCGCGCGGCACTGGTGCTGGAAACGCTGATGGCCTTCCGCCGCGCCGGCTGCTCGGGCGTGCTCACCTATCATGCGGCCTTCGCCGCCCGCCTGCTGGCATGATCGCGGAGACGCCGCGCCTGATCTTGCGCGAATGGCGCGAGGACGATCGCGACTGGGCGGCCGCGCAATGCGCCTGCCCGATCGTCATGGCCTGTCTCGGCGGTCCGCAGGATCGCGCGGCGAGCGATGCGCGGATCGACCGCATGATCGCGATGCAGGCGGAGCGCGGCCACGGCTTCTGGGTGATGGAGCGCAAGGCCGATGGCGTGCCGATCGGCACCTGCGGGCTGAAGACGATCGATGCGGCCGGCGCGCCGTTGCAGGGCGAGCTGGAGATCGGCTGGCGCATCGCGAAGGAATGCTGGGGCCAGGGCTATGCCGGCGAGGCGGCCGCCGCCACGCTGGATTTCGCCTTCCGCCGGCTTGGCGGTGCGTGCGTCGTGGCGATCACCAGCGAGCGCAACGCCCCGTCCTGGCGCCTGATGCAACGGCTCGGCATGACGCGCCGCCTTGCGCTCGACTTCCACGATCCCCGCTTCGCCGCCGAGGACAATCCCACCATCGTCCATGTGATCGAGGCCGCTTCATGGAAGGCGTGACGATCCTGCCGTTCGAGGGGCGGCATCCGCGCATCGACCCCACCGCCTTCGTCGCACCCGGCGCGCGCGTGATCGGCGACGTGACGCTCGGCGCGGGCAGCAGCATCTGGTATAATAGCGTGCTGCGCGGCGATGTCGACGCGATCACCGTCGGTCCGCGCAGCAACATCCAGGATGGCAGCGTCATCCACGTTACGACGAAACGCTGGGCGACAGTGATCGGCGCGGATTGCCTGATCGGCCATCTGGCGATGATCCACGGCTGCACCCTGCACGACCGCAGCTTCGTCGGCTTGGGTGCGATCGTGATGGATGGCTGCGAGATCGAGCCGGACGGGATGCTCGCCGCCGGCGCGCTGCTCACGCCGGGCAAGCGCATCGCCACCGGGCAGATGTGGGCGGGCCGGCCGGCGAAATATGTCCGCGACCTGAGCCCGGAGGAGATGGCTCGCCACCGCGATGGCGTCGCGCGCTATGTCGATCTGGCGGCACGGCACATGGCGGAGATCAGGGCCGGCAACCCCGCGCCCGCAGATCGCTGAGCCGCGCCGACTGCGCGCTATCGAGCGCCCCGGCCTGCTCCGCCGCCGTCGTCAACGGCGTCAGATCGATCCGAGCTGTGCCCGCCTCCGCCAACCGCGCCTGATCGAGCACCATCCCGTTCAGGTCGTCGAGCGCGGTGGTGGTCGGTTGCCGCCTTGCCTCGATCACGGATAGCGCCTGCTGCGCGGCCACCCACGCCTCACCGCCTTCTGCCGCTCCCTGCCCGCGATCGATTGCCGGGCACCCCGCCCGCACCGCATCGGTGAAGGCAACGTCGCCGGCCTGCGCCTGCGCGACGAGAGCCGTCGCTTTGCCGAGAATGGCAGGATCAAGCGGGGTCGCGGCGGTCTCCGCCGTCGTTTCCACCCTCGGCTGCTCCACCGCGCGCGGTGCCAGCGACGGAAAGGACGAGGTGCTCCCCGCACATCCGGCAAGGAGGAACGGCGCCGCAATGGCGAGCGGCAGCGGAAGGCGGAGGTGTATCATGCCTGCGGTCTAGGCGGGCAATTTAATGCCGGCAACGGGCTTGCGCCTGTCCGAAGCGCCGACTAATGACCCTCCAACGCGCCCGTAGCTCAGCTGGATAGAGCATCAGACTACGAATCTGAGGGTCGGACGTTCGAATCGTTCCGGGCGCACCAACTTGCCGCTGGAAAAGCGTGGACTTAACAGCCTCCGAGCAAACCTCGGCGGCTGTTGTCGTTTGGGCGACTCGCCGTGGAGTCGTCACGTTGGCGGGTAATGGACTGCGCTTCTGAGCGTGCCTTGCTGCTCAGCTTGAAGGTCTCTGCCTGGCCTGACCTGACTTCTGCGGGATAAGGGCTGCGGGCACTGCCTTTGGGCAAGCGCTAGCCCCTGCTGATCTGCGTCGTCAGTGCTCCAGGCTGACATATCCGGATCTAAACTCAAACGGAGCACCTACGGCCGCGCCGACCGGTCAGCCTGGATCAAGGCCGGGAGGGATGCCGCATATTCCCGCAGCCCTTGCACCGGCACCAGGGTTTGATTCCCGCTTTGACAGCGCGGACCGCCCCCGAGCTGATAGGCGGGCGC
Organism: uncultured Sphingomonadaceae bacterium; assembly: GCA_964247265.1. Taxonomy (GTDB): domain Bacteria; phylum Pseudomonadota; class Alphaproteobacteria; order Sphingomonadales; family Sphingomonadaceae; genus Alterirhizorhabdus. Next base: position 11,239 of record CAXTTS010000059.1, read on the forward strand.
GAACTGATGGGCGCCACGCGCAACGCAGACGCAAACCTCATCATGAAGGCGCGAAACGAAGCCGATCGCGCCATTGAGTCCGTCACGTACGCGCTGCAGGGTCTTCACGGCGAAGCGGAGCACGCGGACAGCGGCGTCGCAAAACTCGGCAAGACGCTCGCAGCGGAACGAAGCGCTGCGGATCTCCACGGCGAAGCAGGACGAAGCCGCCAACAAGTCGCGCGAATTGTGGGCTGGCGCGACGCGTGAGCTGGGCGGCGCGGTTTCGGATCTGCTGGACCTGCTGGGGCATACCAGGATCATTCAGGCGTTCCCCGATGGGCTGACCGGCCTAGCGCAAGCAGCGCGGAACGCCATTGCCGACATTCGCAACGTCGGCGATCTGGCGGGTTCGCTGCGGGAGATCAACGACAAGCGTGCCTACACCAACAAGCTCGACGCGCTGATCGCTGCCAATCCGAAGGCGTCGGACATCGGCGCGACAAAGGCGTCGCGTGACGATGCGCGGCGCGGCCGACGCGCGTGTGTATCGTCTCGGGCTCGTGGTCCATGCGGGCGCGGTTGCACATGGCGACAGAGTGGCACGCCCATGAAGAAAAATCAGCGGTCCGTCGGGCGACCGGCGGCCTTCGGATAGGCGACGCGGAAGCCGATGTGGCTGGCGCCGAGATCCTGCTCCTGCGCCTGGAAGGCGGCCGGGCGGAAATTGGCGCAATAGGTCATTGCGCATAGATAGCTGCCGCCCTTGATGATCCCGCTCGGCCCGGTGCCGGACACCCATTCCCACACGTTGCCGACCATGTCGTGAATGCCGAACCCGTTGGCCTCGAAGCAGCCCACCGGTGCGATGCCGGCATAATCGTCCTCCCCGGTGTCGCGCATCGGGAAGACTCCTTCCCAGACATTGGCGCGCGGCTTTCCGCTGGCCGAGAAGGCCCAGCTCGATGGGGTGCGGGGCGCATCCTGATCCTCGCGCGCGGCGCGTTCCCACTGGGCGGTATCGGGCAGCGCGCCACCCGCCCAGCGCGCAAAGGCGGCGGCATCCTCGCGATCGACATGGACGACAGGCTCGTCGGCGCGGTCGCGCAGGTCGCTCTCGCGCCCTTGCGGGTGGCGCCAGTCCGCTCCTTTGACGAAGCGCCACCACCGGGCGGCGTTATCCAGCGCGACAGGCTGATCGGGGGGCACGAAGACGGCGGAGGCGCCATCTTGCTCTGCCCGCGTGACATGGCCCGTGGCGGCGACGAACGCGGCGAACTGCCGGTTGGTCACCTCGTGGCGATCGATCCAGAAGGCGGGCACGGCGGTGCGCGTGCCGGGGCGGTCGGCTCCGTCCTCGCCCAGCGGCACCGTGCCGGCCGGGATGAAGACGCGACCATCCGCCACGTCGCAACCCCGGTCCGGCGCGGGGCGCGCGCCAATCAGCGAAGCGGCCGAGAGCCCGGCGAGCAGGGTGGCCGCGACGCGTCTCACGGCTTGGGCGCAGTCGATACCGGCGCGGCCGCATTCGCGGGCAGGGCCACGACGCCCTTGGCCTTGGCGTAGCTGTCATAAGCGGCGACGAGTTCGGTCAGGCGGGCCGGCTCGGCGGCGGCGAGATCCTTCGACTCACCGGGATCGCGGGCGACGTTGAACAATTGCCAGCGGCCCTCGCCTACGCCGTTGCGGGTGTAGCCGGTGCCGCCCTTGGGCAGGAACACCGCCTTCCAGTCGCCCTTGCGTAGCGCGCGACGGAAGAACAACTCGTAGCCGACCGGTTCGTCGGCCGAGCGGACGCCCTCGGCCTGCGCGGTCAGCACCGGCCGCAGGCTGTGACCCTCATAAGGCAGGATGGGGTGGCCGGCAAAGCTGGTCGGCTGGGTCAGCCCGGCAAGATCGAGTAGCGTCGGCGATACGTCGCGCACGTCCAGGTTGGCCCGCGCGATGCGCCCGCCGCCGGCCACGTCCTTGCCGGCGGCGAAGGCCACGGTGCGGATGCCGCCCTCGGTCGTATAGCCCTTCACCAGCCAGGACGGGGTGGAATTGGCCTGCGCCCAGCCGGGGCCGTAGCCGACATAGCTCGTCGCCTTGCCGATATTCGCCAGGCTGTTGTCGATCCCGAGCTTCGGATCGGGCGGCAGATCGCGGCTGAACCCGGGCGAGTTGATGACGCTCCCCTCCGGGCCGTTATCCGCGAAGAACAGGATGACGGTATCGTCGTAACGGCCAAGCTTTTTCAGCTCCGCAACGACGCGGCCGACATTCTGGTCCATGCGATCGACCATCGCGGCATAGACTTCCATCTTGCGCGCTTCGATCGCCTGTTCGGCCGGGCTGAGCGAGGCCCACGGCCTGGTCAGCTCGACGGCATGCGGCTGCGCGTCGGCCGGCACGAGACCGAGCGCCTTCTGCCGCGCCAGCCGTGTGGTGCGGAGCGCTTCGTAGCCGGCATCGTAGCGGCCCTTATACTTGGCGATCGTCTCGTCGGGCGCCTGCATCGGCCAATGTGGCGTCGTGAACGGGAGATAGGCAAAGAACGGGCGGCTATCCTTGGCCTTGGCGCCATCCTCAAGAAAGCCGATCAGGCGATCGGCGAAATAGTCGGCCGAGAAGGTGCCCTTCGGCAGCTTGGCGGCCTGCCCGTCGGCCCGGTAGGTCGGCGACAGGCCGGCCTTGCGCCACGCATCGTTCTGGTCCGCGCCGAAGTGGTTAGACAAGCCCTGGAGCAGCGCAAAGCTCCGCTCGAAGCCGCGGGCTTTCGGCTCGCGATCAGAAGTAAGGCCGAGATGCCATTTGCCGGACATGATCGTGCGGTAGCCGCCCGCGTGCAGCAGCTCCGCGATGGAAGCGACGCGGTCGTTCAGATAGCCCTCATAGCCGGGCGCGCCGCGGTTCGCGTCGTTCAGCGTCTCGGCCATCGCCCCCAGGCCGGCCTCGTGATTGTCCACCCCGCTCATCAGCATCGACCGCGTGGGGGAGCAGGTGGCAGCGGTGTGGAAGCCGGTGAAGCGCACGCCCGACAGAGCGAGCGCGTCCAGGTTCGGCGTGGCGATCTCGCCGCCGAAGCTGCCGAGATCGGACCAGCCGAGATCGTCCGCCACGATGACGAGGAAGTTGGGGCGCTGCGCCTGCGGCGCCGTGCTGGCCGGGGCGGCTGCGACTGCCGCAGCGGACAGCAGACCGCATCCCAGCGCGTTCGCGGTTACGGCGATAACCAGGTTCCGAAGCCGCATCATTCCTCCTGCTGCGCATGTGGGTCGTTCCGCCACGCGTCGTACCGGGTGAGGGTGGCGCCACAAAACACTTTTCTCAACCAGCATGATAGAGAATCTTTGTTCCCAACCCCCGGGTGTGTTTCTATCCGCCGGGCCGCACCGACAAGTCGGTGTCACGAACAGAACACAATCAGGGAAATCGCCATGCAAACCACTCTTCGGCGCAGCCTGCGCGCCGGCCTTCTCGCTGGCGCGGTGCTGCTGGCGCCGCCCGTGCTGGCCGAGCCGGCCGCCGCGCCGGACGACGCGCAGCAGGCCGCAGCGGATACCGGCTCGACCGGCGACATCCTCGTCACCGCGCGGCGTCGCGAGGAGAAGATCCAGGACGTGCCGATCGCGATCAATGCGTTCGGCGCGGCACAGATCGAAGCGACGCGCACCTACAATCTGCGCGACCTGCAGCAGCTGACGCCGAGCCTGGTGGTTACCAACACCAATCCGCGCAACACCAGCATCAACATCCGCGGCCTCGGCAACAATGTCGCCGTCTATAATGACGGGCTGGAGCCGGCGGTGGGCGTCTATCTGGACGGCGTGTATCTCGCCCGGCCCGGTCAGACGGTGTTCGATCTCGCCGATCTGGAGCGTATCGAGGTGCTGCGCGGGCCACAGGGCACGCTGTTCGGCAAGAACACCTCGGCGGGCGCTGTGGTGGTGACGACCAAGTCACCGACGTTCGAGCCGGAGGCGGGCGGCGACATCAGCTACGGCAATTACGATTTCCGCCAACTCCACGCTTATGTGTCGGGCCCGTTGACCGATACGCTGGCGGCGCGACTGTTCGTCTCCAAGACGGATCGCGACGGCTTCACCTTCAACCGGGCGGACGGCAGCCACGGGCAGAACTACCATGATCTCGGCCTGCGCGGCCAGTTGCTCTACAAGCCGAACGATGTGTTCAAGCTGCGCATCATCGCCGATTATGGCCGCCAGCACGCCAACACCGCCGCATCGATTTTGACCGGCGCGATCCGCCGCTATGACAATGGCACAAACTTCGCGAACAACTTCTACGATCGCGCCGCGCGGCTCGGCTACACGCCGGTGCCGGCCGATATCGGCCTGCGCACGACCGATGCCGACGCCGATCCGCGCTACCGGATGGGCCAGCATGGCGTAGCCGCGACCGCCGACCTCGATGTCGGCCCGGCGACGCTGACCTCGGTCACCGCCTATCGCGCCTGGAACTGGTATCCGCACAATGACGGTGATTCGACCAGCCTGGATGCCGGTGCGGATTTCCACCAGAGCAACAATCAGCGCCAGTTCAGCCAGGAACTGCGCGTTGCCTCCAATGGCAGCGACCGGATCGATTATGTCGGCGGCCTCTATTATCTCTATCAGTCGATCAAGGCGGAGGCGGTCAACAATTACGGCACGCAGGCGGCGGGCTTCTTCCTCGCGCCGAGCACCGACCCAGTGGTTGGGGCCGCCGCGCTGAACGGGTATAGCGTCATCAGCCATTCGCGGCCGGTGACCAACAGCTATGCGGCGTTCGCGCAGACGATCCTGCACATCACCTCGGCGATCGACCTGACGACGGGCCTGCGCTACACCTACGAGACGAAGACCGGCTATTTCGATCAGAATGCGACGGGTGCATCGCTGGCCGGGCTGACCA
>CAXTTS010000060.1:0-15911 GCA_964247265.1 uncultured Sphingomonadaceae bacterium
CATCGGTCGCGCGGGCGGCCTGCGCCTCGAACGCGGCGGCGCGGCGCAGCGCCTCGGCCGCTTCCTGCCTGGCGCGGGCGAGCGCGGTGGCTTCGAACGTGAGGGTGGGCGCGGAGGTGGATTGGGCGGTCGCGAGGCCCGTCCAGACAATCGCCGCACAGGCCGAGGCGACAGAAAGGAGATGGCAAGCGCGGCGCATCATCCCTCGCGGTGATAAGGGTGGCCGGCGAGGATGCTCGTCGCGCGCCAGAGCTGTTCGGCCAGCATCGCGCGGGCCAGCATGTGCGGCCAGGTGGCGGCGCCGAAGGCGAAGAGCATCGTGGCGGCGGCGCGATCGGCCTCTTCCAACCCGTCTGCCGCGCCGATCAGGAAGCGCGCCTCGCGCCGGCCGTCGTCGCGCCAGCGCCCGAGCCGTTCGGCAAAGGCGGCGGAGCCGAGCTGCTCGCCTTTCTCATCCATCGCGATCAGCACGGTGGCGGGCTCCAGCAGCGGCGGCCTGCCACCGCGATCGGGCAGTTCGGTGACGCGGGTGGGCCAGGCGATGCGCCTCAGATAGCGATCGACGAGATCGGCCTCGGGGCTGCGGCCGATCTTGCCGCGCGCCACGATGTGCAGCAGCACGCCGGCGTCAATCCTCGTCGTCGTCGAGATCGTCGGGCGCGCTGTCGTCCGGGGTGCGGGGATCGGGCGCATCGTCGGTGAGATCGGGGGCCGGCGCGGGCGCCGGCGCCTCGCCGAACGCCCACATCCGCTCCAGATTGTAGAAGCTGCGCACTTCGGGGCGGAACAGGTGGATGATGATGTCGCCGGCATCGACCAGCACCCAATCGGCCGTGGGCAGCCCTTCCATGCGCGACGGGCGTCCGGTTTCGGCCTTGATCCGATCGGCCAGCTTGTGCGCCATCGAGGCGACCTGCCGGGTGGAGCGGCCGCTGGCGATCACCATGTAATCGGCGATGCTGCTCTTGCCGGCCAGCGGTATGCTGATCGTGTCGACGGCCTGATCGTCCTCCAGCGAGCCCAGCACGACGCGCAGCAGCGCATCGATGGTCGCGAGATCGGCAGGGCCTTTAACGGCGGCGGTGGAAACGGGCAAAAAACCTCCTAGCGGATAAGGTGGCGCGTGACGGCATCGCGTTGCGCGATGGCGCCGGGCGAGAGATGCCAGCGAGGATTGCTCGCCCGCAGTCGGGTGGCGGAAGCGGGATCGGGGCGAAAGCGCAGCAGCACGAGCGCCGGCGGTCTCCATGTCATCCAGTCACGCGATCGACCCGGCCGGTGGACGAAACGCCCGAGCCATCCCATCGCCCGCATGGCGTGGATGCGCCGATCATAGCCGGGACGCGCGATCACGGCAATCGGAACCGTCCGCGCGATGCGGCGCCAGTGCCGCCAGCGGGGGAATTGCACCAGATTGTCCGCGCCCATCAGCCAGATGAAGCGGCGATCGGGATAGCGGCGGACCAGTTTTTCGAGCGTATCGACGGTGTAGCGCGTGCCGAGTCGCTGCTCGATCGCCGTGGGGCGGATCGGCGCGCGGCGGGCCATGCGGCGGGCCGAGGCGAGGCGGGCGGCGAGCGGGGCCATGCCCTCCACCGGCTTCAGCGGATTGCCGGGGGAGACGAGCCACCACACTTCATCCAGCCCCAGCGCGTGGATCGCGGCGAGGCTGATGCGGCGGTGGCCACGGTGGGCGGGGTTGAACGATCCGCCGAGGAGACCGACGGCCTTCAGGACCGGACCATGCTCAGGGGCGAATCTGGCCGGCGCCGCGCACCAGCCATTTATAGGTGGTGAGCCCTTCCAGCGCGACGGGGCCGCGGGCGTGGAGCCGGCCAGTGGAGATACCGATTTCCGCGCCCAGGCCGAACTCGCCGCCATCGGCGAACTGGGTGGAGGCGTTCCACATGACGATCGCCGAGTCGACTTCCGCGAGGAAGCGTTCGGCGGTGGCGGCATCCTCGGTGACGATCGCGTCGGTGTGGTGCGAGGCGTGGGCGGCGATGTGCGCGGTGGCGCCGGCGAGGCCATCGACGATCGCCACGGCGCAGACGGCATCGAGATATTCGGTGTCCCAATCCTCGGCCGCCGCGGGCAGGATGCGGGCATCGAGCACACGGGCGGCCGCGTCGCCGCGCAGTTCGCAGCCGGCGTCGATCAGCGCGACGAGGACGGCGGCGGGATCGGGGAAGGCGCGATCGATCAGCAGCGTCTCGGTCGCGCCGCAGACGCCGGTGCGGCGCATCTTGGCATTGACCGCGAGCGCCACCGCCTTGGCCGGATCGGCGGCGCGATCGATGTAGAGATGGTTGATCCCGTCGAGATGGGCGAGCACGGGCACCCGCGCCTCCGCCTGGACGCGCGCGACGAGCGACTTGCCGCCGCGGGGGATGATGATGTCGACCAGCCCCTCCGCCCGAAGCAGCGCGCCGACGGCGGCGCGATCGGTGGTGGGGACGAGCTGAATCGCATCTTCGGGCAGACCCGCATCGCGCAAGCCAGCGAGGAGCGCGGCGTGGATCGCGCGGGAGGTGCGGATCGCCTCCGACCCGCCGCGCAGGATCACCGCATTGCCCGACATCAGCCCGAGCGCGCCGGCGTCCGCCGTGACGTTTGGACGGCTTTCGTAGATGATGCCGACGACGCCGAGCGGCACGCGGACGCGGCTGAGGCGCAGGCCGTTGGGCCGCACCGCCTCGTCGATGACGCTGCCGACGGGATCGTGCAGGCCGGCGACATCCTCCACCGCGGCGGCGATCCCGGCAAGGCGCGCGGGATCGAGCGCGAGACGATCGCGCATCGCGGCGGAGAGGCCGTTGGCTTCGGCGGTGGCGACATCCTGCGTGTTGGCGGCGAGGATCGCGGCTTCGCTGGCGCGCAGGTGGCGGGCGGCGGCGTGGAGCGCGGCGGCCTTGGCGTCCGTCGGCGTCATCGCCAGGATACGGGCGGCGGCGCGGGCGCGGGCGCCCATGCCGGCGATCAGGGCAGTCGCATCGAGCGGCGCATCGGCGGGGCGGTCGAGAAGGGCGATGTCAGTCATGGCACAAAGGCGCGTAGCAGGAAATGCGGCGAGCGTCATGGGGTGGCTGTCGGGCAGCGAAGCCCTTTACGCGACTGTCGTTTCGGGCCCATCCTGACGGCAAAAACGATTTTCCGTGCTTGGGGGGAGACCATGATGCTTCGCTACGGACTGGCGGCGTTGGCACTGGCGGCGGCGACGCCCGCCGCAGCCGAGGTGAAGCCGTTTCCGCCCGCCTTCGCCACGCAGGAGATCGCGACCAACGGCACCACCATCCATGTCCGCGTCGGCGGCGCCGGCCCGGCCGTGATCCTGCTGCACGGCTATGGCGAGACCGGCGACATGTGGGAGCCGCTGGCGACCAGGCTGATGCGCGATCATCGTGTGATCGTGCCGGACCTGCGCGGCCTCGGCCTCTCGGCCAAGCCGGCCGGCGGCTATGACAAGAAGACGCAGGCGGGCGACGTGGCCGGAGTGCTGGCCGCGCTGCATGTCGACCGGGTCGACGTGGTGACGCACGATATCGGCAATATGGTGGGCTATGCGTTCGTCGCGCAGAACCCGGCGCGGGTGGCGCATTTCGTGCTGCTCGACGCGCCGCTGCCCGGCATCGGCCCGTGGGAGGAGATCCTCAAGAGCCCGCTGCTGTGGCATTTCCGCTTCGGCGGCCCGGACATGGAGCGGCTCGTCGCGGGGCGCGAGCGCATCTACCTCGATCGCTTCTGGAACGAGTTCTCGGCCGACCCGGCGAATTTCGACGAAGCGTCCCGCGTCCATTATGCGGCGCTCTACGCGATGCCGGGCGCGATGCACGCGGGGTTCAGCCAGTTCGCCGCGTTCGATCAGGACGTGGTGGACGATCGCGTGCTGCTGGCGCGCGGCAAGCTGACGATGCCGGTTCTCGCGATCGGCGGGGAGAAATCGTTCGGCCCGATGATGGCGACCGTGATGCGTTTCGCCGCCAGCGACGTGACCGAAGTCGTCATCCCTGCGGCTGGGCACTGGCTCATGGAGGAGCAGCCGGCCGCCACTACCACAGCGATCGTCGCCTTCCTGAAATGACGCTGCCGACATGACACGACGCCGACCGGCATCGTGTCATGTGCGAGCCCGAGGGTTACGCCCCCTGCGGCGCGGCGTCGCCCCATCCGCCACCGGGACGGCGGCTTTTGGGGATGGAGGAACCGCCGGTGGCGAGGGTTGCCGGGCGGCGGCCGGCATTGTCGTCGCGGCCGATGCTCTCGCCCTTGATGATGCGCTTGGATTCTTCACCCGAGAGCGTCTCAAATTCGAGCAGTGCGCCGGCGAGACGGTGCAGCTCGTCGAGATTGTCGGTGAGCACCTGGCGAGCGCGGCTTTCGCCCTCCTCGACCAGGCGGCGCACTTCGCTGTCGATCAGGCGCGCGGTCTCCTCCGACATGTTCTGCGCGCGGCTGACCGAATGGCCGAGGAACACCTCGTCCTGATTGTCGCGGTAGCGCAGCCAGCCAAGCTTTTCCGACATGCCATATTCCATCACCATCGAGCGGGCCATGTCGGTGGCCTGCTGGATGTCGTTGGAGGCGCCGGTGTTCAGCTCGTCCGCCCCGTAGATCAGCTGTTCGGCGATGCGACCGCCAAAGCAGAGCGAGAGGCGGGCCTTCATCTGCTTCATCGTCATCGAATAGCGATCACGGTCGGGCAGGTTCCACGTCACGCCCAGCGCACGGCCGCGCGGGATGATCGTGACCTTGTGCAGCGGATCGCAGCCGGGAATGTGCAGCGAGACGAGCGCATGGCCGGCCTCGTGATAGGCGGTGGCCTTCTTCTCGTCCTCGGTCATCACCATCGAGCGCCGTTCGGCACCCATCATCACCTTGTCCTTGGCTTCCTCGAACTCGCTCATCGCGACGAGGCGCTTGCCGCGCTTGGCGGCGAGCAAGGCCGCCTCGTTGACGAGGTTGGCGAGATCGGCGCCCGAGAAGCCGGGCGTGCCGCGCGCGATCGTGCGGGCGTTGACGTCGGGCGCGAGCGGCGTCTTCTTCATGTGGACCTGAAGGATCTTCTCGCGGCCCTCGATATCCGGGCGCGGCACGACGACCTGGCGATCGAAGCGGCCGGGGCGCAGCAGAGCGGGGTCGAGCACGTCGGGCCGGTTGGTGGCGGCGACGATGATGATGCCTTCATTGGCATCAAAGCCGTCCATCTCGACCAGCAGCTGGTTCAGCGTCTGCTCGCGCTCGTCATTGCCGTTGCCGAGGCCGGCGCCACGGTGGCGACCGACGGCATCGATCTCGTCGATGAAGACGATGCAAGGCGCGGATTTCTTCGCCTGCTCGAACATATCACGCACGCGGCTGGCGCCGACGCCGACGAACATCTCGACGAAATCGGAACCCGAGATGGTGAAGAAGGGTACGCCCGCCTCACCCGCGATGGCACGGGCGAGCAGGGTCTTGCCGGTGCCGGGCGAGCCGACGAGCAGCGCGCCCTTCGGGATCTTGCCGCCGAGCCGGGCGAACTTGGTGGGATCCTTGAGGAAATCGACGATCTCCTGCAATTCCTCGCGCGCCTCGTCGATGCCGGCGACATCGTCGAAGGTGACGCGACCCTGCTTTTCGGTAAGCATCTTGGCGCGCGACTTGCCGAAGCCCATCGCGCCGGAGCCGGCATTCTTCTGCATCTGGCGCATCACGAAGAAGGCGATGCCGAGGATCAGCAGGAAGGGCAGCGACTGGTAGAGCATGATCATCCAGAAGCTGGCCTGCTCCTCCGGCTTGGCGCGGAACTCGACACCCTTGGCAGTGAGGCGATCGACGAGATTCGCATCCTGCGGCGCATAGGTGCGGAACGACTGATCGTTGGTGAGCTTGCCCGAGATGACGTTGCCAGCGATCTCGGCATTCTTCACCGTGCCCTCGTCGACGCGGGCGAGGAACTCGGAATAGGCGATGCTGGTGCCGTCGGACGAGCGCGAAGAGCTATCGAACATCGACACGAACAGGACGAGCGCCAGCAATATGCCGACCCAGATGAGCAGGCTCTTCATCCAGGGGTTCGCCTGCGGTTCCTTCTCGTCGTTCATGAATGCTCCGATCCTTGCCCGGCCAAGATAGGTGATCCCGGGTTAATGGCAATGCAACGGGCGGTCGCCGCCGACGTTTTCGGGGCGAACCGATCAGGCGCGGCGCGGCGGCGCGGCGGCGAAACGCCAGAGCGTGCCGGGGCGGGCGAGGACGTGCCACATCGTCGCCGTGTCGCCGCGTTGCAGGCGCCGGACGAAGCGCGACAGTTCCGGCCCGGCGGGGTCCGCGTGGCTGTGGCCGTCCGTCGCGTGATTTTCGACTGCGAGGATCAGCCGGCGGACCACGCGGCGGAGGATCTCGTCCGGCAGGCCGGCGGGATCGAGGCGCCATTCACTTGGCCTGTCGGCGGTCGGTGCCGACGCCACGCGCCGATCGAACGCCAGGTTCGCTGCCCAGTCCAGCGCGAGGTCCGCATCGGCGAGGTGGCTGGCGCTGGCGGCGAGCCGCGCGGGATCGAGCCACGGCGTTTGCGCGAGCAGCCGGCGCGCGCGGGTGCGGTCGAAGCGATCGCTGTCGTTGGAGGGATCGTCGACCGCGACCAGCCCGGCCGCGGCGACCAGCGCGGTGAGTTCATGCTTGGCGAAGCGCAGCAGCGGGCGGACCAGCATCGTGCGCCCGCCGTCGTCGGCGAGGCGGCGCACAGGCCGGATTGCGCCCAGCCCGCCCGTTCCGGCGCCGCGGGCGAGGCGCAGGAGCAGCGTTTCGGCCTGATCGTCGGCATGGTGGGCGGTGGCGAGCAGAGCGAGGCCCCGCCGGGCGCACCAGCCGGCGAGTTCACGGTAGCGATAGGCGCGGGCGGCGGCTTGCAGGCCGATGCCGGCATCGGGGGGCCAGTCGCCCTTGAGGATCGCGTGCGGCACGCCGAGATCGGCGCAGACGCCAGCCACCATGCGCGCCTCGCCTGCGCTTTCGGCCCGCAGGCCGTGATCGACGGTGGCGGCCTCGATCCGCCCCGGAAAGGCGGCGGCGGCGAGCAGCAGCAGAGCGAGGCTGTCCGGCCCGCCCGATACGGCGATGCCGATCCGCTCGCCGCCGCCGAGCGGGCGGCGGGATGCGAGATCGCCGGCGAACCGCGCGACCTGCGCGGGATCGACCGGGGGCGTCAGCGGCGCGGGATCAGGCGCCGCACTTGGCATCGGCGCGGCCCTTGGCGACGCGATCCTTGAGCGGCTGAGCGATCTTCTCGCCATAGACGTCGAGCAGTTCCGCATAGACCTTGCAGGCATCGGCGGGCTTCGGCGGCTTGAGGCCCATCAGCGACTGGCCGAGATAATAGAGGCTGTCCGGCGCGCGATCGCCGCGCGGCATCTTCTGGTAATTGGCGTAGAAGGCCTCGGCGGCGAGGCCCGGCTTGCCATCGTCGAGATAGGCGCGGCCCAGCAGATTCTGCGCGTAGCTGGCGCGTTTGTGCTTGGGATATTTGGCGACGACCGCCTTCAGCGCCGCCTCCGCATCGGCATAGTTCTTCTGCTCCCACAGGCGATAGGCGGCGAGATAGGCATCCTCGCCCGGATCGCCGGTGGCGGCGGCCGGGGCGGGTGCGGCCGGTTCGACCGCCGGTTCCGGTGCGCGCGGGGCGGGGCCGACCGGCGTGGCGGAGAAAGGCGGCGGGGTGCGGCCGGACGCCCCGGCGGCGGGTGGCGCGCTGCCCTCCACCGTGTTCAGCCGGGCATCGGCATCGGCCTTGAAGCGGGCGAACTGCTCCTCCAGCTGGCGCACCTTGTAGCCATTCTGCTCGACCTGGCCGGTGATCCGGGCGAGCTCCTGTTCGAGCGAGTTCACCCGCGCGGTGAGATCGGCGACCGGGGTTTCAGCCGGCACGCCGCCGGGTGCCGGGGCGGCGGCGGGCCGGCCGATGTCGGGTTCGAGATATTGCTGGGTGCCGCCGGGGAAAACCTTGCGCTGGACGGCGCGCATCTCCTTCTCCAGCCGATCGACGCGCTGGCCGACGCCGGCCTCCTGCGCGAGCGCGGGGGCGGCCGTCGAGGCGAGCAGGCCGGCGAGCAGGGAGCCGGCGATCAGGGGGGCGCGCATCGGATTTCCTTCGGGCATCAGGTCAGGCGGCCATGTCGCACGGCGTGCCTGTCGCTGCGATTAAGGGGCAGGCGGCGGGGCCGGCGTGGCGGCGGCCCCCCGCGCGAGCAGCGCCTCTGGCCGCAGACTGACATCGGCGATGGTGCGTTCCGGCGTGCCGAGCGGCGGGATCACGGTGGTGCCGACGGTGACGCGGATCGACTGCGGCCGGCCGGTGAGGATCTGCGGATCCTTGGCGGTGGCGGGGATCTGGAACGTCTCGCCCGGCTGCATCACCTTTTCTATGTAGCGCGGGCCGCCATTGCCCTCGTAAATGCGCAACCACACCGCATCGGTGGCGGTGACGACCACCGGACCGCCGGCGGGTGCCGGTGCGGCAACGGGCTTGGCAGCCGGCGCGGGCGCGGCGGCGACGGGTCTCGTTTCGGTGCCGGCGGCGAGGCGGGCGCGGGTTTCGGCATCCTCCCCGCTCAACGTGCCGCTGCGCAGAACGGCATAGCCCCCGGCGAGCAGCAGCGCGATCACCAGCGCGACAGCGGCGAGCAGCCTTGTCGGCACGCGCTTGGGATCGGCCGGCTCGAACGGCTCGGGCACGTGGCGCGCGACGGGTGCTGCGCCGAGTTCGGCGCGGAAATCCTGCGCCAGCCGGCCCGCCTCCAGCCCGATCGCCTGCGCATAGGTGCGGACGAAGCCGACGCTATAGGGGGTGGCCGGCAGATCCGCATGATCGCCGGTCTCGATCGCGCGCAGATGACGGAGCGGGATGCGGGTGATCGTGGCGATCTCGTCCAGATCCCGTCCCTGCGCCTCCCGCGCCGCGCGCAGCCGCTCTCCGACGCGGCCGGGCAGGAAGGCGGGAGACTGTTCTTCGACCTGATTCATGCGATCTCCCGGCCGTCGGTCCCGTCCTGGCGGCGGCCCTCGACGCCTTGTCACAACAGGTAAGCGGCGCTGTCAAATGGTAAACCGGGCGGCACGCCGATTGGCGCCGGCGCAGCGATCAGCCGATGTTTACGCCGTTCGCCGCGGCCCAGCCGGCCAGCTGCGCGCGCATATCGGGGCGGCCGGCGGCGAGCCACCCGGGCAGCTCCGCCCGCAGCGCCGCGATGTCGAGCGAGCGGATCATCGCCTTGACCGGGCCGATTGCGGCGGGGGTGATCGACAGCCGTTCGATCCCGAGGCCGATCAGAGCCATCGCCTCCAGCGTGCGGCCGCCCATCTCGCCGCAGACGCCGATCGGGACGCCCGATGCCTCGGTCTGGGCGACGACGCGGGCGAGGAAACGCAGGATCGCGGGCGACAGCCAGTCATAGCGTTCGGCCAGCTTGGGGTGGGCGCGATCGGCGGCGAACAGGAACTGGGTGAGGTCGTTCGTGCCGATCGACAGGAAATCGAGCTTCGGCAGCAGCACGTCGAGCATTTCCGCCAGCGCCGGCACCTCCAGCATGGTGCCGTAGCGGATGGCGAGCGGCACCGGCCGGTTGCGCGAGGCGACCCAGGCGCGCTGTTTCTCGAACAGCGCCTGCGCCTGGTCGAACTCCCACGGCTCGGAGATCATCGGGAACATCACGTTGAGCGTGCGGCCCGCCGCAGCTTCCACCAGCGCGCGGGCCTGCGCCTTCATCAGCGCATCGCGATCCAGCGCGAGGCGGATCGCGCGCCAGCCCATCGCCGGGTTCTCCTCGCGATCCTCGTCGTCATTGCCCTTCATGTAGGGCAGCGCCTTGTCGCCGCCGATATCGACGGTGCGGAAGATCACCGGGCGATCGCCCGCCGCCTCCAGCACGTCGCGGTACAGGCGCTGCTGGCGCTCGCGCTGGGGTAGGGTCGCGGAGACGAGGAACTGGAATTCGGTGCGGAACAGGCCGATGCCGTCCGCCCCGGTGACGTCGAGCGCGGCGACATCGTCGCGCAGGCCGGCATTCACCATCAGGGTGATGCGCCGGCCGTCCCTCGAGCAGGGCGGCAGATCGCGCATGGCGGTGAATTCCGCCCGGCGTTTCTGCGTGATGACGAGCTTGGCGTCGAACGCATCGTCCATCGTCGCCGTCGGACGGACGAAGACGGCGCCCTGATTGCCGTCGAGCAACAGGAAATCGCCCTCCGCCACCATGCGGCGGATCGAGCGGACGCGGCCGACCACGGGCACCCCCATCGCGCGCGCGACGATGGTGACATGGGCGGTGAGCGAGCCTTCCTCCAGCACCACGCCCTTCAGCCGGCGCTTGTCATATTCCAGCAGTTCGGCCGGGCCGAGATTGCGCGCGATCAGGATCGAATCCTGCCGCAGGCCGAGCTGCGCCGCCGTGCCGAGCTGGCCCGAGACGATGCGCAGCAGGCGGTTCGACAGATCCTCCAGATCGTGCATCCGATCGGCAAGCAGCGGATCGCTGATCTCGCGCATCCGCATCCGCGTGCGCTGCTGCACCCGCTCGATCGCCGCCTCGGCGGTGAGGCCGCTGTCGATCGCTTCGTTGATGCGGCGACCCCAGCCTTCGTCATAGGCGAACATCTTGTAGGTGTTGAGCACGTCCTGATGCTCGCCCGCCACGCCGAACTCGGCCTGGCTGGTCATCCGCTCGATCTGCTCGCGCATCTGGCGGAAGGCGGCGTAGACGCGGTGGCGCTCCGCCTCGGTGTCCTCCGCCACGGTATGCTCGATGTGGATGCGGGGCTGGTGGAACACGACATGGCCGCGGCCCATGCCCTCGACGAGCTTGAGGCCGGACAGGCGGACGGCGCCCTGATCGCGCGTGGCGGCGGCGCTGCGCGTATCGTCGATCAGGCCGGCGCCGGCGATCAGCTCGGCCAGCACCATCGCGACGGTCTGCAACGCCTCGATCTCGATCTCGGCATAGCGGCGCGATGCCTCATGCTGCACCGCCAGCACGCCGACCGCCTGTTCGCGCCGGACGATCGGGACGCCGGCGAAGCTGTGATAGAGATCCTCGCCAGTTTCCGGCTTGTAGGCGAAATCGGGGTGGCTGGTCGCCTCGTCCAGGTTCAGCGTCTCCACCTGCTCGGCGATCTTGCCGACCAGCCCCTCGCCCAGCGCCAGCTTGGTGACATGGACCGATTCCTGCCGCAGGCCGCGCGTGGCGTAAAGTTCCAGCACGCCATCGCGCAGAAGATAGATCGAGCAGACCTCGCTATCCATCGCCTCGCCGATGATCTGCACGACCTGGTTGAGCTTGGCCTGCGCGTTGGTGCGCGCGGCCATCACGTCATGCAGGCGGGTAAGGATCTCGCGGGCGGCGGAGGTGGCCGTCCCCTGTGGCGTCTGGGGCATGGAGTTGCGCTAACAGAAAGCCGGGGCGCCTGCCACTGGTGCGTGGCCGGATCAGACGGCGCGCAGCACAATCGCCGGTTGCGGCTTGCGCGCGAGATGCCTGCCAAGCCGCATCGCCGGCCGCTCGACCAAAGTGTAGCCGGCGATCGACAGCAGCAGCGTGAGCACCAGCGCCGCCGCGATCATGGCGCCGCCGCCGAGCCAGTGCCTGGCGATGGCGATGGCGAACGGATGGAGCAGATAGGTGGAGAAGCTGATCGCGCCGAGCCCCGCGACGATCCGGTTGGACAGCAGCGCCGAGCGGCGGATCGCGGGCACGGCATAGACTGTGAGGAAGATCGCGCTGCTGATGAACCACGGCCACACCGCCTGCGCCATCGTGATGTTCGGATGGTGGAAATGGCCGAAGGCGACGACGTTGCCGAACGCCATCACGACCAGGAACAGCGTGGCATCGATGACGAAGCGGCGGGTGCCGATCTGCCCCTCATAATGGCGCCACGCCTGATAGCCGGTGACGGCGGCGTAGATCATGCCGATGCGGCCGAGCGGCACGCGGTGATCGAGCAGCAGCGAGGCCAGGGTGAGCGCCACGAACAGGATCGGCGTCGCGATCTCCAGCACGCGGCCGGCCTTGTCCCGGAACAGGAGCAAGGTGGAGGCGAACAGGCCGTACCAGGCGAATTCGATGATGAGCGTCCAGGCGACGCCCAGCACGGTGGCGTTGCCGACGAAATCGAAGATCAGCAGCAGGTTGGCGACCCAGTCCGCCGGGGTGGCGCGCGCCGCCTCGGCGAAATCGGGCAGGCCGGCGCGGCCGAGCAGCAAGGCGGCGGCGAAGGCGACCAGCACCAGCGGATAGATGCGGAACAGCCGGCCGACAGCGAAGCTGATCGGATCGAAGCCGCGCTTGACCGAAAAGGGGATGACGAAGCCGCTGAGAATGAAGAACAAGGCGACGCCGAACACCCCCGGGCCGAGCTGGATGAACCAGCCCATCGCCGGCGCGCGGCCATGTTCGAGCAGATGCTGGAGCAGGACGGCGAGCGCGGCGAGGAAGCGCAGCGAATCGAGAAAGGCCAGGCGACCCGTCGGCGGCGCGATCCGGGCGATGCTTTCGGTTGCCACGCTGCTGCCGTTCCCCGCCGGAGTGAGGAACGGCCATATCACCGCAGTGCAGCATCGAAGCGGATGATCCGCTCCGATCCGGTCCTCCGAAACGGAGGTTCAGGCGGAGCGGCGTTCCAGCGCGGCGGCGGCCTGATCGAGCAGGGTGGCGATGATCGCGGCGGCCGGCTCCTCCTTCGTCACCATGCCGACCGACTGGCCGGCCATGATCGAGCCATTCTCGACATCGCCGTCGATCACCGCGCGGCGGAGCGCGCCGGCCCAGTAATGCTCGATCTGCAACTGCGCCTCGGCCATCGCCACCTTGCCCTCGTCGAGCATCTGCGCGACCTCCCGCTGCTTGGCGGTGAACAGATCGGATGACGCGTTCTTCAACGCGCGCACCGGAATGACCGGCAGGCGTGGATCGATCTGCACGCTGGCAGTGGCGTCGCGGGCGGAGGCGCGGATGAACGCCTTCTTGAAGTTCGCATGCGCGATCGATTCCGTGGCGCAGACGAAGCGCGTGCCGAGCTGTACGCCGGAGGCGCCCATCTCCAGATAGCCGGCGATCGCCTCGCCACGGCCGATGCCGCCCGCGACGAACACGGGCAGCTTGTCGGCGATCTCGGGCAGCATTTCCTGCGCCAGCACGCTGGTGGAGACGGGGCCGATATGGCCGCCGGCCTCCATCCCCTCGATCACCAGCGCATCGACGCCCGAGCGGATCAGCTTCTTGGCGAGCGCCAGCGCCGGGGCGAAGCAGATCACCTTGGCGCCGCCGGCCTTGATCCGATCGATCGCGCCGCCGGGCGGCAAGCCCCCGGCGAGGACGACATGGCCGACGCCGTGCTTGGCGCAGACATCGATCAGCGGCATCAGATCGGGATGCATCGTGATGAGGTTGACGCCGAACGGCCTCGTCGCGAGCGCCTTAGTCGCGGCGATCTCGGCATCGAGCAAGGCCGGCGTCATCGCGCCGCACGCGATCACGCCAAAGCCGCCGGCATTCGATATGGCCGAGACGAGATGCCGCTCGCTGACCCACGACATCGCGCCCGCGAGAATGGCGTAGTCCGCACCGAGGAAGGCGGCGCCGCGCGCCATCAGCGCGGAAAGGCGGGGGTGGGTGGGGGATGGAGCAGGCGCTTGCGTGTTCATGGTCATCGCCTCGCGTTAGATGAAGATGGGGGCGGCCCCAAGCTTTCATGCGGATTGTCGGTGGTAAGGGGCGTGGGCTAGAGGGCTCGGGAGCGGGACGGGGGTAAGCGGACATGAAGGCAGGCATTTTTCTGGCGGCACTGGCAGCGCCGGGCATCGTCCCCGCCGATTTGCCTGCGCAGCCAGGTTTCTGCCAGCGTCTTGCCGCCGGCACCGGCATGCGGCAGGTGAAGCAGCTTGGGCCGAACAGCCTTGAGGTGGAAACCAAGGGCCTTGGCGCCAAGCTGCTGTTCGGCGGCGGCTACACGTTCGCGATAGGCGTGCTTCCCGTCTCGCCCGGCCTCGAAAAGCCCGAGGGGAATGGCTGCGACGTGGTGAGGAAGGGAGCGGCCTGCACGATCATCGGCCCCGCGCTGCTCCGCCTCACCGTGAAGGGCAGCCCGATCTCCACCGAGGCGAGACCGGGCGAGCGGGCCGACGTTCAGCTTGTCGGATCACGCGTTCGCTGCACGCAACGCTGATCCGTCTCGATGGGCGAAGCGGGTCTTCAGGCCGTCGCTTCCTCCGGCGCGTCCAGCCCGTAGGCAGTATGGAGGACGCGGACCGCCAGTTCGGTGTAATCCTCGTGGATCAGGACGCTCACCTTTATCTCCGACGTGGTGATGGCGAGGATGTTGATGCCGCGATCCGCCAGCGTCTTGAACATCATCGCCGCCACGCCGGCATGGCTGCGCATCCCCACTCCGACGACCGAGATCTTGGTAATCGCGGTGTCGTGGACGACGCCCGAGAAGCCGATCGTCGGCCGCTCGCGCTCCAGCACGTCGAGCGCGCGGGCGAGTTCGGCCTTGGGCACGGTGAAGGTCACGTCGGTAGAGCCGTTATTGTGCGCCACATTCTGCACGATCATGTCCACGTTGATGCTGGCATCAGCCAGCGGCGTGAAGATCGTGGCGACCGCGCCCGGCCGATCGGGCACGGCGACGATGGTGATCTTCGCCTCATTCTTGTCGTGCGCGATGCCGGTGATGAGCTGACGTTCCATGCTTCCCTCTTCGATCTCGTCATCGCCGACGATCAACGTGCCGCGATGCCCATCCCCGTCGCGGCTGTCGTCGAACGACGAGAGCACGCGGACGCGGACCTTTTCCTTCATGGCGAGCCCCACCGAGCGCGTCTGCAACACCTTGGCGCCGACCGAGGCGAGCTCCAGCATCTCCTCATACGTCACCTTGGTGAGCTTGCGCGCGCGCGGCACGATACGCGGATCGGTGGTGTAGACGCCATCGACATCGGTGTAGATGTCGCAGCGATCCGCCTTCATCGCCGCCGCCACCGCCACCGCCGATGTATCGGAACCGCCCCGGCCGAGCGTGGTGACGCGGCCCTCCGCCGTGACGCCCTGGAAGCCGGGGATCACCGCGACCTGGCCGGTGGCCATCGCCTTGCCCAGCGTCTCCGCATCGATCTGGCCGATGCGGGCGGAGGCGTGCGCATCCGACGTGCCGATCGGCAGCTGCCAGCCGAGCCAGCTGCGCGCATCGACGCCGAGCGACTGGAGGGTGATCGCCAGCAGCCCGCTCGTCACCTGTTCGCCCGACGAGACGACCACATCATATTCGCGCGGATCGTAGAGCGGCGAGGCTTCGCGGCAGAAGCCGACGAGCCGGTCCGTCTCCCCCGACATGGCCGAGACGACGACGGCGACCTGATGGCCTGCCTCCACCTCCTCCTTCACGCGGCGGGCCACGTTGCGGATGCGTTCAATCCCCGCCATCGAGGTGCCGCCGAACTTCATCACGATACGGGCCATGCGCTGCGTCTCTGATCCTGCTGAATAGGCCTTGGGCCTGGAGGCGCGGCCCTGATAAAGAGGGGGGATTATGAACGCAAGCGACGCGCCCCTCCCGCCGGCTTTGGCTCCCGCACCGCTCGCGGCGGTAACGATCGACCCGGCCGAGGCCGCGCATTTCGGGCGGCTAGCCGCCGAATGGTGGGATCCGAAGGGTTCGTCGGCGATGCTGCACCGGCTGAACCCGGTGCGGCTGCGCTACATCCGCGATGCGGTGGACACGCACTGGAACGGCGATGCCGCCGCCTTTCGCCCGCTCGCCGGGCGGCGCGCGCTGGACGTGGGCTGCGGCGCGGGGCTGCTGGCGGAGCCGCTGGCCCGGCTGGGCGCGACCGTGACGGCGATCGACGCGGCGCCCGAGAATGTCGCCGTGGCGCGCGCTCC
>CAXTTS010000061.1:0-14795 GCA_964247265.1 uncultured Sphingomonadaceae bacterium
CGAGCCTGCTGACCGAGGCGCTCGTCGCCCGCGGCGTGGACGTGACGCTGTTCGCCACGCAGGATTCGATTACCGCGGGCAAGCTGGCGGCGGTGGTGCCCGCACCTTATTCCGAAGACCCCGCGATCGATGCGAAGGTGTGGGAGTATCGCCACCTGGCTCATCTGTTCGAGCGGGCGGGCGAGTTCGACCTGATCCACAATCAGGCGGACTTTCCCGCCCACGCCTTTGCCAATCTGGTGCCGACGCCGATAGTGACGACGATCCACGGCTTCTCGTCGTCGCGGATCATGCCGATGTATGCGCCGTGGCAGGACAGGATCGCCTTCGTCTCGATCAGCGATGCTGACCGGGCCGAGGGGCTGCGTTATGCGGCGACGATCCACCACGGCATCCCGCCGGGCGATTTCACCTTCGATCCCGAAGGCAGCGACGACCTGCTGTTCTTCGGTCGCATCCACCCCGACAAGGGTGCCGCCGAGGCGATCGCGGCCGCAGCCGGGGCGGGGCGTCGGCTGGTCATGGCGGGCATCGTTCAGGACGAGGGCTATTATCGGCGAGACATCGAGCCCGCGATCGACGGCGACCGGGTGATCTATCTCGGGCCGGTCGGCGGTGCGGAGCGGGTACGGACGCTGGGGCAAGCAGCTGCGTTGCTGCACCTCATCAACTTCGACGAGCCGTTCGGATTGTCGGTGATCGAGGCGCTGGCATCGGGGACGCCGGTGATTGCCAGCCGGCGCGGATCGATGCCGGAGCTGATCGACGATGGCGTGACCGGCTTCCTCGTCGACGACGCAGCGGGCGCGGCGGCGGCTATCGCGCGCATCGGCGAGATCGACCGGGCCGCGTGCCGCCAGGCCGTGATTGACCGGTTCAGCGTGGATCGGATGGCGGACAATTATCTCGCATTATATCGCAGCCTGATCGGATAAGCTGCTGGCGGATCAGGCTTTCACCCGCTCGATCAGCGACATCGCGGCGGCCGGCGCCCGCACCTTCGCCCCGTTTATCATGAAGACGAACGTGTCGCGTGGTGTGGCCGTTGCGGGGCGGTCGGCGACATAGGGCAGTCCGTCCGGTGCCTTGCCGGCGGCCCATTCACCGGCGATCGCGGCCCAGCGATCGAGTTGCTCGCTGTCGTATCCGGTCGGGATGTCTTCGCGGGCGTTCTCCAGCCGGGCGTAGATGAAGTCGGCGCTGGGATCGGCGATGCAGGGGTAATCGGCGTGATCGGCGAAGACGATCGCCACGCCGGTCGAGCGGGCGAGGGCAACGAAGGCGGGATCGGCGAAGCTTTCATGCCGTACCTCGACCGCGTGGCGGAGGGGCACGCCGGCATGTTCCTTGGGAAGCAGATCGAGGAAGGCGGCGAAGTCACTGGGATCGAAGCGTTTCGTCGGCAGGAACTGCCACAGGATCGGGCCGAGCCGGTCGCCGAGTTCGACGATGCCCTGGCCGACGAAGCGCGCGATCGACTCGCCAGCTTCCGCCAATATCTTGCGACCGGTACAGTAACGCGAGCCTTTCACCGCGAATACAAAGCCATCCGGCGCGGCCTTGGCCCAGCGTGCGAAGGTCGCGGGCTTTTGCGAGCCGTAATAGGTGGCGTTGATCTCGATCGCCGTCATGTGCGCGATGGCATAGTCCATCTCGCGCGATTTCGGCAGGTCGGCGGGGTAGAAGGTGCCGCGCCAGGGCTCGTAGGTCCAGCCGCCGATGCCGATGCGGATCGCTCCCTTGCTCATATACCGTCCCCCGAACAGGTGTGAAAAGCGGCGATAATGCGGTCGCGCGCGGCGATATCGGCCTCGAGCGCGGCGATCTGGCACGCATCCTCGCCGGCCGCCGCCTCACGCCGGGCGATCGTCGCGGTGAGCGTGGCCACCGCTTTCTCCAACGCCGCCGCCTCGCGTGCCGCTTTGCGCAACGCGCCATCCTGCGCCTTCAGTCGGTGCCGCAATGAGGCGATTTCGTTTTCGAGCAACGCCGACTCTCGACGATGATCGTCCGGCTCGGACCGGGAGGGCGGGAAGATCGCGATCTCGCTGGCGTGAAGGCCGGCGCGCTCCATGATGCGGCCGAACGCGGCGAGCGCCATCAGCCGCTCGTTCGGGGTGGACGAGGGATGCAACGCGGTCGTCAGCAGCGCGCGGGACTTGCTGTCGTTCATCCCTTGGGCTTGGGTCGGGGCATCGTTGCGGTCAAGCCCGGCGCCGCGCCCGGCCGTGGCTTTCGCGCGCCATGCGGCAAGGCGCTCCGGTTGAAGA
Organism: uncultured Sphingomonadaceae bacterium; assembly: GCA_964247265.1. Lineage (GTDB taxonomy): Bacteria > Pseudomonadota > Alphaproteobacteria > Sphingomonadales > Sphingomonadaceae > Alterirhizorhabdus. The sequence goes on from CAXTTS010000061.1 coordinate 2,271, forward strand.
TGGTAATCTTTGCGGCTTATCCTCGCGGGACAAGGCGGGAGGCTTCATGATTCAGGGTGCTGCACTGGTCTACAGCTGTTTGGCCACGTTCGTGCTGTCGAGCGCGGAACGTAATCGCCGGTCGGCACGGCCGCACCCGCCGATCATCACCTATGCCGGCTGGACGCTGATGGGCACGTCCTTCGCCATGACCGGATTGCTGGGCATGATGGCGATCCAGCACTCGCTGGCCTGAGCGCCGGATCGCCTTGCCGGGCAGTGCCTAGCGCACCGCCCCGCGACGGACGAGGTTGACGATCGCCAGCAGCACGACCGCGCCGAGGAACGACACGAGCAGCGAGCGGAGATCGAGCGCGCCGCTGGTGATCGGCGCGCCGCCGAGGATCGGGGTGAGGATGAAGCCGGCGAGCATGGCACCGACGATACCGACCACGACGTTGAGGAAGATGCCTTGCTGGGCGTCGGTACGCATGACGATGCTGGCGAGCCAGCCGAGAATGCCACCGACGATCAGCATGAGAATGATGCCCATCCGAAGCCTCCTTGTGATGCGGGAGATGATCGTCCCGCATCGTCAAAGACTCGCGGGTGCAAAATAGGTTCCTGCCCCGAAACGAACCTGTGCTACTCCTAGGCGTACAGGACGGCGATCCTGCCGCCGGGACGCGATCCTGAGACGAAATGGTGAGATATGCGCGACATACGACAAGCCGGGGACAGGACGACCGATCAGCGCGGGGCATTGGGCGATCTGCACCATATCCGCGAGCGGATCGCCCAGGCGTTGACGCTGGCCGACGCGTGCGACGAGCATTTCCTCGGCGCGCGTCTGGACGAGTGCCTGGGCTGTATCGATCGCCGCCTGGAGGAGATCGACGCGGCGATCGCCTGACGGATCAGCCCCGCTGCAACACGCCCTCGACCGCGGCGAAGCCGGAACGGGTAAGCTGAAGCGCGCCATCCTCACGGCCGGCCTCGACAAAGCCGTCCGCCATCAGCGCCTTCAGCCAACGCGTCGATACCGTGGGGTAGAAATCAATCGTCGCGCAAAGCTGGACCGGATCGAGCGAGCGGCACTCAACCTCGGCCAGATAGATTTGCAGCAGGATCATCCAGGCATAGTCGCCCGCCAGATCGATCCCCAGCGCGATCTTCCGATCATGCGCCACCTGCACCAGATTGCGCGCCCGCAGCCACATATCCTTCGGACCGGCCGCCGCCCGCTCCGCATCGACCCGCCTTATGGTGGCGACCAACCGGCCCTCGTCCATGCCGGTGGCGAGGCGGGAGATCCGGAGATCGACCGGAACGGCGACGCCCCGCGGGGTGACATACCGCTTGCGGATCAAGCTCGGCGAGCCGCCGAACTGCAATTGGTCAAGCCCGGTCGTATTACGTGCATGATCGTCGGGATGGGTCAGATCGAGGTAGTGCACACCGATCACCTCGTCGCGCGAACGCTGAAGAAGGTCCCGCACGGCCTCGTCCATGTCGATCACGATGCCATGCGCGTCGCCTACAGAGTGGCCAACAAACATATCGTCTCCCTTGTCAGGGATCCGCCGCGATCCTCTTATCGGATGCGATCCGTGCCAGCCCCCTGACCGCGTTCATCTGATTCTCGGATCCGTCGCCCGTCAAGGCCTGCGACGCGATTTAAGCGGTTCGTTCAGCCTTGCGACATAAACCACACGTCATCGTTCCGAGATGAGACATTATCTTGGGGTCGTCGGCGGATCGCTGTGCCTGTTGACGAGCACGGCGGCCTGCGCGCAGGCGGCGGACCCTGCCACTGCGCAGACATACAGCCTGACGCCCGAGCAGAAGATGCGCGTGCTGGATGCGGGTACGGAGCAATCGGCGGAGGCCGCGCGGCTGGCCCGGGGCAACGGGACCGATGATCGGCAGATACATGGCGAGGTCGGCGCGATGGTGGGCACCGGGGGCACTCGCGGCGCCTATGGCACGGCGGCGATACCGCTGGGCGACAATGCCGGCGCGGTGATTTCTTTCGAACATAGCCGCTTTGGCGACCGGCGAAGATGATTGCGCCTTGGCAGGCTTTGCGCCGGGCCTTTTCGGGACATCCGCCTGCTCGCAACCACTCGGGACATTGGGCGTTAGGCCACCCGACGAAGGAGAAAGTCATGAAACATAAGTTGGCGATGGCGGCTTTGGTGGCGCTGGTGGTAGGTCCGGTTGCGCTGCCGGCCCCGGTTATGGCGGACAATTATCGGCACAGCTCCAACTATCGCGGCGATCGCCACTATCGTGGACGTGACCGCAACTATCGTCGCAAGTGCGGCGGTGGCAATGGCGCGGTAGGCACGGTGGCCGGTGGCGCCGGTGGCGCGCTGCTGGGGAATGCCGTGGGCGGCGGAACGCTCGGCACGGTGGCCGGCGGCGTCGGCGGCGCGCTGCTCGGCCGTCACCTCGACAAGAAGAACACGCGTTCGAAGAACGGCTGCTGATCCGAGCGGCGCCCTCGCTCAAGCGGGGGCGCCGGATTGGAGATGGTAAGCGGCTGTTCCCGTAAATCGTGCGGTTCAGTCATCGTCGTTCAGGTCGGGACGGGCCGGTTCCGTGATCCAGCTGTAGCTTTCCTCGATCAGCGAGCGGACAGGCTGACCCGTTTCATCACGCGACGGGCGGAAGCGGAACCGCTCCTCTAGCAGTTCACACGTCAGGGCATCCAGAGCGCGATAGCCGCTGGACCGCGTCACCACGCAATCGCTGGCACGACCGCTCACCTGGACATGGTAGCGCACCGAGACCGTTCCGCCTGCGCCCGCCTCGCGAAGCGACAGCGGCATGTCCGAGAACTTCAGGCGGCCCTTGATCTGTCGCGGCGGGATGTCGCCGCCGCTGCCATCCCCATCTCCATCCCCGGAGCCGCCCGAGCCATAGCCGTTCCCCTCGCCGCCGGCACCTTCGCCCGGACCGATGCGGCTCGATGCGCCATTGCGGCTTTGCACGCCCGGCCCCGCCTTGAGCGCGGCAACGATCGGCACCGGTAGCGGCGGCACGATCAGCGGCGGTGGCGCGACAATTTCGGTCGCCTTGCTGCGCAGATTGGGCGGCGATGCCTTGCCGGATTTCGCGCGAGCCATTCTGGGGTGTGGCTTCGGCCTGGGCAGCGCCGGCGGGCGAGGCGGGGTGGGGGTAATCAGCGTCAGCGTCTCATCTTTCACCGGGCCGAGCCGCACGTCGAGGCCCAGGACCAGAGCGAGACCGAGCAGCCCGATGACGATGGCGGTCGCCAGCGCGGAGATGGATCGATCGACAAAGCCTTGCTGCATCCGGCCCTCGACCGCCTCTACCCGACCGCCTGATAAATGCGGCGGCGGCGGGAACGATCCGCTGCGACGGCGCGGCCTTTCGATACAATCGCGACATCGCGGTGCAAGAAGGGCGGCCTAATCGCATTGGAGCGATGCAGGAGAGTAAGATGGTCCGCTCCACCCACCATGAAATCGAATATCTGCGCGGTCGCATCCGCCAGGAGGATCAACTCGCCAAAAACGCCGCGAGCCCGCAGGTGGGCGCCGCGCATGCCTCGCTCGCGCTGGCCTATCGGCGGCGGATGCAGAGCCTCGCGCTCGGTTGAAGCGAGCGGCGGCGGGCGGACCCCATCGACGTGCCGCACGTTGAGGCGAGATCCACGGGGGGCTTTGCCATGCCGCACGCCAGCAACGTCGTTACCTGCGAGGGGCCGAACAGCCCGCACGCGCTCGATATCGTTCCGCTCCAGCCCCGCACCGGCAAGCTCGATGCGCCGTGCCCGATCTGCCGGGGGCATGGGCAATGGAATTCCGAGATCGACCTGGTGAGCTTCCGCTGCAAGCGGGCGATCTGCAGCCATTGCCTGGGCGCGGGCTGGGTGGAGACGGGCGGCGATCCGGTGGGCGTGCCGGACATCATGCTGACCCCCGAGGGCTTTCCGCAGTGGGTCACGCGCTACCTGGCGGAATGATCACGGGGCGGTCGCCGGCCGTTCGTCCGCAACCGCGATGAAGCGGGCTTGGCGAAACGCCTGCGAAACGGCATAGACCCTCGCGGCACGGCATAACGTCGGCCGGGGGAGGGTGAACATGACTATTCGCAACGACGCAGCCGGCTTTGGCAAACGTGACGGTCTGGCCGATCTGCTGGGCGGCGCTGTGGCCTACCATGCCGGAGACGGACTGCTCAGCGGGCGGCCGATCGAGGTGGCGCCGATCGTTGCCGAGCCGGACCCGAGCTGGCGCGCGTTCGTGCGGTATTTCGGCGGAACGACCAACGCGCTCATCATCGCGGCGCTGGGCACGTCGTTCGGCGCTGGTATCGCGGCGGGTGTCGTCGCCTTCGCGCAGATGCGGTAGCGCCGAGATCATGGTGCCGGTTGCAGGGATCGAACCCGCGACATCCAGTTTACAAAACTGGCGCTCTACCAACTGAGCTAAACCGGCCCCGTTTCCCCATCGGGGAAAGGCCGATCCGTTTCAAGTGCGGCGTTGCGTTCGGCGTGGGCGGCCGCGCCCGGGGATCAATCAGGGCTGGACGCGACCGCGCGGCTTGTGGCATCCGGCCCGTGCGCGGGCGTGGTGAAACTGGTAGACGCGCCGGACTCAAAATCCGGTTCCGCAAGGAGTGTCGGTTCGAGCCCGACCGCCCGCACCATGACCCGTCTCAGGCGCCAGGCGGAACGTGCCGCATCGCTATTTCGCAGGCCTGTCAGGCGGCGTTGTCGATGCCGAGTTCGCCGAGCTTGCGATAAAGGGTCGAGCGGCCGATGCCGAGGCGACGCGCCACCTCCGTCATGCGGCCGCGATAATGGCCGATCGCCAGCCGGATCACATCCGCCTCGATCGCGTCGAGCGGGCGCATATGACCGTTCGGCTCGAACAAGGTCACGCCGGCGCCGGCGCCGATGCTGGCCGGCGCGCGCGAGGCCGGGCCATGCGTTTGCTGGGCGATGTGCGGGAAATCCGCGACGGTGAGGGCATCGCCATCGCAGAGGATTGCGGCCCGGAAGAGGGCGTTCTGCAGCTGGCGGACGTTGCCCGGCCAGGCATAATTCATCAGCACCCGCAGCGCCTCGTCGGTTATGCCCAGGCTGCGCATACCGGGCTGCTGGCCGATCCGCGCGAGCAGATGGCGGGTGAGGGCGGGGATGTCGGCGGCGCGACGGCGCAGCGGCGGGATCGCCACCTGCACGACGGCGAGGCGATAATAGAGATCCTCGCGGAAGCGGCCGGCGGCGACCTCGTCCAGCAGGGTGCGGTTGGTGGCGGCGATCACGCGGACATCGCCGTGGCGCGCGCCGCGGCTGCCGAGCGGCTGGAATTCGCCCGATTCGAGCACGCGCAGGAGCTTGACCTGCGCCTCCAGCGGCAGCTCGCCGATCTCGTCGAGCAGCAGGGTGCCGCCGTCGGCATCCTGGAACTTGCCGACGTGGCGATCGAACGCGCCGGTGAAGGCGCCCTTTTCGTGCCCGAACAATTCCGACTCGACGAGGTTGGCCGGGATCGCGCCGCAGTTGACGACGATCAGCGGCTTCCTGGCGCGTGGGCTGGCGGCGTGGATCGCCTGGGCGATCACCTCCTTGCCGACGCCGCTCTCGCCCTCGATCAGCAGCGGCACGCGGGCGCGGGCCGCCTTGGCGGCAACGGCGAGCGCGGCGCGGAAATCGGGCGCCGAGCCGACGATCTCGTCGAAGGCGAGCAGTCCCCCTATCTTTTCGGTGAGGGGGCGCAATTCGCCGGTCGTCGCGCGGCGATCGGTCGCGGCGTCGAGGGCGGCGAGCAGCCGGTCCGGCGCGATCGGCTTGACCAGGAAATCGGTGGCGCCCGCCCGCATCGCATCGACGACGGCGGCGACCGAGGTGGAGGCGGCGAGCATCAGGATCGGGGTGGTCGGGGCGGCTGCGCGCAGCGCCGCCACCACCTTGCCGTCGCACGCGTGCGGCGACCAGCAATCCAGCAGGATCGCGTCGATTCTGGTGGTTTCCCGGGCGAGCATCGGCAAGGCGGCGGCGGTATCCGCCGCGATCACCATGCGCCACCCGGCGCGGGCGGCGATCGCGCCGACGAGACGCGCCTGGGCAGGCTCGTCGTCGATCAGCAGCAGGATTCGTGTCGCCTCGCGTGCCATTCCGTCCCCGTGCGCCTCGTCTCGTCGGCAAGGCATAGCGGGCGCAGGTAAAATCTGGATTAAGTCACGCTGATCCATTCCGGATGGCTACTTGAGACGAACGACGCGCGCAGCTAGAGACGTGGTAACTACCGTTGACAGGGGATGGGACATGGCCGGGAACAATATGGAGCTGAAGGCGCACGAGGGCACTTATGCGGGCTTCATCACGCTGTTCAAGATCGGCACCACCGTGGCGGTGATCGCGGCGGCGATCGTTGTTCTTCTGATCGCGAACTGAGCGCGTGATGAAAATCGCGGTTCTGCGGGAAACGGCCGACAGCGAGCCGCGCGTATCGGCGACGCCGGAGACGGTGAAGAAGTTCATCGGGCTGGGCGCGACGATGGCGGTGGAGGCGGGCGCCGGCGCTCGCGCATCGATCGCCGACCAGGCCTATGCCGATGCCGGCGCCACGGTGGCCGATCGCGCCGCCGTGCTGAGCGGCGCCGACATCATCTTCGGCGTGCAGGGGCCCGATCCGGCATCGCTGGCGGGGGCGAAGCCCGGTGCCTGGCTGGCGGCGGGGCTGAACCCGTTCGTCGAGCGCAGCCGGGTGGACGGCTATGCCGCTGCCGGCATCGAGGCGCTGGCGATGGAGTTCATGCCGCGCATCACCCGTGCGCAGTCGATGGACATCCTGTCCTCGCAGTCGAACCTCGCCGGCTACAAGGCCGTGCTGGACGCGGCGGCCGAATATGGCCGCGCCTTTCCGATGATGATGACGGCGGCGGGCACGATCTCGGCGGCGCGCGTGTTCGTGATGGGGGTCGGCGTCGCCGGGTTGCAGGCGATCGCGACGGCGCGCAGGCTTGGGGCGCAGGTTTCCGCCACCGACGTGCGGTCCGCCACGAAGGAGCAGATCCAGTCGCTCGGCGCCAAGCCGATCTTCGTGGAGAATGTCACGGGCATCGAGGGCGAAGGATCGGGCGGCTATGCCACCGAGATGTCGCCCGAATATCAGAAGGCGCAGGCGGAGCTGGTTTCCAGCCACATCGCCAAGCAGGATATCGTCATCACCACGGCCCTGATCCCGGGCCGCCCGGCGCCGCGCCTGATCTCCGACGCGCAGATCGCGACGATGCGGCCGGGATCGGTGATCGTCGATCTGGCGGTGGAGAGCGGCGGCAATGTGGAAGGCGCCGTCGCCGGCGAGGTGGTGGTGCGGCACGGGGTGAAGATCGTCGGGCACCGCAACGTGGCGTCTCGGTTGGCGGCGGACAGCTCCGCGTTGTTCTCGCGCAACCTGTTCAACTTCCTGTCCGCCTTCTGGGACAAGGAGAAGGGCGGCCCGGTGCTGGATGCCGAGATCGGCGATGCCGTACGGCTGACGAAGGACGGCAAGGTCGTCAACCAGCGTCTGCTGGGCTGAGGCCGGCTTGAACGTGCCCATCGACACGCTGGCCTTTGCCGAGCGGTTCGAAGGAGCCGGCTTCGGCCACTATCAGGCGCGCGCGGCGGCGGCGGCCTTCGGCATGGCGCATGATGCAGGGCGCGACGAGCTGGCGACGAAGGGTGACCTGGATCTTCGCCTGGCTGAACTGGAAGGCCGGTTGAACAAGCAGACGGTCGAACTGGAAGGCCGACTGAACAAGCAGCTAAGCGAGCTTGAGGTGCGATTGACCCGGCAGATCGGCGAGGTCGGCAAGGAGCTTTCGGGACGGCTCTGGTCCACGATCACGATCATCGCCGGTGTTTCGACCGCGATCAGTGCCACGATCGGCGCGGGCGTGGCGCTTATATTGAAATGGGGGGGTATCTGATGGACTTCATATCGATCCTGTCGATCTTCGTACTGGCCTGTTTCATCGGCTTCTACGTCGTCTGGTCGGTGACGCCGGCGCTGCACACGCCGCTGATGGCGGTGACGAACGCGATCTCGTCGGTCATCATCGTCGGCGCGCTGATCGCCAGCGCGGCGCCGGGATCGGCCACGTCGAAATATCTCGGCCTGATCGCCGTGGTGTTCGCCAGCGTGAACATCTTCGGCGGCTTTGCCGTCACCGAGCGGATGCTCGCCATGTACAAGAAGAAAGAGCGGAAGGGTTGAGCCGCATGGCTTGCCTTGACGCCACTCGGCCGGGGGGAACGAACCGATGAACTATGCGACCACCGACGTGATGCCCGTGGGGATGGCCCCCACCGTGGCGGAGCATATCGCCGTGCCGAGCTGGGCGGGCCTCGCCTATCTGATCGCGGGCGTGCTGTTCATCCTCGCGCTGCGCGGCCTCTCCAGCCCGACCAGCTCGCGGCGGGGCAATCGCTTCGGCATGATCGGCATGCTGATCGCCGTCGTGACGACGCTGATCCTGCATGGCACCGGGCTGATCGAGATCGCCATCGCCATAGCGATCGGCGGCGGGATCGGCTATGTCACCGCCAAGCGCATCGCGATGACCGACATGCCGCAGCTGGTCGCCGCCTTCCACTCGCTGGTGGGCATGGCGGCAGTGCTGGTGGCGATCGCCGCCTATCTGAACCCGGCGGCGTTCGGCATCCTCGACCCCGCGAACGGCCAGATCCTGCATGTCAGCCGGATCGAGATGGGTCTGGGCGTGGCGATCGGTGCAATCACCTTTTCCGGATCGGTCATCGCCTTCCTCAAGCTGAACGGCAATATGGGCGGCAAGCCGATCATGCTGCCGGGCCGGCATGTCATCAACATCGCGCTGCTTGCCGGCATCCTCGGCCTGGTCGCCTATTTCCTGACCGACCAGAGCCCGTGGGTGTTCTTCGTCATCACCGCGTTGTCGTTCGTGATCGGCTTCCTGCTCATCATCCCGATCGGCGGGGCGGACATGCCGGTCGTCGTGTCGATGCTGAACAGCTATTCGGGCTGGGCGGCGGCGGCGATGGGCTTCACGCTGCATAACAGCGCGATGATCATCACCGGCGCGCTGGTCGGCTCGTCGGGCGCGATCCTGAGCTACATCATGTGCAAGGCGATGAACCGCAGCTTCATCTCGGTGATCGCGGGTGGCTTCGGCGGCGGCGACGCGGCTGCCGGTGCGGGCGCCGCCGCGAGCGACCGGCCGTGGAAGCGCGGTTCGGCCGAGGATGCGGCGTTCCTGATGAAGCAGGCCGAACAGGTCATCATCGTGCCCGGCTACGGCATGGCGGTGGCGCAGGCGCAGCATGCGCTGCGCGAAATGGCTGACACGCTGAAGAAGGAGGGCGTGAAGGTGAAATACGCCATCCATCCAGTCGCCGGGCGTATGCCGGGGCATATGAACGTGCTGCTGGCCGAGGCCAATGTGCCCTATGACGAGGTGTTCGAGCTGGAGGACATCAACGGCGAGTTCGCCCAGACCGATGTCGCCTTCGTGATCGGCGCCAACGACGTGACCAACCCGGCTGCGAAGACCGACAAATCGTCGCCGATCTACGGCATGCCCGTGCTGGACGTGGAGAAGGCCAAGACGGTGTTGTTCGTCAAGCGTTCGATGGGCGGTGTGGGCTATGCCGGCGTCGACAACGACGTGTTCTACATGGACAATACGATGATGCTGCTGGCCGACGCCAAGAAGATGGTGGACGATATCGTCAAGGCGATGGCGCACTGACGCACCGCCAGCGGTGTAACGAAAAGGGGCTCGCGACCACGGTCGCGAGCCCCTTTTTCGTCGCACCGGGAGGATCAGGCCTTCTCGATCTCCTCGGCGTCGGCATCATGGGTTTCGCCGACTTCGCCGCTGGTGCCGAGCTGATCGTAGAGTTCGGCCTGGCGCGCGCGCAGCTGCTCGCCGATCGCTTCGAGATCGAGCTTGCCGTCCGCATGCGCCTGCTTGGCGTCCTCGAACATGTCCTCGTCTTCCTCGTCGATATGGTGGATCGTCTCCTCGCCGAGGACGTGGACTTTCGCCTTGTAGAGTTCTTCGGTGCCGTTGAGTTGCTCGATCTCGGCGGCGAGCGCCTTGCCGGAGGCATGCTCGACGATACCCTCGTTCACCTCGTCCGCGCCGATCACCGGCTTGAGCGCGGGGTAGAGGATCTCCTCCTCGATCGTCATGTGGACGGCGAGGCGCATGCAGATCTCTTCGGCGATCGCGACGAGCTTGTCGCCCTCGGCATCCTCGGCCTCGTCGAACAGCTCGCGGAAGCGGTGATGTTCCTGCTTGAGCAGGGCGATGCCCTCGGGATCGTCATCCTTGACCTGATGATCGCCTTCGCCGTTACGCTGCGCATATTTGCCCATGATCGATCCTTCGCTGCTGCCGTATGCCGAAACGGCGTGGCCCCGAAGCTTGTTCCGAAGGCAGCGTCAGGCGAGCGGACCGCGCAAGTTCAGCGCGGCGCGACCTGTGAACTCCTCACTTCCGCGCGCGCAGGTTCGCCGCCTCGCTGCGGATATACTGGCGCAGGTGGAGCATCTCGACGTCGGTCAGCTCCTCGAAGCGGGGCATGCCGTTCGGCACCAGCGCGCCGCCGCGCACCACCCCGTTGAACGCCTCCGCGTCGGTGGGAATGGGCGACTGGCGGAGATCGGGCGCGATGCCGGCCGCGACCACATAGACACCGTGGCACACCGCGCAGCGCCGGCCATAGACTTCGATGCCGGCATCCGCGGAGGCCTTGTCGGCCTTGTAGGTGGGATCATCCGACGCCGTTATGACGGCTTTCTCCGCCTCGGGCAGCACGCCTTTGCCGCCGATCGCGAAGGTGAGCACGCGGCGTGCCTGGGTGCGGTAATCGATGCCATATTTCTCGATCAGCGGGCCGAAGGCCGCGCCGCTGGTGCCCATGCCGGTGAGTACGGTGACATATTGCCGGCCACCGGCCTGATAGGTGATCGGTGGTGCCGTGACCGGCGCCTGTGCGGCGAACGACCAGAGGCGCTTGCCGCTGGCCGCATCATAAGCGTTGAACAGGCCATCGATCTGGCCCTGGAACACGAGATTGCCGGCGCTGGCCATGATGCCGCCATTCCAGAAACCGGGAGTGGGCACCTTCCACGCCTGCTTCTGCGTCACCGGATTCCACGCCATCAGCGAGCTGGTGGCGTTGAGCGGGCCGGCATCCTGGACGACGAAGTTTGGGTTGGCTGCGCCATCCACCGCATTGCCGGGCGTGCGCTTCCACGTCTCGCGGCTGATGCCATCGTCATTGTAGCTCGTCGCCATCTCGATCGCAGGGATGTAGACGAGCCCCGCCTTCGGGCTGAACGCCATCGGCAGCCAGGTGTGCGCGCCGACCGGGCCGGGCCACATCGTGAATGTGGTGCCCTTGGGATAACGCGAGGCCGGGTTTTCGGCCGGGCGGCCGGTGGCGATGTCGATCCTTGAGGCCCATGTCACCTTCACGAACGGCTCGGCCGAGATCAGCTTGCCGCTGTCGCGATCGATCACGTAGAAGAAGCCGTTCTTCGGGGCGGTCATCAGCACATGGCGCAGCTTGCCGCCGATGGTGAGATCGGCCAGTTCCATGTCCATCGCGGCGTTGTAATCCCAGGTCTCGCCGGGATTGACCTGATAGTGCCATTTATAGGCACCGGTCTTCGCATCGAGCGCGACGATCGAGGCGAGGAACAGATTGTCGCCCTGATCGAGGCTGCGGACCTTGCGGTTCCACGGGGCGCCATTGCCGACGCCGATCAGGATCGTGTCGTTGCCGGCATCGTAGGTCATCGCGTTCCACACGGTGCCGCCGCCGCCATATTTCCACCACTCGCCGGCCCACGTCTTGGCCGCCATCTCCATCGCCTTGTTCTCGAAGCCGGCGGCCGGGTTGCCGGGGACGGTGTAGAAGCGCCAGAGCAGCTTGCCGGTCTCTGCATCGTAGGTGGTGACATAGCCGCGGATCGAGCCGACATCGCCGCCGCCGTGGCCGATGATGACCTTGCCATCGAACACGCGCGGCGGGCCGGAGATGAAGCGAACATCATCCTTGTCCACCGTCATCGACGACCAGACCGGCTTGCCCGTGCGCGCATCGATCGCGATCAGGCGGCCGTCCTGCGCGCCGGTGAAGATCTTGCCGTTCCAATAAGCGATGCCGCGGCTGCCCCAGCCCTGGCGCAGCTTGCGGCCGGCATGTTCGGGCACCTGCGGATCATAAGTCCATAACGACTTGCCGGAAACGGCGTCGACGGCATGGATGATGCTGTAGCCGGTGGTGAAATACAGCACGCCATCCACCGCCAGCGGCGCGGTGACGGAATTGCCGGGCGGCAGATCCATCGACCAGGCGAGGCCGAGGCCGGCCACGTTGCGATCGTTGATCTCGGTAAGCGGGCTGTAATGCTGTTCGCCAAAGGTGCGGCCGAAAGCGGCCCAATCCTTCCCGTCGCTGCCATCGGCGAGGCGCGCGACATCGGCGATCGGTTTGGTGGAGGCGGCGGATTGCAGCGCGGCGGCGGC
>CAXTTS010000061.1:14805-15836 GCA_964247265.1 uncultured Sphingomonadaceae bacterium
GAGCAGGGTGAGGGCGGTGCCGGCGGCGGCATATCGCAGCAAAGGGCGCATCAGTTTTCCTCTTGGGCGGCGCTGGCGATCGGATGTCGGCCAGGCGCAGCCGGTGCAGATGCCGACCCTTGCGCGGCATGGGCACGCGCGCACCTGCGCAAAACGTCAGCTAAGCCTTGCCGCGCGGTCGGAGGAAACAGGCGAACATCAGTTGCCACCAAGGAACATTGCCATGTCGATCGCCAGCCTCGGGCCGATCATGCAGCTTGCCTATCTGCCCGACGACATCGACGCGGCGATCGCGCACTGGCTGTCGCTGGGAGTCGGGCCGTTCTTCCGGCTGAACCATGTCGATTACAGGCGGGCGACGCACAAGGGGGTGGAGACGCGGATCGATTTTTCGATGGCGATCGCTTATTGGGGCGACATCCAGATCGAGCTGATCGACCAGCATAACGACGCGCCCTCCATTTATCGCGACTGGCGGGCGGCGGGGCGCGAGGGAATGCACCACATCTGCATCGCCGTGGACGATATCGGTGCGGCGCGTCGCGAATGCGCGGCGGCGGGCGCGACGCTGTTGCAGGAGATGTTCCTCGACGGGGTGGAGGCGATCTATGTCGATCCGGGCGAGGGCGCGCCGATGATCGAGCTGATCCAGCCCTCGCCCGATCTGAACGCGCTGTTCGCGATGATGCGCGATGCCGCGCGCGGATGGGACGGGAGCGACCCGGTTCGCACGCTGGGCTAGGCCGGCGGCTTGACTTGGGGGCGCGGCCGCATATCTCCCGTGGCCGAACTGCCAGCGAGACCGCGATGACCGCCACCCATTCCACCCGTATGCTCATCCTCGGATCGGGGCCGGCCGGGCTGTCCGCCGCGATATACGGGGCGCGGGCGGGCATGGCGCCGATCGTGGTGCAGGGCATCCAGCCCGGCGGCCAGCTGACGACCACCACCGACGTGGAGAATTATCCCGGCTTTCGCGACGTGATCCAGGGGCCGTGGCTGATGGAGCAGATGCAGGCGCAGGCCGAGCA
>CAXTTS010000062.1:0-15794 GCA_964247265.1 uncultured Sphingomonadaceae bacterium
GGCTACCCCCCTCCGGCTCGGCCGCATCATCGTGGAACGCCCGGCTGGCGCGCGCCAGCTTCCAGATTTCCAGCGTGATCCCATGCATGTAGACGGCAAGGCTGATCCCGCCATAGCAGATCAGCGCCAGCCGCAATTCCTTCTCGCGCATCGCCACGGGATGCCACGGGCGACGCGGGGAGGGAAGGCTTTCGGATAGTGGCTCGGACTCAGCCGCCCAGCACGCGCTGCCCCTCGATCCGCAGCCGTCCGGCGCACAGCGCGTCCAGCGCCAGCGGATAGATGCGATGCTCCTCCACCAGGATGCGCGTGGCGAGCGTCTCCGGCGTGTCGTCGTCCAGCACGGGAACCGCCGCTTGCGCCACGATCGGCCCGCCATCGAGCTCGCCGGTGACGAAATGCACCGTGCAGCCCGCCAGCCGGCAGCCGGCGGCGATGGCGCGCGCATGGGTATCCAGGCCGGTGAAGCTCGGCAGCAGCGACGGATGGATGTTCAGCATCCGCCCGGTCCACGCCGCGACGAACGGATCGGACAGCAGCCGCATATAGCCGGCGAGGGCGACATGATCGATGCGGTGATCGCGCAGGATCGCATCCACCTTCGCGTCATAGACCGCCCGCCCGCCATGGCCGCGATGGTCGAGCGCGGCGGTGGCGATGCCGGCGGCGGCGGCGGCGGACAGGCCCGGCGCATCGACGACGTTGGCGAAGACCAGCGCCACCTCGTAGCCGAGCGTCGGTGCCGCCGCGATCAGCGCGGCCATGTTCGATCCACGCCCGGAGATCAGGATCGCGACGCGGGGCTTGCCGGCCGTGCCCGCCCGATCAGCCATGATGCGTGGCGGACCAGCCCTCGCGCGCGCTCCACGCCTCGGCCGATCCGTATACGGTGCAGCCCTTCTCGCCCGCCGCGATCGCACCGATCCGCAGCACCGTCTCGCCCGCCGACTCGAGCTGCGCGCTCACCGCCGCCACGTCGTCTTCCGCCACGATCACCGCCATGCCGATGCCGCAGTTGAAGGTGCGGGCCATTTCCTCCGGCTCGATCCGGCCCTGCGCCTGGAGGAACGCCATCAGGCGCGGCTGCTCCCACGCATCCGCATCGATCCGGGCGTGCAGGCCCGTCGAAAGCACGCGCGGGATATTCTCCAGCAAGCCGCCGCCGGTGATATGCGCCATCGCCTTCACCTGCCCGGCGCGCACCAGCGGCAGCAGCGATTTCACGTAGATGCGGGTCGGCGCCAGCAGCGCGTCGATCAGCAGCACCTCCGGATCAAACAGCGCCGGCCGGTTCAGCTTCCAGCCGCGATCGGCGGCCAGCCGGCGCACCAGCGAATAGCCGTTGGAGTGGACGCCCGACGAGGCGAGCCCCAGCACTACGTCTCCCACCGCCACGCGCCCGCCGGTCAGCACCTGGTCGCGCTCCACCGCGCCGACGCAGAAGCCGGCGAGATCATAGTCGCCGGCGGCGTACATGCCGGGCATCTCCGCCGTCTCGCCGCCGATCAGCGCGCAGCCGGCGATGCGGCAGCCTTCCGCGATGCCGGCGATCACCGCCTCGGCGATGCCCGTGTCGAGCTTTCCCGTGGCGAAGTAATCGAGGAAGAACAGCGGCTCGGCCCCCTGCACGATCAGGTCGTTGACGCACATCGCGACCAGATCCACGCCCACGCCATCGTGCCGCCCGGCCTCGATCGCCAGCTTCAGCTTGGTGCCGACCCCGTCATTCGCCGCCACCAGCAGCGGATCGGTGAACCCCGCCGCCTTCAGGTCGAAAAAGCCACCGAATCCGCCGAGATCGGCATTCGCGCCCGGCCGCGCCGTCGCGCGGGCCAGCGGCGCGATCATCTTCACCAGCGCGTTGCCGGCGGCGATCGATACCCCCGCCTTGGCATAGGTATAGGGCTCGGTCGGGGTGTCGGGCGCGGTCATGGCCAGAGCGCCTAGCCACATCGCGCTTGGTTTTCCACGGCCAACTCGCCAAAAGACGCGCCGTGACGCTTTCCTTCCGCTCGATCGCCGCTCGTCGGCGCCTTCTCGCCACGGCGCTGCTGCTGTCGGTCTGTGCGGCCGGCGGCATCGTCTACGCGCAGCTGGAAGGCGGCGATCGCGGCATCGCGCCGGTCGACAGCTCGTCCAGCTACGAGGTCGGCGGCGTCACGGTGGATGTCGCGGCCAAGGATGCCGACACCGCGCGCACCGGCGGCTGGCGGGTCGCCCAGCGCAAGGGCTGGAGGATGCTGTGGTCCCGGGTGAACGGCCGCCCACTCGCCGAAGCGCCGGGCCTGCCCGACTCGACGCTCGATTCGATCATCGCCGGCATCATCGTGGAGAATGAGGAGATCGGCCCGCGCCGCTACATCGCGCGGCTCGGCATCCTGTTCGATCGCGCGCGCACCGGCCAGTTCCTCGGCGGCCAAGGGCAGGTCGCGCGATCCTCGCCGATGCTGGTGATCCCGATCGTCTATTCGGGCGGCACGCCCACCGCGTTCGAACAGCGCAACGAATGGCAGCGGGCGTGGGCGCGGTTCCGCTCCGGCGGCAGCCCGATCGATTACGTCCGCCCGGTCGGCACCGGCAGCGATCCGCTGCTGCTGAACGCGGCGCAGACGCGGCGGCCGGGGCGCGGCTGGTGGCGGCTGCTGCTCGATCAATATGGCGCGGCCGATATCGTCGTGCCCGAAGTGTATCTGACGCGGCTTTTCCCCGGCGGGCCGGTGATCGGCCGCTTCGTTGCGCGGCACGGCCCGGACGCGGAGATCATCGACAGCTTCTCCCTGCGCGCGCCCGACGGCGACGGGCTGGCGGCGATGCTGGACGAGGGCGTCCGGCGGATCGACATGGCCTATGCCCGCGCGTTGCAGGAAGGGCGGCTGCAACCGGATAGCTCGCTCGTCGTCGAACAGCCGGAGGCCGCGCCGGTGGACGATACCGTGGTGGCGGACGAGGCGGTCGATCTGTCCGCCCCCGCTACCAGCGCGACCTATAGCGTGCAGGTCGACACGCCCGATGCCGCCGCGCTCAACCAGGCGGAAACCGCGCTGCGTTCAGTGCCGGGCGTGCGGAGCGCGACGACGACGAGTCTCGCTCTGGGCGGGGTATCGGTGATGCGGCTGGTGTTCGATGGCGATCCCGGCATCCTGCGCACCGGCCTGAGCGCACGCGGCTGGCGGGTGGAGGAGAACGGCGCGACATCGCTCCGCCTTCGCCGGCAGGAAGCGGCCCCGGCGGCAGCCACGCCGCCCCCCGCCGGCAGCGGTACGCCAAAGCCGTGAGGGCAGGCGGGGAGGGCCACGGCACGAGCCAGATGGCGCTGCCGCTGGCTTGGCCCGCCGCCGAGGACGACAGCGACTTCATCGTCGGCGGCGGCAACGCGGCGGCGGTGCGGCATCTGGCGCACTGGTCGCTGTGGCCCGTCGCCGCGACGCTGCTCACCGGGCCGCGCAAGTCGGGCCGCAGCCTGCTCGGCCGGATCTTCGCCGCGCAGAGCCAGGCGACCCTGATCGACGATGCGGAGCGGCACGACGAGGAGGCGATCTTCCATGCCTGGAACCGCGCGCAGGAACGGCGCCAGCCGCTATTGATCGTCGCCGATGCCGCGCCGCCGCTCTGGGCCATTCGGCTGCCCGACCTCGCCTCGCGCATCGCGGCGACACCGCGCATCGCGATCAGCGATCCCGACGATGCGCTCACCGCCGCGCTGATCGAAAAGCTGCTGGGCGCGCGCGGGCTGGCCGCAGGGCGCGAGGTGACGGCCTATCTGCTGCCCCGCACCGATCGCAGCCATGTCGCGATCCACCGTCTGGTCGATGCGCTGGACGAGGTTGCGCTCGCCCGGCGACAGCGCATCACGGTGCCGCTCGCCCGCCACGCGCTGGCTCTGGTCGGTGTCATCGACGATTCATCGTCCAGCGGGTAACATACCGTCATGGATGATCATGCACCCTCCGCCGAAGCCCTCGACTCGGGCGAAATGCTTGCCGAACAGGCAGTCGGGCAACGCCCGGCCGAACCGATCGCGCCGCGCCACCGCTACTTCAACCGCGAGCTTTCGTGGCTGTCGTTCAACCAGCGCGTGCTGGAGGAAGCGTGCAACAAGGCGCATCCGCTGCTGGAGCGGCTGCGCTTCCTCTCGATCTCGGGCAACAATCTCGACGAGTTCTTCATGGTCCGCGTCGCCGGCCTGAAGGGCCAGCTGATGCAGGATGTCGATACCCGCTCGGCCGACGGGCTGACGGTGGCGCAGCAGCTGGCGGCGGTGGCCGAGCGGACCGATGCGCTGATGGAGGCACAGCAGAATGTCTGGCGCGATCTGCGCGGCGATCTCGCCGAGGCCGGCATCGCGATGCTGGAAGTGGGCGATTTCACAGATGCCGAGGTGACGTGGCTCGGCACCCATTTTCGCGATCAGATCTTCCCCGTACTCACCCCGCAGGCGCTCGATCCGGCGCACCCGTTCCCGTTCATCCCGAACAAGGGCTTCAGTCTCGTCTTCGATCTCCGCCGCCTGTCGGACGACGAACCCATTCGCGAATTGCTGATGATCCCCTCCACGCTAGCGCCGTTCGTGCGCCTGCCGGGCGAGGAGGCGCGCTATGTCGCGATCGAGACGGTGATCCGCCGTTTCACGTCCATCCTGTTCCCCGGATATGCGGTGCAGGGCCACGGCGCCTTCCGTATCATCCGCGACAGCGACATCGAGCTTGAGGAGGAGGCCGAGGATCTCGTTCGCTACTTCCGCTCGGCGATCAAGCGGCGGCGCAAGGGGCGGGTGATCCGGCTGGAGCTGGAATCGGGCATGCCCGAGGATCTCGTCACGCTCATCAAGACGGAGATCGGCGGATCGGAGACGATCATCACCGATACCGCCAGCGTGCTGGGCATCGCCGATCTCGACATGATGGTGGACGAGGACCGGCCGGACCTGAAGTTCCCGCCCTTCGCGCCGCGCTTCCCCGAGCGGATCCGCGAGCATGGCGGCGATTGCTTCGCCGCAATCCGCAGCAAGGACATCATCATCCACCACCCGTATGAGACGTTCGACGTGGTGCTCGCCTTCCTGAAGCAGGCCGCGCAGGATCCTGACGTGGTGGCGATCAAGCAGACGCTCTACCGCGCCGGCAAGCAGTCCGCCGTGGTCCGCGCGCTCGTCGACGCGGCGGAGGCCGGCAAGTCGGTGACGGCGGTGGTCGAGCTGAAGGCGCGCTTCGACGAGGAGCAGAACCTCATGTGGGCCAGCCAGCTGGAGCGGGCCGGCGTGCAGGTGGTCTACGGCTTCATCGACTGGAAGACCCACGCCAAGGTATCGATGGTGGTACGCCGGGAAGACGGCATGTACCGCACCTACTGCCACTTCGGCACGGGCAATTATCACCCGGTTACCGCCAAGATTTACACCGATCTCAGTTTCTTCACCGCCGATCCGCGCGCCGGGCGCGATGCCGCGCAATTGTTCAACTACATCACCGGCTATGTCGAGCCGGGCGACCTGGAGCTGCTCACCTTCTCGCCCCACGGCATGCGCGAAAAGCTCGCCCGGCTGATCGATTGCGAGATCGATCATGCCCGCGAGGGGCGTCCGGCGGCGATCTGGGCGAAGATGAACTCGCTGGTCGATCCGGCGATCATCGAGAAACTGTACCGCGCGAGTTCGGCCGGCGTGGAGATCGACCTGATTATCCGCGGCATCTGCTGCCTGCGCCCCGGCGTGCCCGGGCTATCCGAGAATATCCGGGTCAAGTCGGTTATCGGGCGTTTTCTGGAGCATAGCCGTATCATATGCTTCGGAAACGGCGCCGGTCTGCCTAGCCCGGAGGCCAAGGTCTTCATCTCGTCGGCGGACTGGATGCCGCGCAATTTCGATCGGCGGGTGGAATATATGATGCCGATCGAGAACCCGACGGTGCACGCCCAGATCCTCGATCAGGTGATGGTCGCCAACCTCATCGACGACGAGCAGAGCTGGCGGCTGCTGTCGGATGGCAGCTCCAAGCGGGTCGGGCCGGGCAAGCGGTCGTTCAACCTGCACCGCTATTTCATGACCAACCCGTCCTTGTCCGGGCGCGGGGCGGCG
Source organism: uncultured Sphingomonadaceae bacterium (assembly GCA_964247265.1). GTDB lineage: Bacteria > Pseudomonadota > Alphaproteobacteria > Sphingomonadales > Sphingomonadaceae > Alterirhizorhabdus. Next base: position 6,074 of record CAXTTS010000062.1, read on the forward strand.
TTGCAGCGGAGCGGATCGGTGCCGAAGCTCTCGCTGAAACGCGGTGCGTGACGATATCGCCCTCGCGCGGGCGCGGATCAGCGGTTAAGCGGATCACCTGATGCCAGCCACCCCGCTCCCCGCGTTCGCGCCGCAATCCGGCCGCGTCGCGATCATCGACATTGGGTCCAATTCGATCCGGCTAGTCATCTATGACGGGCCCGCGCGGATCCCCTCGATCCTGTTCAACGAAAAGGTGCTCGCGGGGCTCGGCGTCGGCCTGGCGCGCGATGGCCTGCTGGACCGCGACTCGATCGAGCGGGCGCTTACCGCCTTGTCGCGCTTTGCGCTCCTGGCGGAGCAGATGCAGGTCGGCACCCTGCGCACGGTCGCCACGGCGGCGGTGCGCGAGGCGGCGAACGGCCAGGCCTTTCTCACCCGTATCCGCGCGATGGGGCTTTCCGTCGAGCTTCTCTCCGGCGAGGAGGAAGCGGCGATGGCCGGCTATGGCGTCTTGGCGGCGTTTCCCGGCGCGGAGGGGATCGTCGGCGATCTCGGCGGTGGCAGCCTGGAACTGGCTCGGGTCGGCGGAGGCGCGGTGCACGAGCGCGTATCCTTTCCGCTCGGCGTGATGCGCATCGCCAGGATTCGCGCCGGCGGCCCGCGCGCGCTCGACCGCACGGTCGCGAAGGCGCTGGCGAAGACCGGTTGGGCGGGGAAGGGCGCGGGCCTGCCCTTCTACCTCGTCGGCGGATCATGGCGCGCGCTGGCGCGGCTGGACATGCATCTGCACGATGCGCCGCTGCCGATGATCCACCACCACCGCATGGCGGCCGCCGCCCCGGCCTATCTCGTGCGCGTGCTGGCGCAGATCGACAAGAAGCGGCTGCGCGCGATCCCCGGCTTGTCCTCCTCCCGGATCGCCATGCTGCCGAATGCGGCGGGCCTGCTGAGGGTGCTGGCCAAGCGGCTCGGGTCGAGCGAGCTCATCGTCTCCGGCTATGGTCTGCGCGAAGGCCTGCTGCATCACAGCCTGCCGCAGGCGGTGCGCGCGCAGGATCCGCTGATCTGCGCCACGCGGGAGGAAGGCGTGCGGCAGGGCCGTTTCGCCGAACATGGCGATCTGCTGCATCGCTGGATCGCGCCGCTCTTCACCCACGAAGCGCCCGCCGACGAGCGGCTGCGCCACGCCGCCTGCCTGCTGGCCGATGTCGGCTGGCCGGCACATCCGGAGTTCCGTGCCGATCGCGGTCTGGAGACGGCGCTGCAGGGCAATTGGGTAGGGGTGGACCCGCGCGGGCGCGGGATGATGGCGCGGGCGCTCTATACCAGCTTCGGCGGCGACCGGCCGATGCCCTTGCTCGATCGGCTCTGCACCCCGGCCGAGCGGGCGATGGCGGATCGTTGGGGGTTGGCGATACGGGTCGGCCAGCGGCTGAGCGGCGGCGTCGCCGAGGCGCTGGAGTCGAGCCGCCTGACGCTGACGCCGGGCGCGCTGACCCTGCACCTGCGCCCGAACGATCGCGCCCTGTACGGCGAGGCGGTGGAGCGCCGCCACAAGCTGCTGGCCGCCGCGTTCGAGCGCAAGGCCGTGCTGGTGGCTTGATCCGCCGCCTGATCCGCCGATCGTGGCGTTCGAGCCCTCGGGCGGCTAGGCGAGCGACATGCACCTGTCCACCGAAGCGATCGTTTGCGCTGTGTTGGCGCATGGCGAACATGGCGCGATCGCCCGCCTGCTGACGCCCGCCGACGGGCTGCGCTCCGGCTATGTGCGCGGCGGCCGATCGCGGCGGCTGCGGCCGGTGCTCCTCGCCGGCAACATCGTGCAGGCCGATTATCGCGCGCGCACCGAGGATCAGCTGCCGGCGCTCACCGTCGAACTGGCCCACAGCCGCGCGCCGCTGCACGGCGAGCCGCTGGCCGCGGCGGCGATCGACTGGGCGACGGCGCTGGCCGCAGTCGCCCTGCCGGACTCGCAGCCTTATCCCAGGGTCCACGCCGCTCTGGACGGCGTGCTGGCCGCGGTGGAGGCGGCGCCCACCGCGCGCGGCTGGGTGGCGGCGCTGGTGCGCTACGAACTGCTGCTGCTGGCGGAACTCGGCTTCGGCCTCGATCTCTCCGCCTGTGTCGCCACCGGCGCGCGGGACGACCTCGCCTTCGTCAGTCCGAGAAGCGGTGGTGCGGTGTGCCGGGACGCCGGGCTGGACTATGCGGCGCGGCTGCTGCCGCTTCCGCCTTTCGTGATCGCGGGTGGCGAGGCGGGATGGGGCGACCTGCTCGATGGGCTGCGCCTGACCGGTTTCTTCCTCGGCCGCGACATCCTGGTCGAGCGGCGCGCGACGGTGCTGGCCGCTCGTGAGCGCCTGATCGAGCGGATCAGGCGCATCACCGGTTGATGCGCGGCCCCCGCCGGGGCATGGCCTGCCCGCGCTGTGGCCGGCAGGCCGCCTCACGACAGGAGACGACATGCTCATAGCATTGCTGCCCGGCGACGGGATCGGCCCGGAGGTCATAAGCGAGACGGTGAAGGTGCTGCACGCCGTATGCGGCACGGCGCTCACCTTCGAGGAGGCGCCGGTCGGGGGCGCCGCCTACAAGGCGAGCGGCCATCCGCTGCCGCGCGCCACCCTCGATCTCGCCCTCCGCGCAGATGCCATCCTGTTCGGCGCGGTCGGCGATCCGGATTGCGACGGGCTGGAGCGCAGCCTTCGCCCGGAGCAGGCGATCCTCGGCCTGCGCAAGGAACTGGCGCTGTTCGCCAACCTTCGCCCCGCCAAACTGTTTCCCGAACTGGCCGACGCATCCGCGCTGCGGCCCGAAGTGGCGCGCGCGATCGATCTGGTGATCGTGCGCGAGCTGAACGGCGACGTCTATTTCGGTGAGAAGGGGATGCGGACGACGCCCGACGGACGCCGCGAAGGCTATGACGTGATGAGCTATGACGAGGATGAGGTCGCGCGGATCGCCCGCGTCGGCTTTGAGACGGCGATGGCGCGCGGCCGCCGGCTGTGCTCGGTCGACAAGGCCAATGTGCTGGAAACGTCGCAGCTGTGGCGCGACATCGTGATCGAAGTGTCGGCCGACTATCCCGACGTGACGCTCAGCCACATGTATGTCGATAATGCCGCGATGCAGCTGGTGCGAAATCCCGGCCAGTTCGACGTGATCGTGACGGGCAATCTGTTCGGCGACATCCTCTCCGATCAGGCATCGATGTGCGTCGGGTCGATCGGAATGCTGCCCTCCGCCTCGCTCGATAGCGCGGGCAAGGGGCTGTACGAGCCGATCCACGGCTCGGCACCCGATATCGCCGGACAGGGCAGGGCCAATCCGCTGGCGACGATCCTCTCCGCCGCGATGATGCTGCGTTATTCGCTGACGATGCCTGCGGAGGCCGATCGCATCGAGCGCGCCGTGGCGGACGCGCTGGCGAAGGGCGCTCGCTCGTTCGATCTGGGCGGCAGCATGGGGACGGCCGCTTTGGGTGAGGCGGTGCTGACGTCACTTTGAACCGACGCGGAGCCGCGGCCGGCTCCGCACAGGCGGATCACTTCGCCAGTTCGGCCTCGATCGCCTCCGTGATGAGCGGGTCGTCCGGAGTAATGTCGGGCGTGAACCGGCCGACGACCTTGCCGTCGCGGCTGATGAGGAATTTCTCGAAGTTCCACAGCACGTCGCTCGGTGCGCCGGGCGCGATGCCGTAACGCGCCAGCTTGTCGCGAAAGCCCGAGTCCCGCTCGGTCGCGGCGGGCTGGCCATCGATCAGCGCCTGGTAGAGCGGGTGGCGATCCGCTCCGCTGACCGCCACCTTGGAAAACATCGGGAAGCCGATGTTGAAGTTGGACAGGCAGAACTCGACTATCTCGTCATCGGTGCCCGGCTCCTGCGCGCCGAAATCGTTCGCCGGGAAGCCGAGCACGCTGAAGCCCCGGTCGTGATATTTCTCATGCACCTGCTCCAGCCCGGCATATTGCGGGGTGAGGCCGCATTTGGACGCCGTGTTGACGATCAGCAGCACCTGCCCGCCATATTCGGCGAGGCTGCTCTGCCCACCCTTGATGGTCGTCAGCGGAATGTCCTGTATCTGCGTCATCCAAGCCCTCGCTTATGCTTTCGACCAGATTTCCAAGCCGGGCGCACGGAGTCAATCCGCGAGGCCCGGATTGACGCGGATCGGCTTCGCGCGGCAAAGCGGGCGGACACGAAGGAACCGTCATGAAGAAGCTGGCCGGGCAGGATCGAAGCATCACGTCGAAGTGGCGACCCGCCACGCAGGCGATCCGCGGCGGCACCGCGCGCTCGCATTTCGGCGAGACGAGCGAGGCGATATTCCTCACCTCCGGCTACACCTATGATTGCGCCGCCGATGCCGCCGCCCGTTTTGCGGGCGAGCAGAAGGGCATGACCTATTCGCGCCTGCAAAACCCCACGGTGGAGATGCTGGAGGAGCGGATCGCGCTGATGGAAGGGGCGGAGGCCTGCCGCACGATGGCCACCGGCATGGCCGCGATGACGGCGGCTCTGCTCTGCCAGCTGGCGCAGGGCGACCATGTCGTGGCGGGGCGCGCCGCCTTCGGTTCGTGCCGCTGGCTGACCGATACGCTGCTGCCGCGCTTCGGCATCGAGACGACGATCATCGATGCGCGCGAGCCGGACGCGTGGGCGGCTGCGGTCCGGCCGAACACGAAGGTCTTCTTCTTCGAGACACCGGCCAATCCGACGATGGACGTCGTCGATCTGGCCGCGGTCTGCGCGATCGCGCGGGCGCACGGCATCACCAGCGTGGTGGACAATGCCTTCGCCACGCCGCTCCTTCAGCGCCCGCTCGATTTCGGCGCGGACGTGGTGGCCTATTCGGCGACCAAGATGATGGACGGGCAGGGCCGCGTGCTGGCCGGCGCGGTGTGCGGCACGGACAAGTTCATCAACGAAACCCTGCTGTCCTTCACCCGCAATACCGGGCCGACCCTGTCGGCCTTCAACGCGTGGGTGGTGCTGAAAAGCCTGGAGACGCTCGACCTCAGGATCACGCGGCAGAGCGAGAACGCGCTGAAGGTGGCGGCCTTCCTCGATCAACGGGTGCCGCGCCTGCTCTACCCGGGCCTGCCGAGCCATCCGCAGCACGCGCTCGCGATGCGCCAGATGCGGGCGGGGGGCACGATCATGTCGATGTTCGTCGATGGGCGATCCCAGGCGCATGCGTTGCTCGACGCGCTGGAACTGGTCGACATATCGAACAACATCGGCGATTCGCGCTCGTTGATGTGCCATCCGGCCTCCACCACCCACGCCGGCCTGTCGGCAGAGGTGCGCGAGGACATGGGCGTGACCGAGGGGATGCTGCGGCTGAATGTGGGGCTGGAAGATGCCGATGACGTCATCGACGATCTCGATCGCGCGCTGAAGGTGGCGGGCCTGTGACCACCGCCGACACGATGAAGATGCTGTTCCCCCATGTCGCGACCACGCGCGGCGTCGTCGTGCGCGTCTCCGTGAGCTTCCTGCCCGAACAGTCGGAGCCGGCGAAGGGCCGCTGGTTCTGGGCCTATCATATCCGGCTGGAGAATGAGGGCAGGTCGGCGGTGCAGCTGCTGCATCGCCACTGGACGATCACCGACGGGCGCGGCGCACGGCACGAGGTGCGCGGCGAGGGTGTGGTGGGCGAGCAGCCGGTGGTGGAGCCGGGCGCCAGCTACGATTATGTCTCCGGCTGCCCGCTGCAAACCGCCACGGGTGCGATGGAGGGCAGCTTCCACATGATCGCCGAGGACGGCACCAGCTTCGAAGCCGCGATCCCGCGCTTCCCGCTGATCGGTCCTGCGGTAGCGCGGTAGGGAAGGGCTCGTGAAGCGCACCCATCTGCCGCTGAACGGCCTGCGCGTGCTGGATGCGGCAGCGCGGCACCTGTCGTTCACCCGGGCGGCCGACGAACTGGCAGTGACGCCGGCAGCAGTCGGTCAGCAGATCCGGGCGCTGGAGGACACGCTCGGCGTCGTCCTCTTCCGCCGCACCGCCAAGGGGCTGGAGCTGACGCCCGAGGGAGGTGCCGGGCTGGCCGCGCTACGGGCGGGTTTCCTCCAGTTCGAGGAAGCGGTGCGGGCGATGCAGGCGGGGCAATCGAGCAAGACGCTGACGATCGCGGCGCCGCGCGATTTCACGGCGAAGTGGCTCGGGCCGAGGCTGGCCGCTTATGGCCGGACCGATCCGGAGCTTCGTTTCGTGCTGCTCGGCGGCGACGACGAACTGGATTTCACCCAAGCGAATCTGGATCTGGCGATCCGCTTCGGCGACGGCTCCGGCGAGCATGAGGGGCTGGCGCTGGGGCGGACCGGCCATGTCGTCGTCGCCGGTCCGAACGGGGGCGATGCGGCGATCGGCTGGCCCGGCTGCCCGGAGCAGGAGGGCGCCGCCCTGATAACGGTCGCCGATGCCGGCCTCGCCATCGATGCGGCGGCGGCCGGCTTCGGTCGCGCCTGTGTGCCCGCGTTACTGGCGGAAGGCGATATCGCGACGGGGCGTGTGGTTCGCGCGGGATCGTGCGCGCCATCGTCGCTTGGCTACTGGCTCATCGCGCCGCTGCCGCAATGGCGTCAGAAGAAGGTGCGTGCGCTCGTGACCGCCCTGACGCTTGATATAGTTTAAGGACGTTTTTTTAACGGCTTGCCCGCTAGGCAAGAACCTATGCGCCAGGAAACACCATCAACCGCCGCTCAGCCGGTGAAATGCTCGGGATGCCGCGACGGAGAAGCCGTCAGCTTCACGTTCGCGATGGCGTTTCAGCCCATCATGAATATCCAGGAGGGTGTGCCCTTCGCCTATGAGGCGCTGGTGCGCGGCCCGGCCGGCGAGAGCGCCTACAGCGTGTTGAGCCAGGTGACGGACGCGAACCGCTACGCCTTTGACCAGCAATGCCGGGTCAAGGCGATCGAGACGGCGACGCGTGCGGGATTGCTGAACGGACCGGCCCGCCTTTCGATCAACTTCCTGCCGAACGCCGTCTATTCGCCGGCGGCCTGCATCCAGCTGACCCTGAAGACGGCCCGGGCGAATGATTTCCCGACGGATCGCCTGATCTTCGAGTTCACCGAGAATGAGGAGATGGTGGATCCCTCCCACGTGGCGAACATCATCGCGACCTATCAGAAAATGGGATTCGGCACCGCTCTCGACGATTTCGGTGCGGGCCATGCCGGGCTAAACCTGCTCGCGCGCTTCCAGCCGGATATGGTGAAGCTCGACATGGAGCTGATCCGCGGGATCGCCGACAGCCTGCCGCGCCGGATGATCGTGGACGGCGTCGTCAAGATGTGCGCCGCGCTGGGCATGACGGTGATCGCCGAGGGGATCGAGACCGAAGCCGAGCTGCGGGCCTTGCGCGCGATCGGCGTGCGCTACATTCAGGGCTATTACTTCGCCAAGCCGGCCTTCGAAGCATTGCCGATCGTGGATATGGACGATCGCCGGATGCGACTGATCGCCTGAGATCGCGTCCTCAGCGCGATTGCTCGTCGCCGAGCGTCAGGTTCAGCTTGTCACGCAGCACGCCGGCCGCCGCAGGATCGCGCTTGCGCAGCGCGGCGGCGGCCGCGACGATATCGTCCGCGCCGATCCGCCCGCGAAAATCGTCCACCGCCTGCTCGGCCGAATCGCGCAGCCTGTCGAACGCCGTGAGCGCCTCCCGCTGCGGCGCTGTGAGGATGCTGCGATCGAGTGATCGCTGAAGGATGTCGATCACGTCGATCAGCTTGCCGAGCTGGCTGCCATAGCTGCCAACACGCGAGAGCACGTGGGCTTCGACCGGCTCGTCCTGCGGGTTGTAGTTGAAGACCACCTGCGGATTGAAGAAACGCTGCCAGTTGGTCACAGGCTCGTTGATGAAACGACCGATCGTCTGCGACCAGGGTGACAGTATCGACCAGGGCGAATCGGCCATGCGCACGCTCCCAAGCTTCACACACTTGGTAGCACATTCCGTTCACCGCGTGAACATTGCCGTTCAGGCGTCGATCGCCGCCTCGTCAAGTTGCGCGGCATTGGCCTGGATGAAGGCGAAGCGGTGCTCCGGATGCTTGCCCATCAGCCGGTCGACGAGATCGCGTACACCGGCGCGCTCCTCATATTCCTGCGGCAGGGTAACGCGGAGCATGCCGCGCGTGCGCGGATCCATCGTCGTCTCGCGCAGCTGGATCGGGTTCATTTCGCCAAGGCCCTTGAACCGGCTGACCTCCACCTTCTTGCCCTTGAACAGCGTCTTTTCCAGCTGCGCGCGATGGGCATCGTCGCGCGCATAGGCGTTCTTCGCGCCCGATACGAGCCGATAGAGCGGCGGCTGGGCGAGGTAGAGGTGGCCGCGCCGCACCAGTTCCGGCATTTCCTGGAAGAAGAACGTCATCAGCAACGTGGCGATATGCGCGCCGTCGACATCGGCATCGGTCATGATGACGACGCGTTCGTAGCGGAGATTGTCCGGGATGCAGCGATCGCGCGTGCCGCAGCCGAGCGCCTGGATCAGGTCGGCGATCTCGCTGTTGCCGGCGATCTTGGCGGCGTTGGCGGAAGCGACGTTCAATATCTTGCCACGGATCGGCAGGATCGCCTGCGTCTTGCGATCACGCGCCTGCTTGGCGGAGCCACCTGCCGAATCGCCCTCGACGATGAAGATCTCCGTGCCCTTGGGATCGTCGTTCGCACAGTCGGTGAGCTTGCCCGGCAGGCGCAGCTTGCGTGCCGAGGTCGCCGTCTTGCGCTTGACCTCGCGCTCTGCCTTGCGCCGCAGCCGCTCGTCCATGCGATCGAGGACATAGCCGAGCAGCGCCTTGCCCCGCTCCATATTATCGGCGAGGAAATGATCGAAATGGTCGCGCACCGCCTTTTCGACCAGACCCGCCGCCTCCGGGCTGGTGAGGCGATCCTTGGTCTGGCTCTGGAACTGCGGATCGCGGATGAAGACGGAAAGCATCAGCTCGCTGCCGGTCATCACGTCCTCGGGCGCGAGATCCTTGGCCTTCTTCTGCCCGGTCAGATCGGCGAACCCACGTAGCCCCTTCACGATCGCGGCGCGCAGGCCCTGTTCGTGGGTGCCGCCATCGGGGGTGGGGATCGTGTTGCAATAATAGCTGTACGAGCCATCGGACCATAAGGGCCACGCCACCGCCCATTCGACCGAACCCTGGGCGTTGGGGAAATCCTGACGGCCCGAAAAGAACTCGCTCGTCGCGCATTCGCGCGCGGCGACCTGCTCGCGTAGATGATCCGCCAAGCCGCCGGGAAACTGGAACACGGCCTCCGCCGGCGTGTCGTCGCCGATGACGGAGGGGTCGCAGCGCCAGCGTATCTCCACCCCGGCGTACAGATAGGCCTTTGAGCGGGCGAGGCGGTAGAGCCGCGCCGGCTTGAAATGCGCGGCGCCGCCGAAGATCTCGCTGTCCGGCGTGAAGGCAACGCTGGTGCCGCGCCGGTTGGGCGCGGGGCCGACCTTCTGCAGGCCGGAGGTGGGCAGGCCGCGCGCGAAGGTCTGGCGGAACAGCTCCTTGTTGCGCGCCACCTCGATCACCGTGTCGGAGGAGAGCGCATTGACCACGCTGACGCCGACGCCATGCAGGCCGCCGCTGGTGGCATAGGCCTTGTCGCTGAACTTGCCGCCCGAATGGAGCGTGGTGAGGATCACCTCCAAAGCGGACTTGCCGGGGAATTTCGGGTGCGGGTCCACGGGGATGCCGCGGCCATTGTCGACGATGGTCAG